>JAFLRY010000009.1 GCA_022511205.1 Eubacterium sp. | reverse complement strand
CAATTCAAGGGGAGATTTCGCTACGCTCAATAGTCCCCTTGAAAATCCCCTTTCTCTTTTCGGCGCGCGCACATTGCGCACTGCGCCGAGGATACGGTATATAAGTTTTATTCTCTGCGGCACTGTGCGCGCAAGGGGTTCTTTTGCGACTCAAAAAAAATGATACGCCCCGCCACGGCAGTGGCAATTCTAAATAATTAAAAGAATTCGGCCTTCCACGCAGTGGAAAAAGCATTTTGAAAAATTGACCGCGCCTGCAGGCGCAAAAGCCTCACTGAATACAAGAGTATGAGTTGTTACCTCACTATAAATAAAGCGCATTTACCTGCGCTCTGGCAAGCATTTCAAGCTTGTTATCGAGTGGAGCAAGCTTCCCTTCGCCATATTTTTTGATGAGTGCTTTCTCTATCAGCATATCAGCAAAGGCGGGGTTTTTCGGCAAAAGCGGACCATGGCAGTAAGTTCCGAAGGTGTTTTTGTATCTCACGCCCTCGGTTTTATCCTTGCCGTTATTTCCGCAACCCTTTATAACCTTTCCCAGCGGCTTCAGATTATTGCAAAGATACGTTCTGCCCGAATGGTTTTCAAAGCCGATAATTTTCATCTTGTCGCTGGTTTTAAAGGCGTAATTCCCTATCAGCCTTTTTTCGCCGCCGACGGTGTAAAAATCAAGCGCGCCGATGAATTTCATTCGCTCGCCCTTGTAGGTTTCATAATAATTCCCGAGAAGCTGAAAGCCGCCGCATATGGCAAGGATCACCGTGCCGTTTTCAATCTCACGCTTGATAAGCTCGTCTGCGCCCGAGCCGAGATCACGAAGGATCAGAGACTGCTCAAAATCCTGCCCGCCGCCGATGAAAATAATATCGTAATCGTTTTTGTTCAGCAGTTTTGCGGAATCGAGCCTGTAAGTCATACAGTCTATATTCCGCCATTTTATTCTCCGCTCGAGGCAGAGAACATTGCCCGAATCGCCGTATAAATTCAGCAAATCAGGATAGAGGTGGGCAATTTTCAGCTTCATTTCCAGAATTCATCCTTTTTAAATTTTTGAGCAAGATACGGGCGAAGCGCCATCATCGCCGTGTAGGTGGGCACGATCACCGTATTTTCCTCATCTGTGAGAGCGTAAAACTCCTCATAGCTGCCTATAAGCCTTACGGGATAGCCCTCGTATTTCAGACGAAGCGCCATATCCCCTGAGCGAATACCGAAGGCGTAGATATTTTCAACGCTTTCATGAATCCTGATATCCGCATCCCATATCCACGAAACGTCCCGCCCGTCGGCAGGATTATCATTCAGCACGAAAATTAGGTTTTTGATTGTAAGCGGATAGATGTAATTCATCGTTTGAGTAAAGCCCGCCGGGTTTTTAACAAGGAGCATTTTCGTTGTTCCGAAGCTTTCCATTCTGCCGAAGGCTCCGCCGAAATTCGCCAACGTGCTTTCAACGGTGTTTATATCAAGCCCTAAAACGGAAAGCACCGCCGCCGCGCCGATGGAGTTATAAATATTATATGCGCCGCCGAGATTGATTTTAAAAAGAACGTTTTTGCCGTTCAGATTGACGAAAACTGAGGAATGATCGGCATTTGTTTCTATCACGGCATCCGCGGAAAAGGCGGGATTTTCCCTTTGATATCCGCAATTTTTGCAATAAAAACTGCCCAAGTGGCTGTATGTTTTATAGTGGTATTTATAGCGGGATTTGCAGAAAAGACAATAGTCACTATCACTTCTGCCACCCATTTGAAGCGGAATGTTTACGCCGTAGGTGTAATAGCGGTTTGGAAGCTGTGAAAGGCTGTAAGTCAGCGGATCGTCCGCATTCAAAATAAGCACGCAGTTTTTCATATTCTGCGCGCCCTTTTTTATGGCGGAAAGCGTTGAGGAAACCTCGCCGTATCTGTCCAGCTGATCGCGGAAAACGTTGGTGACGAGCAGAATTTTCGCGTCGATATAAAGGCTCACCTTTTTCAGTGCGTTTTCATCGCATTCGATGATGGCGTACTCCTTTTTGCATTTGCCGAACAAGGTTGAATTCGCGATAAAGGCGGTTGTTATGCCCGTTATGAGGTTCGCACCGGAGCGGTTCATAAAATAGCTTTTTCCGCTCTCCCGAAGCCCCTCCTCTATCATTCTTGCGGAGGTGGTTTTGCCGTTCGTTCCCGTTATCATAATGACTTTCACACCCCGTGAAAGCTTTTGCAGAATGTTTCTTTTGATCGCGAGAGCAAGCTTTCCCGGAAGTGTTGTTGCGCCTCTGTGAAACAGGCGCAGTATTCTTTCCGCCATTTTGGCGATAATCATAGCAATAATCATATTAAATTATATTGATTATGAGAAATTTTATGCTACAATAATTGCGGTGATAATATGTTAGAAAAAATAATTGAAGCCGTTAAACAGGCAGGTATAATCTATAAAAGCGCCGCGGGAGACTTAGGGATCGAGAGCAAAGGCTCTGCCGTAAACCTCGTTACGGAATACGATAAAAAGATTCAAGACTTTTTGTTTTGTGAGCTTTCAAAAATCGTTCCCGGCTGTTCTTTTCTCGGAGAAGAAGGCGACGGCAACAAGGAGCTTGCGGACGGCTACTGCTTCATCATAGACCCGATTGACGGCACAACAAATTTTATAAAGGGCTTTCAGCACAGCGCCATTTCCGTTGGGCTTGCAAAGGATAAGGAGCTTATTCTCGGCGTTGTTATGGATCCCGATTTAGATAATATTTACTATGCCGAAAAAGGCAAGGGCGCTTATCTAAACGGAAAAAGAATTCACGTTACCGACTGCGATATGCAAAACAGTCTCGTGCTTTTCGGCACCTGCCCTTATGAGCATGAGTTGGCGAAAAAAACCTTTGAGCTGACAGAGCAGGTTTTCTACAAATGCGTTGAGATCCGCAGAGGCGGCAGTGCCGCGCTGGATATCTGCTACGTGGCGGCCGGCAAGGCTGATTTATACTATGAGCTTATTCTGCGCCCGTGGGATTTAGCGGGAGCGACCGTTGTCCTCAAAGAAGCGGGCGGCGTTTGTATGACCCTTGATAAAGAAGAAATAAGTTGTGAGCGCATAAGCTCTTACGTCTGCTCAAACGGCAAAAATCTTGATGAATTCTTTGAGATCGCAGATGAAATATTATAGTTTTAATCAGTATTTGCGCGATACCTTCGGCTGCAAGGTTTATAAAATCAGCATAAACGGGGGCTTCACCTGCCCGAACCGTGACGGCACACTGGGCGAAAACGGCTGTATCTTTTGCTCCCGCGGAGGCAGCGGAGACTTTGCGGAAAGCGCCGAGAAATCGATAACCGAGCAAATTGAGAGCGGCAAGCGCAGAGTTAAAAAGAAAATCAAGGACGGCAAATATATTGCCTACTTTCAGGCGTTTACAAACACCTATGCACCCGCTGAAGTGCTTGAAAGGAAGTTTACCGAGGCGATAAATCACCCCGACATCGTGGCAATTTCGATTGCTACACGCCCCGACTGCCTGCCCGACGAAGTAATCGATTTGCTTGAAAAGCTGAATAAAATCAAGCCTGTTTTCGTTGAGCTGGGCTTGCAGACGATCCACGAAAAGACCGCTGAATACATACGGCGCGGATATGCGCTTGGCGTGTATGACAATGCGGTTTTGAGGCTGAAAGCGGCGGGGATAAACGTAGTTACCCACGTTATAATCGGTCTGCCCTTTGAAACGAAAGCGGATATAATTGAAACTGTCGATCACGTTTGCAAGGCAGGCACAAACGGCATTAAGCTTCAGCTTCTGCACGTGCTGAAAAACACCGATCTTGCAAGGGATTATGAAAGCGGAGAATTTGAGGTACTCACCCTTGAGGAATATATTGATATCCTCAAAGCCTGCGTTGAGAGAATTCCGCAAAACGTCGTTATCCACCGTCTTACGGGAGACGGGGCGAAAAAAGACCTTATCGCTCCCCTTTGGAGCGCGGACAAAAAGAACGTGTTAAATACAATTAATAAAGCACTCAATGAATGAAGCAACCCCGCGAACGAAAAATCGTTCGCGGGGTGTTTCGTTTTTATTTCATTATTCGTAAAACCCGATTTCAGAGATAACGGGAGTGCTGCGGCTTTGGCGGATAACAAGCCTTGCGCCGACACATTTTTTCTTTTTAAGCGGGATTATGCGGCATGAGCCGATAACTGTTTCCGATGCCGCCTTTTTGAATTTGCCGTTCGCCTTTTTGATATAGATATCAAATGCCTCAACACGCTGGGATTTGCGTATATCCTCCTTGATGATAACGTATTTCAGCTTCTTTTGGGAATCAAAATCAAAGTCGATACAGCCGTCGTTCGGCGTGAGCTCGCCCAGCTTTTCAACGATAACGGGAAACGCTTTCATCTCCTCGATTCTTCTGCCGAGGTCTTTGAGCGCCTTAGCGTCCTTGCGGTGGATAACGCCCTTATCGGTTGGCGGCACGTTCAGCAGGAAAGAGCAGTTTTTGCCCACGGAATCGAGATACAGCTTAAAGAGTTTTTTGCCGCTTTTAACGGTGGCGTTGCTCGCTTTAGACCAAAACCAACCCTTGCGAATAGAAACGTCCACCTCAGCGGGATACCAGCACAGATCGGTATTTTTTTCAAGTACCGCCCTGCTGCCTAAATCCTCGTCTGTAGAGGTGATTTTCTTGAGCTTTGCCGCATCGCCCTCCGCGTGCTGGCTGTGTTTGCTGACAGTCTCCGCAAGGCAAAGAGAAGCCGGAACAACGGAGAATTCCGAATCTCTCGTTTTTCCGCCCTCGTTGCCGACCCACCTGATATCAGGGCCGCAGATGGCGATATTGGCGTTCGGCTGAAGCTCTCTTATCAGCTTATAATATCTTTCCCAATCATATTCAAAGGCGCGGGCATTCGCACCCTTCGCGCCGTCAAACCAGACCTCTCTGATCTCGCCGTAATTGGTTAAAAGCTCGGTGAGCTGATTGCAAAAATAATCGTTATAGGCTTCGGTGCCGTAGGTTTTTTCGTGCATATCCCACGGAGAGAGATAAACGCCGAAGAAAAGCCTCTGTTCCCTGCATTCATCCGCCACCATTTTAACGATATCGCCCGTAAAGGTTGAAAACTTTACAGAGAAATTGCTGTATTTCGTTGGCCAAAGACAGAAGCCGTCGTGGTGCTTACAAGTCAAAATAATGCCCTGTGCGCCCGCCGCTTTGATACATTTCACCCATTGAGCGGGTTTGATGCTTTTAACGGTGAAATCCATCGCCGTTTCCGTACCCGCGCCCCATTCCCTGCCGGTTGCCGTGTTCATTCCGAAATGGATAAAGCAATAAAAGGGCGTCAGCGAATGGCGGTATTGCCTTGCGGAGGGTACAACGGAGACGTAGCGCTGAACTTCTTCGTCATTCAATGGATAGCCATTATTTTTGGTGGTCCAGTTTTTTTCAAAATTGTGGCTCATTTAATTCTTCCTCTGTTTCTGTCCTTCAGGAAATTATCTTTATCGTTCAAATGCCAAACGTTTTTGTAGCGCTGATAGCGGATGTATTCACCAAAGGTAAATCTAAAGGTCTGCAGGCGGTTTTTATCTACCTCGTCAAAAACGGGAGTGGCGAGCCTTCCTGCCGCGCCGCTGTATTCCGTGGCGGCGATAACTACGATGTCGCTATCACTTGGCAAAGTTACGGCTTTCTTGCCCTTAACGTCTATCTCAACAATGTAAAAATACATACCCTTTGCGATGGCGTCCTTGCCGCCCATATGGCTGTGGGTCGCCTCAAAGCCCAGCTTGCCCTGCTTAACGTAGGCAACGTCACCGAGATTGGGAAGATCGCCCGAAGCAAAACGCTCGTAGGCGCTGAGGATTCTCTTCGAAACTTTATTGCCGTCAACATCGAATTTCACGATTTTGTCGCCGTTAAGGGAAGCGCAAAGCAGGCAAAGCTTATCGGTATTTTCGGAAATGTTTATCGTCTGTCCGTTCATCACGAGGGCGTTTTTATCCGTTTCGGAAATTTTGAAATCAACGCCGTTTGCCTTAACTGCTTTCGGCGTTATCTCGCGCGGAATGCTGATCTCAAAATCGGCACTTGCGCCGCCCTGCGCGGTGATGATATTCTTATCAAAATCAACCTTTGCGGGTTTTGAAAGGGCTTTATTGCCTTTAACCTCGCTGCCCTTAAGCTTAAGCACGAAGCTCTTTATCTCATAGGGCTTGAAGCTTGTAACAAGCTTGCCGTTTTCAACCGTTGCTTCGCATTTATGCTCCTCGCTGGCGAAAATCTCGCGGGCGGATTCGATTCCGCTTCCAAGCTCAAGGGTGAAATTCTCAACTTCCTTGTTTGCGCCCTCGTTTAAGCGAACGATGATCTCGTTGCTGTCCTCCGCCTTTTTCAGCGCGCGGATAATAACGCCGTTATTTGAAACATTTCCGAAACTGTAATGTGATTTGAGCGCGCCGCCGTGCTTCTCAACGGCGAACGCCGTCATCGGCTGAACGAATTTTCTCGCTTCAAGCTGGGTTTCTTCACCAACGTTTCCGGCGTGGCTGAAGATCGCGAAGGAATATCTGTTAAGCCCGATATCCATAAGGGACTGCATTGAATCTATTCTGTAGTTTTTTTTCGGCGTGTGGAGGACGGTCATTCTCAAAGTATTATCGCTGAACTTATCCCAGCCGTATTTGCATTCGCTGATAACGGAAACGCCGTATTCGCCGCTCTTATCGGTGATATCCGCCCACTTTTGAGCGGGAACTTCAAAGAGCTTTTCCGTCATATTTCCGCGCTCTATCGCGCCGAGGCCAAGGTCAAAGGTAGCCTTTTCATTTGAGCAGGTGAAGGAAAACTTATTCTTTGCCATTGTGCAAAGGCTCTGCCATTCGATCTCCGAATACACCTCAACGCACTGCCCGCCGTCAGTCAGCGCGATGAAATTCGTAAACTGCGAGCGGTTTTTATCCTGCTGAATGACCTTGAAGGCAACTCGCGCGGGTCCGTTTTCCTCAATGCTGATGGTCACAAGCTGAGGAATTCTGTCTGCTTCCTTGTTCGCCTGAGCATAATTCATTTCCCACGCGGGCCAGTCCTTTGAGCCTGTGTAGTTAAACAGACCGAGGGAGATCGGCTCTTTGAGGATTTCAAGCTCGTCCTGAGTTTTATCTAAAATTGAAGTGATATTGCCGTTTTTATTGAGGGTAACGATATACTTCTGGTTTTCCATAACGTTATCGGAATTTATGGAAAGCGAGCTCGCAAGCTTGCATGGTTCAGCGCTTGGACGGACGTCATAAACACGGTAACCAAGACTCTTAACGTCCGCAATGAAAAGTATCTCTTTAACGCCGTTTTCGTCAGAATTTATCTGGCTTTTTACCTCCTTGCCGCTATCATCAAATACCCTCACGCAGGACTGTTTTATACCCGCAAGGCGAACGGTTACCGCACCGTGGATATCAGCCTCAATGGGGTTTGACACCATGACGGGAACACCGCTGCAAAAATCGGTTTTCATCAGCGACGAAACGGAAACCGCCGCCGCTTCAAGCTCTCCCGTGAACTGATTTGCTGACATAGCGTAATCGTTCCAGCTTCTGCGGTACGCGCGCTGAACTGACGTTCCGGGCATATCATCGTGGAATTGATGGGCGATAAAGCGCTTCCAAGAGCGGTTGATAACATCGTGATTATAATCGGCTGTTCCGAAATAATCGGCAATAACTCCGTTTCTTTCAGCAATGTCCGCAAGCTCCTCACAACGCCTGTTCCAACGCTTACCGAGGGCGCGGGAGGTGTAACCGCCAACGCCGTGATTCTGCATAACAAGCTCCGTTTTCCATTCAGGAAGCTTTGCGCGTTGCTCGTCCGTTAGCTTGTTTTGGATATCGCGGTATATCTCGTCCGCCGCCGCGGCATAAACCTCAATATCCTCCGTATCGTTCTTTTTGATCTCTTGCTCAACGTAGGCAATAGTGGGTTCCTTCGGCGCGCCGCCGCGATCGCCGATACCGTGGAATATATAAGTCCAATCGAGGTCAAACTGCTCGTTTTCCTTAAGCTTTTTCTCCACGAAATCCCACTTGCGAAGCTGAGTGAGCGTAAAATAATAATCGTGGGGATTGGTGCTGGCGTAGATGAAATTGCCGTCCACGCCGTACCACTTGCCGATGTCAAAAGGCGTGCCGTAAGCAGAGCCCCAAGCAAGCTTTTGGGTGGTGAAGCCCATAAGATTTGCGTGATGAGCAATGGACGGAAGCGCCCAACCGAAGCCGAAGCAATCGGGCAAATAGATATCGACCGATCTCTTGCCGAAGGTCTTATCAAAATAGGAATTGCCGATCAGAATATTTCTGAAAAGCGCTTCGGGAGACGGAATATTCGTGTCGCCGTTTTCAAAGGCAGAACCGCATACGTTCCACCTGCCCTCTTTAACGTATTCCTTAACCTTTTCGAAAAGCTCGGGATAGTATTCCTCCATAAGCTCGTAGCGATAGCTACCCTCAAAATTGAAACGGTAGGTGGGATATTTTTCAAGCATTTTGAAATTATCCACGAGGGTATTGTAAATATACTGTGAAACCGTGGTTTCAAAATCCCAGCTCCAGATCGTATCAAGGTGCGCCGTAGCGACGGTGTAGATCTTCTTTTTCATAGCTTTTTCCTCTCTATTTCCAGCCTTGGCTGTATTTTGCGTTATGCTCTATATATTCGTCT
Organism: Eubacterium sp.; assembly: GCA_022511205.1. Classification (GTDB taxonomy): domain Bacteria; phylum Bacillota; class Clostridia; order Oscillospirales; family Acutalibacteraceae; genus Eubacterium_R. The sequence goes on along the minus strand of JAFLRY010000009.1, from coordinate 48,360 downwards.
ACAAGCTCTTTTGCCAGCGAATAGGAATTGACCAGCGGGTGGAGCGTGAGCGCCTGCACCGCCGCCGCCTTATCCTTATTTCTTATGGCTTTTGAGGCAAGGCGTTCGTAAATTTTAACGCGCCTTATCATTTCAAGATTCTGCTCGTCCACCTCGCCCATATAGTGCGGAGTACAACCATCGGCGTTAACGTCGCAGGTGATTTCAACCACATCGTCATCACGAAGTCCGCTGATAGCGCCGTTGTTGGGAACGCACATGATCATCGTGCCTGTTTTGCCACTTTGGGCGTTCTCAATGAATTTCAGCGCCACGCCCGCATAGCCGCCGTCGTCCTCCTCATAGATATTGAACTTCCAGGTTGCGGTGCGCTTAACGCCTGTTTCGCTTGCCATATAGCTGCCCTCGCGCATTCCATACCATTTATTGAACATCTTAAGGCAACCCTCAAAATCGTTCTCCACGTCCATTTTTGAAAGCTCAGCGGTCATATTTTTATTGATATCCCGTATCTGCTCGCCGCGGGTCTGATCTGCTTTTAGGATATTCTCCACCGCCTGCTCGCGGTAGTAGAAATAGTAGAGATATTCGTTTAGAATACTTTTTCTGTCCCGCAAAAGCGCCTTATCAAAGTAGCGCATATCGGTTTTAGCGTAAGCTTCGTCATTCTCAATGAGCTCGTTCAAAATCTCTTTTCCGCTGAGTGTAATGCTTTTAAAATACGAGAGGTGGTTTAGCCCGTAGACCTCTCCGCTTATATTATCGGGTGATTCGTTATATAAAAGCGCGAAGGAGCGGAGCATTCCAGAGGGGGCGTCGCAAATTCCGTATGTAAAATCGTAGCCCATATCACGCAAGGTTTGTGAAACTACACCCGCGGGGTTTGTAAAGTTGAACACCTTTACATTGCTTTTTGCGTACTTTTTGATAAGCTCACAGTATTCCGCAAGGGCGGGAACGCTTCTCATAGCAAAGGAAAAGCCTGCCGCACCGGTCGTTTCCTGACCAAGCACGCCTTTGTTGAGAGCAATGCGCTCGTCCTTCGCGCGCATATCGTCCTCTCCAACGCGGATAGTGGTTATAACGTAATCCGCATCGGTAACGGCTTCAACCGCGTTAGCAGTTAAGCTGAATTTCAGCTTCGGGCAAAGAAGCTTTGCCACGTGCGCCGCCATACCGCCGTATATCTTTAGCTTTTGAGCGTTGTTATCCATAAAGCAAAGCTCGTCTATATGAAGCCTTTCCGCCTTCTGTGCAATGCTCTTCGCAAGAAACATGGAGCGTACCCCGCCCCCGCCTATAACAGTTATTTTCATATTATCACCTATTAGCAAGTATAACATACGCCATTGATTTTTTCCACCCCGATATGATAATATATTTGTATAAATAAAGGAGAATTAATATGGATAAGGATTTCTTATTAAGATCTTACGGCGAATGCTATGATAAGGACGCGGGTCCATGGAATTTGGGCGTTAAAAACAAGTATCTTGAATATATGATCGCAAAATTTTTCGAGGAGAATTTCGCCGTTAGCGAGGGCGAAAATATCTGCAACGTAGGTATCGGCGCGGGATATTGGGACAGGTATCTTTCGTATAAATTAAACGGCGGAACTTTGACGAGCATTGATATAGACGAGGAATGCTGCCGAGCGCTTAAAGAGGGATTGCTCAACGAGCGCAATCCCAATTCTGTTGAGGTTATCCATTCAGACGTTATGCTGGTTGAGGGCTGCGAAAACAAATTCGATATCGTTACGGTAGTCGGCAGCACGAGGCTCGAAAGCGGTCTTTATGAGGCTCTGCTTGGCAAGGCTATGAGCTTTATAAAAGAGGGCGGCTGCATGTACTACCAAACCCTTGATAAAGACGAAAAAATGAGTGATTTTCTCAAACTGTGCAACAAATATAATTTAACGGTTGAAAACTACCTTTGCGATAATAACTACGGCTTTAAGGCGCAGTATTGGAAGGTATCAAAATAATTGAACAAATCAAAAGCCACGAACGAAATGTTCGTGGCTTTTTCGTTTTATTATACGGCAACGATGTTAACAAGTTTGCCGGGAACGTAGATTTCCTTTTTGATGGTTTTGCCCTCGATGGCGGCGGCGATTTTTTCGTCTGCCTTTGCAAGAGCGATAACCTCGTCCTTGGGCATATCAACCGGGATCGTGATGCGTGAGCGCACCTTGCCCATTATCTGAAGCACGATCTCAACGCTGTTTTCAACAGTCTTGGCCTCGTCAAACTCGGGCCATTTTGCTTCATTTACCATTCCGCCGAAGCTCATAACGTCCCACATTTCCTCAGTAACGTGAGGTGCAAAGGGATTGAGCAGGATCGTGAGGTCTTTGAGCTCTGCCTTCGTTACACTGCCCTTTTCGTAAATCTTGTTGATAAGGGTCATCATCGCGGCGATGGCGGTGTTGCACTTAAGGCTATCGATATCCTCGGTGACCTTCTTAATGGTCTTATGCATGAGAGCTTCCAGCTCGGGACTGTAGGCATCGCCGTCTACTGCGATCTCCTGTAAATTCCAGAAACGCTCGATGAAACGCTTGCATCCCTTGATAGAATCGGAGTTCCACGGCGCGGCTTTCTCGAAATCGCCGATGAACATCTCGTAAAGACGCATGGTATCAGCGCCGTACTGATCTACGATCTCATCTGGATTTACAACGTTTCCGCGGGATTTACTCATCTTCTCACCGTTTTCGCCGAGGATCATACCGTGGGAGGTACGCTTCTGATACGGCTCTTTCGTGGGAACCACGCCGATATCATAGAGGAATTTATGCCAGAAACGGCTGTAAAGCAGGTGAAGCGTGGTGTGCTCCATACCGCCGTTGTACCAATCAACGGGTGACCAGTAATCAAAGGCTTCCTTGGAAGCGATCGCCTTATCGTTGTGGGGATCCATATAGCGCAGGAAATACCAGGAAGAGCCTGCCCACTGGGGCATGGTGTCGGTCTCTCTCTTGGCATCCCCGCCGCAACAGGGACACTTGGTATTTACCCAATCGGTCATTTTAGCGAGGGGTGATTCGCCTGTATCGGTGGGTTCGTAGGATTCGACGTTGGGAAGCTCAAGAGGAAGCTCCTCTTCGGGGATGGCAACGTAGCCGCACTTATCGCAGTGAACGATCGGGATCGGCTCGCCCCAATATCTCTGGCGGCTGAACACCCAGTCACGCAGTTTAAAGTTCACCTTTTCTCTGCCCTTGCCCTCTTTTTCAAGCCATTCGATCATAGCTTTTTTTGCTTCCTCAACGGACATTCCGGTGATGAAGCCGCTGTTTACAAGCACGCCGGTGTAGCAATCGGTGAACGCCGTCTTCTGCACGTCCTCGCCGCCTGCTACTACTTCGATGATCGGCAGATCGAATTTCTTTGCGAACTCCCAGTCACGGGTATCGTGAGCGGGAACTGCCATAATTGCGCCCGTGCCGTAGGAGGTAAGTACGTAATCGGAAATGAAGATCGGTATCTCCTCGTCGTTTACGGGGTTGATACCCATAACGCCGTTGAGCCTTACGCCGGTTTTATCCTTGTTGAGCTCCGTGCGTTCAAAATCGCTCTTGTGAGCGGCTTCGTTCTGATAAGCGCGCACCTCGTCAAGATTAGAAAGACTGTCCGCCCACTTTTCGATAAGCGGATGCTCGGGGGAGATAACCATATAAGTAGCGCCGAAAAGCGTGTCGCATCTCGTGGTATAAACGGTCAGCGTATCGCCGAGGGTGGTCTTGAAATCAACCTCCGCGCCGGTGCTTCTGCCGATCCAGTTTCTCTGCTGAACCTTAACTCTGTCGATAAAATCAACGTCGTCCAGATCGGAAACGAGCCTGTCCGCATACTCGGTGATCTTAAGCATCCACTGGCTCTGATTCTTACGGATAACCTCCGAGCCGCAACGCTCGCACACGCCGTTGACAACCTCTTCGTTTGCAAGAACGCACTTGCAGGAGGTGCACCAGTTTACCGCCATTTCCTTTTTATAGGCAAGTCCCTTTTTGAAGAGCTGAAGGAATATCCACTGGGTCCATTTGTAGTAGGACGGATCGGTGGTGTTGATCTCCCTCGTCCAGTCAAAGGAGAAGCCCAGTGCCTGAAGCTGCTGCTTGAAGCGGGCTACGTTGTTCTTCGTTACCTCGGCGGGGTGGATGTGATTTTTGATCGCGAAGTTTTCCGTGGGAAGACCGAAAGCGTCCCAGCCCATCGGATAAAGAACGTTATAGCCCTGAAGCCTTTTCTTTCTCGCCACGATATCCAGCGCTGTGTATGAACGCGGGTGACCGACGTGAAGCCCCTGCCCGCTGGGATAAGGGAACTCAACGAGGCAGTAGAACTTGGGCAGAGAATAATCGTCCTTCGCTGCAAAGGTGTTTTGGCTGTACCAAACGTTTTGCCATTTCTTTTCTATCTCTTTAAAATTATAATCCATAGTTATTCCTCCAAAAGCTTTTCTATGTCTATTCTATCGCCGTCTTCCCAAAGATGCTCCAGCTTGAAATAGTTTCGCTGATCCTTGTAGAAAACGTGAATTACCACTGTTGAAAAATCAAGGCATATCCAGCCCGATTGCCTGCCCTCAATATGGTGGGGCGCTTCGCCCGCTTCACTAAGCTTGAATTCTATTTCATCGGCAAGCGCCTTTACCTGAGTTGATGAATCACCCGTTACCAGCACGAAATAATCCGCAAGGACGGAGATATCTCTGATTCCGATAACCTGTATATCCTTGCCTTTTTTACTGTCCGCCGCCATAACGGCTGTTTTTACGATCTCTAATGAATTCATACTATCTTCCTTTTCAATTCATTTTCCAATATCCAATTATAGCATTCCAGCGTGTCCGGGTGGATAAGCTTTGCTTTTGACGAAAGATCTCTTATTGTCCACCTGAGCGAGTATAGCATTGCTTCCTCAAGGCTTTTTTGCGCCTTTTCTCTCATAACCTCAACGTCAGAATAGCACCTTTCCGCCGAAATGAAATCAGCGGTGTAAACGACTTTTTCAAGCAAAGTCATATCCCGCCTGCCGGTGGTGTGATACCTGACAGCGCCGAGAATTTCCTCATCGTCTATCCCAAGCTCCGATTGGCAAAACAGTGATCCCGACATTTGATGAAGCACCTTGCCGTTGAGGCGCTCAAGCTCCGTCAGCGCTATGCCGTTTCGGGTTATGTACTCTTTTTGCGCTTCGTGAGTTTCCTCCTTCGTGATATCGTGGAGTATGCCCGCCGTGTAGGCTTTCTCAGCGTTCGCGCCGTATTTTTCCGCAAGCTGAGCCGCCGCTTCTGCAACGTTTATCGAATGAGTGAAGCGCGCCTCGGATAAACGCTCTTTTATTATTTTGATATATTCCTCGTTATTATTCAATATAAAGTCCCTTGTCCTTAATATAGTCATAAACCTTGGCGGGGAGATAATCACAAACGTCCTCTCCTGCTTTCAGCTTTTCTCTCAGTTCACTGCTTGAGATTACGATCGGGTCGAAATCGGCAATGTAGTAGCCGTATTGACTGCCGAGAAGCTTTTGAGCATAGTCGCTAAGCGCCTTTTGTGTGTTCCTTTCCCGCGCCGCGGTGCAGAGCACTACCTCGTCAAGAAGCTCCTTATATTTATACCACTGATCGAACATAAGGAACTGATCTTCTCCTATTATAAGGAAAATTTCATCGTTTGTATAGGTTTTTCTTAATTCTTTAACCGTATCGTAGGTGTAGCTTTTTTCGCTTCGCTTGAATTCGATATCGGAAAGCTCTATCTTCTCAACACCCTCAAAGGCAAGGGAGAGCATATTGAGCCTGTCCTCCTCGCCGGCGAAGCCTATTGCGCTTCTGTGGGGCGGATTCGCCGTTGGGATGATAAGAAGCTTATCAAGTGAAAGACTATTCAAATAGCTTTTGGCGAGGTTTATATGCCCGTTATGAACGGGATTGAAGGCTCCGCCGAAGATGCCGAGCCTCACCGTTTGCCACCTCTTGCGTTGCCCTTATCCGATTTTCCGCCGCCGCTGTAGCGGTTGAATTTCGGGCGCGGGTGCGCCTGCTCGTATTCACGCTGGCGCTGGCGCAAACCCTTGATCTTAACCTTTTTCTTGGGCGCTTTCTTGCCTGAGGCCTTGGCGCGCTCCTGCTTTTTTGCTTCAACCTTTTCCTTATCTATCTTTCTGTAAAGCACGATAACTCCGCCGATAACCTGAATCACCTCAGCACCCAGCGCTACGCCAAGCTCCTGCGCAAATTCCTTTGGCGCTTTTGGAGCGGTTTCAAGGTGGATACGCACCTTTAAAAGCTCGCGAACATCCAGCGCATCGTCAAGCTGAGCAATCAAATTATCAGATATTCCCTCCTTGCCGATTTGAAAAATCGGCTCAAGAGGATTTGCCTTTGCGCGAAGCTCGGCTCTTTCCTTTGAAGTCATATGATCTTCTCCAATTCCTTAGTTAAAAGCCTGAGGGCTTTGCCTCTGTGGCTGATTTTGTCCTTTTCCTCGGCGGTATATCTGCCGAAGGCCTTGCCGTTTATAATGAAAAGCGGATCGTAGCCGAAGCCCTCGTTTCCGTCTCGCTCAAAGCCGATATGGCCGTGGCATTCGCCCCTTACGGTGATCTCTCTGCCATCGGGAAAAACACAGCAGATCGCGCAGGCATAGTATGCCGTTCTCTGCTCCATTGGCACACCGCTGAGCTTTTCAAGAAGCAGATCGTTATTGGCTTCATCATTGCCGTGACCGCCCGAAAATCTTGCGGAAAATATACCCGGCGCGCCGTCCAAATAATCAACGCAGATGCCGCTGTCGTCAGCGATTGCGGGCATACCCGTTGTCTCGCAGGCGGAAAGCGCCTTTATTCTTGCGTTTTCCTCGAAGGTTGTTCCATTCTCCTCCACGTCCGGGATCGTGATACCGAGCATTTTCGCGGTAACAACGTTGATACCGAGGGGCGAAAGAATCCTCTGCATTTCGCCGAGCTTTTTCATATTGTTCGTTGCTAAAATGAAATCCATATATTTAAACCTCGTCACCGAATAAGCCCGCCGCGAAAGCGTCCGCGTCAAAGGGCTGAAGATCGTCTATCTGCTCGCCAACGCCGATGAATTTAACGGGAACGTCAAGCTCGTTGTTGATAGCGAGAACTACGCCGCCCTTTGCCGTGCCGTCCAGCTTCGTGAGGATGATTCCCGAAATGCCTGCTGCCTCTTTGAAATCCTTAGCTTGATTAACGGCATTCTGCCCCGTGGTGGCGTCAAGCACCAAAAGAACCTCTTTTGAAGCGTCGGGAAGCTCACGGTCAATAACGCGCCTGATCTTGTTGAGCTCATCCATAAGATTTTTCTTATTGTGAAGCCTGCCGGCGGTGTCGACAATTATAACGTCCGCGTTTCTCGCTTTACCTGCCTGAATCGTATCGAATACTACCGAAGCAGGATCGGAACCCTCCGCTGATTTGATAAGATCGACCTCTGCCCTGTCTGCCCAGACCTGAAGCTGTTCGATAGCGGCGGCGCGGAAGGTATCGGCTGCGCCGAGAATAACGCTTCTGCCCTGCTCCTTAAGTCTTAAGGCAAGCTTGCCGATGGTGGTGGTTTTTCCAACTCCGTTCACGCCGATAACAAGGATAACGGAGGGCTTCGTGCGAAGCTTCAAGTAGCTACCGCCCCAAACGATACCCGAAACGATATCCTTTAAGGTTTCACGCACCTGAGGAACTTCCTTTATCCTGTCGTTTTCAACCTTTTCCTTTAGGCTTTTGATGATCTTTTCGGCGGTGGGAAAGCCCACGTCGCCCATAATGAGGATCTCCTCCAGCTCCTCGAAAAGCTCATCGGTTATCTTATCGTAGGATTCCATAACCTCGTCAAGCTGAGCGGTTAAACCCTCTTCTCTCGTCTTTTTTAAGCCTTTAAAAAATTTATCAAATATTCCCATAACTACTCCTATGTGAATTATGTAAAATCGCGTCTATTCTATTCAAGCCCCATGCTTGCGGCAAGCTCCGCCGTTTGAAGCTCCAGAAGCTTAGAAACGCCCTTTTCCTGCATCGTTACACCGTAGAGAACGTCTGCCTCCTCCATCGTGCCGCGGCGGTGGGTGATCGAAATAAACTGAGTGTTATCCGTCATTTTGCGCATATACTTGGCGAAGCGCTCAACGTTAACGTCATCAAGCGCCGCTTCAACCTCATCGTAAATACAAAACGGTGAGGGCATTACCTTAAGCACGCTGAAAAGAAGCGCCAGGGCCGCAAGGGATTTTTCTCCGCCGGAGAACAGATTGATGTTCTGCACCGATTTTCCGGGCGGCTGGATTTTAATTTCTATCGGGCATTCAAGGCAGTTATCAGGCTCTTCAAGCACGATCTCGCCCTTGCCGCCGCCGAAGAAATCAGTAAACGATTCGTTGAATTCCTTATTTATCTTATTGAACTGAGTGAGGAATTTTTCGCTCATTGAGGCTGTGAGATCGTCGATTATCCTGTTTAGCTCAGCCTTTGACTTCTCAATATCGTCTATCTGCTCTTTAAGGAATTCGTATCTCTGGGATACCTCTTTGTACTCCTCAACAGCGCCAACGTTTATTGAGCCCAGCTTTTTAATGGCAAGCTTGATCTCATTAAGACGTCTTTTCGCTTCGCCAATATCCTCAATAACTATGTTAAGATTTTCCGCCTCGCGCTTCGTCAGCTCATACTGCTCAAATAGCATATCGTTGAGCTCGTCATACTCCTTGCGCATGGCGATCTTGCGCTCGTCAAGTCGGACGATTTCAGCCGAAACGCCCTCACGCTCGTTTATCTTGTTACGCTCTAAAACGCGAAGCTCTCCGGAGCGCTTTTCAAAAGCATTTCTGCTTTCGATCTTATCGGAAATATCAACGCCAACGCCCTGCGCCTGCCTGCGGAATTCCTCCGCCTGCGCCTTGATAGCGGCGATCTCGGCTGAAAGCGCATCGTTTTTGCTCGCGATATCCGCGATCTCATCTTCAATAGATTTTACTCTGCCGCTCTGGTCAGACTTGCGCTGAATAAGCTCCTGAACCGCAAGCTTAGCCGCCGCCGTGTCTCTCTCAATGGAAACGATATCGAGCCTTATCTCCTCGGTCTTTCCGCGAAGCTCCTCTCGCTTATCGGCAACGCTCTGGGCATCGCTTGATACAGCCGAAAGCTTTGCCTGCGTTTCGTCTATTTCTGTCTGAACTGATGCGGTTTCTTTTTCCGCGCTTTCAAGCTCTTTTTGCAAGGCGGCAATTCTTCCGTTTGCATTCACCTTTTCATCTTCAAGGGACTGCTTCTGCGCTTCAACGGAAGCTAACTTATCGGAAATCAGCTTGTCCTCGCCCTCGGCTCGGATAAGCTCCTCTTTTGCAGTCTGTAAATCTGCTTCAGCCGCCTGCAACTCCGCCTCCGCACGGCGCGCTTCTTCTGAGGCGGTTTTCAGCTGAGATGACAGCTCCTGCGCCTCTTTTGAAAACTTTGCCGCTTCCTCGTTTAATTCTTCTATCATATTCGCGCGGGAAAGAATGCCCGCGCCCTTCGCGCCGCTGCCGCCCGTCATTGAGCCGCCGGGGTTCATAACCTGCCCGTCCAGCGTAACGATTTTAAATCTGTTTTTATATTTCTTGGCAATACCGATCGCGCAATCCATATCGTCAACGACTACCACACGGGAGAGCAGATTGCTTATAATTTCAGCATATTTACCGTCACAGCTTACTAAATCGGAAGCGATCGCGATGAAGCCGAAATTATCGTCAAGCCCGCTTTCGTCAAGGCTTCTGCCCTTGATATTGGATATAGGTAAAAAGGTTGCTCTGCCGAGATTGTTATTTTTCAGATAGTAAATCGCTCTTTTCGCGTCTGCCTCATTGGTGGTTACGATATTCTGCATCGCCGCGCCGAGGGCGACCTCAATAGCTGTTGAATACTCGTTTTCCACCTGAATAAGCTGAGAAACAGGGCCGTGGATACCGCCGAGCGCCTTCGCCGCGGACTGGCGCATAACAGCTTTAACTGCCCCGGAATAGCCCTCCATATTCTTTTCAAGATCGGAAAGCATTCTCGCTCTTGACTGTTTTTCCTCAAGGCTTCTGCTGACACGATCAAGGCTTTCTTTTATCTTATTCGCCCTGTCGTTCTTGCTCTTGACCTTAAGCTGATAGCCACTCATTGAATTGTTGTTCTCGTCAATGCGCTGATTTAAAAATTTGAGATTTTCATCACTTTCGGCCTTGCGCGCCCGCTCGATTTCAAGCTCTTTGTTGATTGCGCTTATGCTCTCATCAACCGTACCTCTGCGGACTTCGATCTCCTCAATGCTTGATTTCGCGGCGGAGGCTTTAACGCGGCAGTCGGTAAGCTTAAAGGTCAGCGCGGTTATCTGCTGATTGAGCTCCATTGATATTTTGGAGAACTCCTCGTCAGATGAAGAAAGCTCCTCCAGTTCCTTCGTAACAGCCGCAAGCTCATCGCTCTTTTTACAGTGCTTTACAGCGCTTTCCTCAATAAAGCCTTCGCGCTCTTTGATCTGCGCGTCTATGGAAAGATTGCCCTGCGAAGCGGCGGAAATATCCTCCTTAAGCCTGCTTATGGTCTCGTTATTGTGGGTTAGCGTTGCCTCTAAAACAGAAGCCTCGCCGTCCTTGCGAAGGGCTTCCTCCTCGCTCTGTGCGCCCTTTGCCCTTGCTTCCTCTATCTGAGTGTTGATCTTGGCGATATCATCGGCTAACTGTTCGATTTCAACGCCGATGGCTTCAATTTCCTTTTCGCATATCTCGTAAGAGGCGTTTGCGGCATCCAGTTTATGCTCCTGCTCACGAAGAGAATTGGTGAATCTGTTTATCTTATGAAGCCATACGCCTATATCAAGCGTTTTCTTTTCAGCGGAAAGCTCGAGGAATTTCGCGGCTTTTTCGCTCTGCTCCTTAAGAGGGCCCACTCTGCTTTCAAGCTCGCCTAAAATATCCAGCAGGCGAACGAGGTTTTCCTGCGCCTGATCGAGCCTTTTCTGCGCGTCAGTTCTCTTGTGACGAAAACGTGAAATTCCCGCGGCTTCCTCAAAAAGCTCGCGCCTGTCCTCATTTTTGGCGGATATGATGGAATCGATCTTGCCCTGGCCAACCATTGAATAGCCGTCCGCGCCGAGACCTGTATCCATAAAAAGCTCGTGAATATCGCGGCGTCTTACAAGCTCGCCGTCTATTTTATATTCGCTTTCGCCGCTTCTGTAATAACGGCGGGAGACGGTGACGATCTCGCCCCTGTCCCTAAGCACGCCGTCGCTGTTATCGAGAGTGAGCTTGACCTGCGCGAAGCCTATGGGCTTTCGTGATGAAGTTCCGCCGAAAATAACGTCCTCCATTTTTGCGCCTCTGAGGGATTTCGTGGAGGTTTCGCCGAGAACCCAGCGAACCGCGTCCGCAATATTACTTTTTCCCGAGCCGTTAGGCCCTACGATCGCAGTTATTCCTTTGCCGAAATTCAACTCGGTCTTATCGGGGAAAGACTTAAAGCCCTGCATTTCAAGAGTTCTTAATACCATTCTCTAACCTCAATTCATTCGCATTAAGCGAATCATCAAATAAGATTTCTATTCTGTAACCGGCGTTTTCAAGCGCCGTGATATTTGCTTTTTTATTGCCCTTCAGCTTTGAAAGGGTCTTTTTATTGATATAAACAGTGTATTCCCATGCGGGATTTTCAAGAATTTTATTCAGCAAAATTCTTGATTGAACAAGCTCCCCAAGGCTTTCGTGATACCCTCCGCCCAGCATATTTTCTTTAACGTCATCGCTTGAATGAAGCCCAAGGCGGATTATTTTTATGTTCCGCTCCTCAAACATAGGAACGAGCCGAGCGCAAAGGGAAACGGTTCCCTCAAGCGTATCGGGAACGTATTTTCCGCTCTCTAAAAGCCTTGCGAGATAAGTATTTTTAAGTACCACGGTGGGATATATTCTCACCGTTTTCGGCTCTAAGCTGATAATCTCGCGCGCCGAATAAATATCAAGCTCACGGGTTGAGCCGTAAAGCCCCGTCATCATCTGTAACCCAAGCTCAAAGCCGTATTTTTTTACAAGCCTTGAGGCGCTTCTGACGTCCTCGGCGGTATGACCGCGGAGATTTTTGATCAAAACGCCGTCATCCATACTCTGCGCGCCCAGCTCAATCGCCGTAACGCCGTATTCTTTCAAAATATCAAGCGTTTCCTCGTCCACGCAATCGGGTCTTGTAGAGCAGCGGATACCCGTTACCGCGCCGCTTTCAACATATGGCTTAGCCGCTTCGAGGAGTGAGATCATATAATCCCTGTCTATCGCGGTGAACGAGCCGCCGAAAAAGGCGATCTCAAACTCGTAGCCCTCCGTTTTCAAAGCCGTTTCAACTGCGTTTGCCACATCGTTTGCGCTCGGAGCAACATCATGCCCCGTGATCGTATTCTGATTGCAAAAGGAGCATTTTTGCGGGCAGCCGCTATGGGGAACGAAGATCGAAATATTGCCCTTTTTCATATGCCCATCAGCTGCAGCGCCTCTTTTGCCGCCGCCTGCTCCGCCTGTTTTTTGCTTTTACCGATTCCTCTGCCGATCACGTTTGAATTGAGATGCACCTCAACCTCAAAGCGCTTATCATGGTCGGGTCCGCTTTCGCCGACGATAACGTAGTTGAGCGTTTCATCGGGATTTTGCTGAACGATCTCCTGAAGCGCCGTTTTATAATCCTTGAAATTGATATTGTGATTTTCAAGTGCGCCGTTAAGGAATCGCAGGATATGCGCCTTGGCAGGCTCCATGCCGCCGTCAAGATAAATGGCGGCAATCAGCGCTTCAAACGCGTTTTCAAGAATAGACGGACGATCCTTGCCGCCCGTATTCGCCTCTCCCTTGCCGAGAAACAGATACTCGCCGAGGTCTATTTCCCTTGCGAAGCCCGAAAGCTCAGCAGTGCAAACAAGGCTTGAACGAAGCTTAGAAAGCTCGCCCTCGGGCATATCGGGGAATTTCGTGTAGAGAAGCTCTGCCGTGACGATCGATAGCACCGCGTCGCCGAGAAATTCCATACGCTCGTTGCATTTTACGCCGTTTCGCATTTCATTAGCGTAGCTAGAATGGGTAAGCGCTTCTTTTAAAAGGGACTTGTCCTTGAATTCATATTCGATTTTTTCTTCAAGATTTTTAAAATCACTGCTCATTTTCTTTATCAAACGCCTTTTCCATTTCGTTTATCAGATCGTTTTCCAAAAACCATACTGCCTGCTTAATCGCGTTTTTAAAGGTGCGGGCATCCGCCGAGCCGTGAGCCTTAACTACCGGCTTCTTCACGCCCAGCATAACCGCGCCGCCGTATTCCTTATAATCAAACTGCTTTTTCATTTCATTTATTCCGCTCATAACGCCGAGAGCGGAGATTTTCGTCAAAAGATTTTTATAGAAAATATCCTTGATGCCGTTCATCAGCACCTTGGCAACGCCCTCGTAGGTTTTGAGAATAAGATTGCCCGTAAAGCCGTCGGCTACCACAACGTCCGCGTCACCGAAAGGTATCTGCCTGCCTTCGATATTTCCCACAAAATTATAATCGGCGTTTTTCATCATTTCATACGCTTCTTTAACTACGGGAGTGCCTTTCGTTTCCTCCTCGCCGTTGTTGGCAAGGGCAACGCGCGGGTTTTCAACCTTTAAAATCTTCTGCATATAAAGGCTTCCCATAGCGCCGAACTGATAAAGAAATTCCGCTCTGCACTCCGCGTTCGCGCCGCAGTCGAGAAGCAGAAAAGGCTTATCGGCGCTGGGCATAACGGAGGCGATACATGGCCTTTTAACGCCCTTGATACGCTTTGTGATAAGCGTTGCGCCAACGGTGATCGCCGCAGTGCTTCCCGCTGAAACGAAGGCGTCGCCCTTGCCCTCGTTCAGCAGACGAAAGCCAAGCCCCATGCTGGAATCCGCCTTTTCCTTAAGCACCACCTTCGCGTCATCGTGCATATCGATAACGCCCAAGGTGTTCACTATCTCTGTGTTTTTAAGCTCGATATTATTCTGTTTCGCGCATTCAAGGATTTTCGCCTCATCGCCCGTTAAAACAACGTCTATACCGTATTCGTCAACGGCGAGCATCGCGCCCTTCAGTATTTCAAGGGGAGCGTTATCTCCGCCGAACGCGTCAACTATAATTTTCATCTTTTTACTCCTTTTAGGGGTTAGAGGGCTGAATTCAACGCTTCAAGCGCCCTCTCGGACAGCGCCGCGTAGCGCTCGCGCTTGTCCCTTATTTTTGATTCAAGGGGCGGAAGTATTCCGAAATTCGCACCCATTGGCTGGAAATTCTTCACCGTTTCATCGCTGATATATGCTGAAAGCGCGCCGATCATCGTGGTATTCGGCAGCTTCAACGGCTCGATACCGTTTGCGAATCTCACGGCGTTTATGCCCGCGATGATTCCCGAAGCGGCTGATTCCATATAACCCTCAACGCCGGTTATCTGCCCGGCGAAAAACACGTTTGGCTGATTTTTAACGCTGAAATCAACCTTCAGCACTCTGGGTGAATCGAGAAACGAATTTCTGTGCATAACGCCGTAGCGCACGAACTCAGCGTTTTCAAGCCCGGGGATCATTGAGAAAACTCTTTTCTGCTCGCCGAATTTCAGATTCGTCTGAAAGCCCACGAGATTGAAGATACTGCCCTTGGCGTTTTCGCGCCTAAGCTGAACCGCCGCCCAAGGTCTGCGACCTGTTGCAGGATCGGTAAGCCCGACGGGCTTCATCGGACCGAAGCGGGGAGCGTCCGTTCCTCTTTTGGCGAGCTTTTCGATGGGCATACAGCCCTCGTAAACGTCAAAATCATGAACCACCGCGCCCTCAGCGTTGATAAGCTCGTTTATGAAACGCTCATACTGCTCTTTATTAAACGGGCAGTTTAAGTAATCGTCCTCACCGCCCCTGCCGTAGCGTGAAGCACCGAAAGCGATATCTGTGTTGACCGATTCAGCGGTCACGATCGGCGCAGCGGCATCGTAAAAGGAAAGGTAATCGCCGCAAAGGGCTTTGATCGCTTCGCTCATTTTGCCGTCTGTTAAAGGCCCTGTGGCAACGATCGTAATCGTGTCGCCGTCTGTAGGTATCTCCTGAGCCTCGGTATATTCTATCTCGATATTCGGGTGAGATTTTATTCTTTCGGTGACTGTGTTTGAGAATATATCCCTATCCACCGCCAGCGCGCCGCCTGCGGCGACAGCGCATTCCCGCGCCACGGGAACGGTCAGCGAGCCGAGCCTTGCCATTTCCTCTTTAAGAAGCCCCGCCGCGGAATCGATTCGGCTTGCCTTCAGGGAGTTTGAGCAGACGAGCTCCGCAAAATTATCCGATTTATGGGCGGGGGATTTTTTCAGTGGCTTTTGCTCGATGAGCTTGACCTTATTGCCGCTTTGGGCTATCTGCCAAGCCGCTTCAACGCCTGCGAGACCCGCGCCGATCACAACAAATTTCATTATTCCTCGTTACTCTTTTTCTTCTTCGTTGCGGATTTCGTGAAACCGCAGCCCTCTTTATCGGGGCAGTAAAGCACGTTGCCCTTTCTTCTGAAAAGCGATTTTCCGCATTTGGGGCAAACCTCGTCGCTGGGCATATCCCAAGTCATAAAGTTGCAATTGGGATAATTTGAACAACCATAAAAAGAAGTGCCCTTCTTGGTTTTCTTTTCGATGACTTCTCCGCCGCACTCAGGGCATTTTGCCTTCGTTTTAAATACCAGCGGCTTCGTATTTTTACATTCGGGATAGCCGGGGCAGGCAAGGAATTTGCCGAATCTGCCGACCTTGACTACCATCTTTCTGCCGCATTTTTCGCAAATCTCGTCAGTTTCCTCTTCCTTGAGCTTGATCTTAACGCCCTGCATTTCCTTTTTCGCCTGCTCAAGGGGTTCTTCAAACTCGTTATAATACAGGCGGATCATATTGATATAATCCTCGTTGCCCTCGTCGATCTTATCAAGATCGGTCTCCATTTTAGAGGTGTAACTAACGTCAACGATATTCGGGATTTTATCCTTAAGAAGATTCGTTACAGCCTCGCCAAGCTCCGTGGGAACGAACTGCTTGCCCTCTCTCTTGATATATTCTCTTGAGAGGATGGTTGAGGTTATCGTAACGTAGGTTGAGGGTCTGCCAACGCCGTTTTCCTCCAGCGCCTTAGTAAGGCTTGCCTCGGTATACCTGGCGGGGGGCTGAGTGAAATGCTGATTGCCGAGGATCGATTTAAGCTTCAGCTTATCGCCCTGAGCGATTTCGGGAAGCGGAGCGGCGGAATCGTCGCTTGCCTCGTCCTTAAGCTCCTCGTAAAGCGCCGTGAAGCCGTCAAATTTAACGGTGTAACCGGAGGCGGTGAAAATATAATCACCGGCCGCGATCTCAACCTTGATAGTCTCCTGCAAACAGTTTTCCATAAGAGAAGCGATAAAGCGCTCCCAAATGAGTTTGTATATTTTATATTGATCGCTTGTGAGCGAGCCCTTTACCATTTCGGGAGTAACGTTTGGCATTGAGGGGCGGATGGCTTCGTGGCCGTCCTGCGCGTTACCCCTTGATTTAAAGTATCTGGGCGTTTTGGGCAGATATTTTTCGCCGTAGGTTTTGAGGATATACTCATTTCCTGCCGCGCGGGCGTCCTCGGAAATACGAAGCGAATCCGTTCTCATATAGGTGATGAGACCCACCGTACCCATATCGGCAACGTCAACGCCCTCGTAAAGCTCCTGCGCCGCTTTCATCGTTCTTCTTGCCTGAAAAGAAAGACGGCGGGAAGCCTCCTGCTGAAGCGTTGAGGTGATGAACGGCGGAGTCGGACTTTTCTTTCTCGTTCCCTTTTTCACGGAATCAACGATGTATTCCGCGTTTTCAAGATCGGCAAGAATAGCGTCGCTCTGCTCTTTGCTCGTTATTTTAAGTTTCTTTTTGTTCTTACTGTATATCGCCGCAGAAAAGATTTTTTTGCTGGGCGGATTTGAAAATTTAGCGTCTATCGACCAGTATTCCTGGGGTACGAAGGCGCGGATCTCCTCTTCCCTGTCCACGATCAGGCGAAGGGCAACTGACTGAACGCGACCCGCCGAAAGACCTCTTCTGATCTTATGGCTGATGAAGGGAGACAGCTTATAGCCGATAAGGCGGTCTAAAATGCGCCTTGCCTGCTGGGCGTCCACAAGATCGATATCTATGGAACGCGGAGCCTCCATACCTCTCGTTACACCGCGCTTGGTGATCTCGTTGAAGGTAACGCGGTTTTTATCGCTGAGATCAAGATCAAGAAGCGTGGCAAGGTGCCAGCTAATGGCTTCACCCTCTCTATCAGGGTCGGTAGCGAGGTAAACGTACTCGGCATCACTTGCCTTTTTCTTTAATTTTTGAACGAAATCCTCTTTTCCCTTGATGACCTCGTATTTAGGGGAGAAATTATTTTCAATATCGACCGACAGGCGCTCAGCGGGAAGATCACGAACGTGACCCATAGAGGCAACGACCTCGTATCCTCTCCCAAGATAACCCTTGATATTTTTTGCCTTTGCAGGCGACTCAACTATAACAAGCTTTGACATATTTTGTATTTATTCCTTTCAGGATCGTTTATATCTTTTTCCGCCGGCGCTTATAGCCAGATCGGATATTTCAAGAGCAGTAAGAGCGCTCAAAACTGCCGAAACGCTCAAGCCGCTGTTCTCCGTAATAATATCTATATGTTGGAAATTGTCGGTTAAAACCTCGTAAACAGTCAGGGTGTTTCCGCTTAAGGTTATCGCCGCCTTTTCCCGTTTTTCTCTTTTTTGTCTGCCCTCTTCAAGGTATTCAAAGGAGAGCTTTTCATCTTCGGCGGAGATCACGTTGGCGCTTTTGTCCGCCGTTTCTTTCATAAGTTGATCGATGGATCGCACCTTTGAAAGATCAATGCCGTATTTCTCAGCATAGGGATAGAGCAGATCGGCGGGCTTCGTGGCAACCGCAGCGCCGTCATCTATCAGCTTATTCGTTCCGGCATACTGAGGAGTAAGTATCGAGCACGGCACAGCGTAAACATCTCTTCCCTGCTCCAGCGCGAAATTCGCGGTTATAAGGCTTCCGCTTTTCACGCTCGCCTCCACCACTAAAACGCCCAGCGAAATTCCGCTGATTATCCTGTTTCTCAGAGGAAAAGTGAATTTCGTTGCGGGCGTTAAAGGCGGAAACTCCGTTATCAGCGCGCCGTTCTTTTTGATGGCGTCACGAAGAGATTTATTACCCATAAGATAATTCGTGCCGAAGCCGCAGCCAAGTACCGCGACGGTCTTGCCACCGCATAGTATCGCTCCTCTGTGGGCGGCGGAATCAACTCCAAGCGCTCCGCCTGAAACCACCACCGCGCCGCTTTTGGCAACGCCGCGGCTCATAAGCTCAGTGACCTTAACGGCGTATTCGCTCGCCTTTCTCGTGCCCACCATTCCCAGCACAACGCTTTCGTCTATATCGGGCAGATCGCCTTCAACGTAAAGCACCGCAGGCGGGTTTACAATATCCTTTAAGCGCTTTGGGTATTTATCGTCGTCATAATCAATGATCTGCCAACCGTTTCGGTTGCAGAGTTCTATTATCTTCTCAGCTTCATCGAGCCGAATTTTTTCAAGGCGGCTTATCTGCTTCGGAACGAGCGCGGGGCTCATTTTCCATTCAAGAATATTTGCTTCAAACAGCGATTTTATACTGCCGAAATCATCAATAATTTCCTTGAACCTTGCGCCCTCGCCCAGCGCCTTTTGCAGCCACAGCCAGTAAACAGCGTTTTTACTCATTTATTTTCCCCGCAGCATTTCCCACATTGTGATCGCGCCTGCCATTGAAGCATTGAGGCTTTCAGCTCTGCCGAGCATATTGATAGTCACCTGTTTAGTAGCAACTGCCTTGACCTCGTCGGATATCCCGTTTCCCTCATTGCCGATTATCATTATTGAGGAATCGGGGAAATTGATTTTTGTGATATCCTCCGCTTCCTTCGAGGGAACCGCGGCGAAAACAGAAAAGCCGAGAGCTTTCGCATTTTCGATATCACCCACAAGATCGTCACTTAGAATTATCGGCAATCGCAATATGCTTCCCATTGATGCGCGAAGCGCCTTGGGATTATAAATATCACAGCAGTTAAAGCAGATCGCGCCGTCTATTCCCAGCGCCTCCGCCGTTCGGATTATGGCGCCGAGATTCGCGGGATCCTGCAGGCTATCCAGCGCGATATATTTTTTTCCTTTTTCAATGCGGTTTTCCGTTTCGGGAATTTCACAGATGCAAAAAACGCCCTGCGTGTTTTCCGTTTCGCCCAATTTTTGAGCTGCTTCCTCCGAAATGAAATAAGCATTGCGCGCGGCTTCAAGCATTTCATTTAGCTGATCGGGATATTTCTCCGCCGCCTTTTCGGTTATCAGAAAGGTGCTGATCTCATAGGAAGAATTCAGAGCGTCAAAAGACAGCCTTGCACCCTCCAAAACGAATTTGCGCTCCTGCGTTCTCGCTTTGCGTGAGGTGAAAAGCTTTTTTGCGTACTTTATCAGCTCGTTATTTTTGCTTGTGATTTTTTCCATATTGTACCTTATCCGCCATAAGATATAAATTATAATACATTATAAGGAAAAAAAGTGCAACACTAAAAAATAAAAAAGGCAAAGAAATTTTCTTTGCCTTTTAAATATCAAATTAAAGAGCAGCCTTTGCGGATTCAACGAGAGTCTTAAAGCCCTCTGCGTCTGCGATAGCGATCTCTGAAAGCATCTTTCTGTTGAGCTCGATGCCGGCCTTCTTAAGGCCGTTCATAAAGGTGGAATAGTTCGTGCCGTTTGCCTTGCAAGCCGCGGAAATACGGCTGATCCAAAGCTGACGGAACTCTCTCTTCTTCTGCTTTCTTCCGATATATGCATACTGTCCGCTCTTCATAACAGCCTGCTTAGCTGTTTTGAAAAGGCTGTGTTTGCTGCCGTAATAACCCTTGGCAGCCTTTAATACTTTCTTTCTTCTTTTGCGAGTGGCTAAAGCGCCCTTTACTCTTGCCATAACTTAAATACCTCCGAATTATTGTTGTACCGTAAAATTTCCTTAATTTGCCCTATGGCGGTCTTTTTATTTATAAGGAATAAGTCTCTTCATCTGCTTCTGATTGGTAACGTCACCAACAGTTGTTTTACGAAGATTTCTCTTACGCTTTGTGGTTTTCTTAGTAAGAATGTGTGAGGTGTAAGCATGAGCGCGCTTAACCTTGCCGTTCTTGGTTTTCTTGAAACGCTTTTTAGCGCCGCTGTGAGTTTTGATTTTAGGCATAATTTGTTCCTCCCTATGAATTTACTTACCTTGCTTAGAAGACATAAACATAAGTATCTGCCTGCCCTCAAGCTTCGGTGCTTTATCAATATTAACGTCCTCTCCGAGCGCCTCGGCAAATCTTTCCATATTGCCTACGCCGATCTCGGGGTGCGCCATTTCACGGCCGCGAAGACGGATCGAAACCTTAAGCTTATCGCCCTTTGAAAGAAATTTCTTAGCCTGATTGACTTTGGTGTTGAAATCTCCGATATCAATATTAAGCGAAAGGCGAATTTCCTTTGTTTCAACGATTTTCTGCTTTTTACGGTTTTCCTTTTCCCGTTTAGCCTGCTCGTAGCGGAACTTGCTGTAATCCATGATCTTAACGACCGGGGGCTTTGCCTGAGGAGCGATCTTAACGAGATCCATACTTCTTCTGTCTGCCTCTGCCTGAGCTTCCTTGGCGCTCATAATGCCAAGCTGCTCGCCGTCCGCGGTGATCACGCGCACTTCCTTATCTCTGATTTCGCCGTTAAGCTGCGGGGCTTCCTTGCTGATAAAAAACACCTCTTTGAAAAAATTAAAAGTGCGAACACAAAATGCCCGCACTTCAACAATTTCACTGAATTATTGCCCTTTTTGCCTGTGCTGAAGGGGAGAACGAGCCGTGTTCTTCTTTGTTGTGAGAATATATTAGCACAAGCAAATCGGTTTGTCAACAGATTTTTGAATAAAGAATATGTTTAAAACTTACGCCGTTTTCATTATGCTCCGCCAGCACTTCCCTTTTCCATTTCGTTTTGTCAAATTCGGGAAAAAAGGTGTCCGCCTGAGGGCAGTCTGCTTCTATCTCGGTCAAATAAAGCTTGTCGGCGTATTTGAGGAATTCAGCGTAAATCTTTCCGCCGCCGATGATGAAAACGTTGTCGTTTTTGCAGAGCTCCAGCGCATCGTCAATGCTTTTGCAGATCTCCGCGCCCTCTATCTTTAAATCCGAGTTTCTCGAAATAACGATATTTCGCCTGTTGGGAAGCACCTTGGGAAGCGACTCAAAAGTCTTTCTGCCCATTACAACCGTACTGCCCGTGGTGGTTTCCCTGAAAAATTTCATATCGCTTTTGAAATGAAAAATCAGATCGTTATCCTTTCCAAGCTCGTTGTTTCTGCCTACGGCGGCGATCATTGAGATACTCATATGCTTCTCCTATTGAGCGATCGGGAAAGAGATTTTTCCCAAATGCTCGTAATCTATCAGCTTAACGTCAAGGCAAGCCCTGCTGTTATCGAACTTAAAGAAATCGTCTATCTCGGGATTGAGCCAAAGCTTCGGCGCGGGCAGGTCGCCCTGCTCGTCCATTCTGCGTATCTGCTCCTTGATCCCCTCAACCTGATTAACATAAATATGCGCGTCCTTAATGCTCCAGTCGATCGTACCGGGCTTAAGACCGCAGACCTGCGCCAGCATACAAAGCAAAACTGCGTACTGGGTTACGTTGAAGGGCAGACCGAGGGGTACGTCGCAGCTACGCTGATGCACCCAGCAGTTGAGCTTGCCGTCCGTAACGTCCCACTCACTGCTCCAAACACAGCTGGGAAGCACAGCCGTATCGAGATAATCGTTCTGCCAGAGAGTCATCAGCATACGCCTGTCCTCGGGATGATTTTTCAGCTTATCTATGAGATTTTGCGTCATCCGGAATTTCTTCACGATATAGCCGTATGCCGTGCCAATAGTATGGGCATACTCCTTGCCGAAATCCTTATGGATCGTCTTTTTAACGAGCTTGCCGTTTTCATCGGGAAGCATCTGAGTAGCGGTCCAAATGCCGTTTTCGTCTATTTCCCACTCGTTCCAGATCTTCACGTCACGCTCCTGAAGCCATCTGACGTCGTTTGACTGCGCCTGATAGATCCAAAGCATTTCAAGCACCGCCTGCCTGATGAAAAGCTGCTTCGTGGTCAGTATCGGGAACTCCTGCGAAAGATCAAAATGAAAATGATGAGCGGGAATTTTTATGGTGTTTATCCCCGTTCTGTTTTCAACCTCTATCCCCTCGCTGAGAATTTTTTTGCAAAGGTCGAGATAATCCTTATCCCATTTTGACATATTGCGTTTCTCCTTTCCTTGTTTAGGCGATCAAGCAAAATCAGCCTATTTCCACGGATACTGATTTTTCAGCCGTTCAAATTCTTCTCCCGTTGAGGCGAAATGGAAATCTCCCTGCAGATCGGAGAAGAAGAAAAGATAATTGGTGTCCGGATGATTTATGACCGCGTTGACTACCTCCATACCCGAATTCGTTATAGGACCGCTGGGAAGCGCGGGGCATCTGTAGGTGTAATAGCTATCGTAAACGTCTCTTGAAAAGCCGTAGTCAAGCAGATTTTTCGCGTAATAATACGTCACGTCGCATTGAAGTTTCGTGCCTTTATTAAGCCGGTTCACAAGCACGGAAGCGATATTCGCCGCGCTCTCCTGCGTCAGCGCCTCCTCCTGAACTATAGAGCAAAGGGTTATGAATTCATAGAGCGTCATATCGTTCTCTTGGCAGTAATTTATCATATCGGAGCTGAGCCTGTTGTCAAAGGCGTTCAGCATTTCGTCAACCACCTGCGTGGCAGGAGTATTTTCGCCGATATCATAGGTGGCGGGGAAAAGGAAGCCTTCAAGAATGAAGCCGATATTTTCGTTGTCAGTTGGCAGATCTTCAAGCCAGGTGTAGTTATATCCTTCGGTGGTGGAGACTGCCTTGTAGAAATCCTCAGCGGAGCAAATTCCGTTTTCCTCCATCGTTCTCGCTATATCAAAAACATTGTAGCCCTCGGGGATAGCGACCTTAACCGTGCGATGGCTTATATCGGGATTTTGGAGCTTCTGCGCGATCTCCTCGTAGCTCATAGCGGAATTCATATAGTATTCGCCGTTGATATAGACGAAATCGGGATAATGCTTATCCATCCACCAAGTCCACAGGGCATCCTCAATGATGATGCCGTTGTTCTTCAGTTTTTCGCCAACCTGATACTGAAAATCGCTTGATTTGATAATAAGAGTGTATTCCTTAACCTCGCCCTTTTCAGTGCCGTTAACGTCGTTCATCACGGCGTTATAGCCCCAGATCACCGCCGCAATAACGGCAATGCAGACGAGTATTCCAATTGAAAGCTTTACTGTTTTATTCATATCCCACACCTCGTAGTTCGTCAAGATATCAGATAATGATATTATAAACAAATAAAAATATAAAAGCAACAAAAAAACGCCGTTGTTTTTCAACAACGGCAAATTAAAAATATATTTATACATCCTTTTGATTTTTTGTAATCGTTTTTCTTATTGCGGAAACATCTTCAGCAAGATTAAGGAACACCATTTCAACAGCAAGCACCAGAACGGAAGCAACAACGGAACCTATAAGCACCGCAAGACCTATAAGGAAGCCTTCAAAATCTCCATAATCAATACCGATAGCAAATGCTCCTACAATGCCGCCGATAGTTGATAAAACAAATTCAATTTTAGCCACCGTCTTTAAAAACTTAATCCAAAATAAAGAATCATTCTGCTTTCCATTTTCATTAACTATTCTATTAGCATCGGAAATTACTTGATTAATAATCGGTTTTATTTCTTTTGCCTTTTTTTCTTTAGCATCGTTATTTAGTGTTGCATTTCTCTCATTATCACTATTCTCATTTTTCTTGTTTTCTTTTGCTTTTTTTAACCTTTCCTCGGAAGCTTTCATTGCACAATCATAGCATAATGTCACACCATCTATTTCGCACTTATTAAATATATTTAATTCTTTACCGCAGGTTTCACAATCTTTCATATTAACTCTCCTCAAAATTTTTGATATCACAATTATAGCAATGTATGTTTCAAAAGTCAACTCATTTGAGGTAACTTTTTCAACTCATTTTGGTTATGATAAAACCAAATAAAGTTTTGGAGTGAGTGATTTGACTATCGGCGTAGCAGTTCAAAAACGAATACTCGAACTATGCACTGCTAATAAAATCACAGTTAATAAATTAGCCACCATCAGCGGTATTACACAATCAACGCTCAATAATATTACAAGCGGGCGAAATAACAGCGCCACCGTTTCCACCATCAAAAAGGTCTGCGACGGCTTAAATATAACGATTCAAGATTTTTTCAACTCAGAATTATTCGAAAACCTTGAACAAGAGGTAAAATAAAAACCTTCTCTAAGCAGAGAAGGTTTTTATTTTAAGTAAATGTTTTTTTATTTTGCGAGGTCGCCGACTACCATCATATAATCGCCGATCTGTACGCCGAATTCGGGGCCGCCCTCCATAATGAGCTGCTGATCGGCAGTCATCTGGAACATATCGCCCGTGCCGAGAAGAATTTTCAAGGCTGAGGTGGGGCAATCGAATTTCATATTGAAGAAGGGCTTCGCTCTTTTATAGGCTCCCCTGCCCGCGCGGGATTTGCCCGCCTTAACGCGGATATACGCCGTGCATTCGGGATGACCTATTACTTCCCATTGATAGCATCTGTCGGGAGATTTCAGCGCCCATTCGTGAATAGCCGGGTGACCCAACTTATTGAGCTGACTGATACCGCTTGAAAGCAGATAGAAATAGAGCTTACAGAGAAGTACCGAGGTTTCCTCGTCATTCTCGGGAGGCTCGGGAATATTCAGCAGAGCGCTCATTTTGAGAAGCACCATCATAAATTTAACGAACTTCGGGAACGACTTTATCTTCATTTTCGGCAGTTTCATCATATCGCCCTTCATAAAGGCGTTCATCTTTTCCATTGATGAAAATTCCAGCTCGCCGTCTATTTTGTTTTCGCCCTGATATTCGCCCAGCTTAACGCTCCACTCGCCGTTTTCAACGATAAAGTGAACCGCCTCTTTAGGCTGATCCTCAACAAGCGCAGAAACCTGATACACCGCATTTACGCCCGCAAACTTTTTCGCAAGCTCGGGAACGTCCGTAGCGATGGTTTTCATAAGCGGAAGCGCGCCCGCCATAAAAACTTTATTGGCAAAACGAGTTTCATCAGTTGACATAATAACACTTTCCTTTCCTTAGCAAATAATACTGAAATGATTGATATTAGAATTCGTCATCCCAAGCATCGTCTGCTTCGAAATCAGCGTGCATCATTTCCTGAATTGCTTCCGCAATGCCGTTTGCGTCGATCTTGGCAAGAGCAAGAAGATCCTCCTGAAGACCGATGGTTGAAAACGCATTCTGGTGACCCAGCATCTTAAAGGCACACGCCTTGCCGGACTTGGCAACGACCTCCGCAACAGCAGAGCCGAGGCCGCCCATAACCTCATGATCCTCAACCGTGATGATACGGCGGGTATCCATAACGGCACTGAGAATAGCCTCCTCGTCGATGGGCTTAATGGTGTGCATATTGATAACGCGAACCTTGATGCCGCCGTCCGCCTCAGCCATACGCGCCGCCTGCATTGCTTCAAACACGCAGGAGCCGCAGGCGATAACGGTGATATCCGTGCCGTCATTCATAAGAGAAGCCTTGTTCCACTCAAACTTGCAATCCTCAACGTTCTTGTAGATAACCTGATCAAAGCCTCTGTTTATACGGATATAAACGGGACCTTCGATATCGTAAGCCGCTTTAACGGCGTGATAGGTTTCAGCGCCGTCACAAGGGCAGATAACCGTCATATTCGGGAGCGTTCTCATACAGGCAAGGTCGATAAGCGAATGGTGGGTAGAGCCCGCCTGACCGAAGGAAGTACCCGCGTGGGTAGCAATAATTTTAACGGGAACGTTCTGATAGCAGATATCCGTATGGATCTGATCGAGAGAACGAGCCGCCGCGAAAATTGCGAAAGTAGAAGTAAACGGAACTAAGCCGTTTTTCGCAAGACCCGCGGAAACGCCGAACAGATTCTGCTCCGCGATACCTACGTTGAAAAAGCGCTCGGGGAATTTCTCGCCGAACATACCGATTTTCGTTGATTTCGCAAGATCGGCAGTGAGAGCAACAACGTCCTTATGCTCCTCGCCAAGCTCGCAAAGGGCTATACCGTAGCACTCAGCGGTTGAAAGCTTGGTTGTATCCGTCATAGTATATGTCATTCCGCCCATAGCTTACGCCTCCTTTTCCGCACGCTCGCAGCGCGTCTTATAATAATTATCGAGGGATTCATACGCCTGCTGTACCTTGGCTTCATCAAGAGAGCCGTAGTGCCACAGGTAATTATCCTGCATAAAGTCTACGCCCGCGCCCTTGAAGGTGTCCATAATAATAGCAGTGGGCTTGTCGCCGCCCTCTTGGTGATTCTTAATGGCTGCTTCGATAGCGTCGTTGAGTTCCTTGAAGTTGTGACCGTCAACACGGATAGCGTTGAAGCCGAACGCCTCGAATTTCTTATCGAGAGGCTCAACCTTCATTTCGTCATCCACTCTGCCGTCGATCATACACTTATTATTATCAGCGAAAACGACTACGTTTGAAAGCTTGAACTGAGCCGCGCTCATCGCAGCTTCCCAGTTAGAGCCCTCGTTGAGCTCGCCGTCGCCGGTAACAACGTAGTTCATATAGTCTATGCCCTTAACTCTTCCAGCAAGGGCGAAGCCAACGGCAAGTGAAATTCCGTGGCCGAGAGAGCCGGTTGAGCAGTCAACTCCGGTAACTTTGTTGCAGTCAAGGTGCATACCGATCTTCGCGCCGGTAAGGTTGAAGATATGCAGCTCCTCCTCAGGCATAAAGCCGTAATCCACCAGCACGGGAGCGTAGCCGACTGCCGCGTGACCTTTTGATAGCACGAAGCGGTCTCTGTCCTCCATTTCGGGATCGTTAACGTCAAGCTTCATAAAACGGTGGTAGAGGATGGTCATAACGTCCATAGCGCTCATAGCGCCGCCCATATGACCTGAGCCGCCCCATACTGCCGTTTTGATGGTGAGCCTTCTTAATTCGTCCGCCTTTTTTTCAAGGCGCAGCCATTCTTCCTTATCGAACGGCTTGTAATTTGCAGGCATAAATTTTCCCCTTTCTTTTATTGAGGCAAAGCGCACCAAATCCGAACAAGGTTTAAAACGGCTGATTCGGCTTTGGTTTGCTCTGCCTTGCCTTATTTTACTTACATTATTTTATCGGTGATAAATCGAGTTCAGGATGATTTGCCTGAACAACACCGAACGCATCCTCTGCTATATCGATTGCCAGCTTAACGTCCTCATCGGTGATCGCGGCATTGATGAAGTGGTTGTGGTGGGAAGCAAGGAAAAGACCTCTTGAAACGCACTCCGCGATCCACTCCTGATGAAGCATAAGGCTGTCATCATTGGCTATTCTGAGATAGAACAGCGCAGGCTCGCCGGATACCACGAGATTGAAGCCATGCTCCTTACCGGCGGCAACGAAGCCGTCCGTAAGTCTCGTTCCGACCTCTCTGAATTTGTTGGGAATATCAAGCTTCTTCATCTTCGGAATGCAGGCAAGGCACGCCGCGAAGGGCTCAGCGCTCATCCAATAAGAGCCCGTGTATGTAACCGAAGAAGCGGTAGCCTTCATATGCTCGCCGCCGCAGCAAGCGGACATATTATAGCCGTTTGCAAGGGCTTTGCAGAAGCAGATAAGGTCTGCCTTGATGCCGTAATAGTGGTCCGAACCGGCGATATCAAGACGAAAGCCGGTGCGAACGTCGTCAAAAATAAGCACCATTCCGTGATCGTCGCAGAACTTGCGAACCGCCTGCCAATACTCTTTATTGGCGACCTCGTTATCCTTGAAATTGCCGTGATCGTAGGGCTGAGCGATAAGGCCCGCAACGTCTCCGTTGCACTCGTCATAAGCCTGCTGAAGCGCTTCGAGATCAAACCACGGAATCGTTACGTTGTTGGCAACGTCCTCGGGAAGGATTCCGGGGTAATCTATCTTCTGCGCCCACTGGAAATCGCCGTGATAGTAGCCCTTGAGGAAGAAAATCTTTTTCTTACCGGTGTGGGCGCGGGCGCACATAACCGAGAAAGTGGTGGCGTCTGAGCCGTTTTTCATAAAGAACGCCCAGTCCGCGCTGGCAACGGTATCCTTAAGAAGCTCGGCGCACTCAACCATTTTGTAGGAGGGCGAGGTGGTGCAGTTGCCGATTTTAAGCTGAGCGATAGCGGCGGCGTCAACGTCGTCGTCACAATAGCCGAGAACGTTGGGGCCGTAGGCGCACATTAAATCGAGATACTTATTGCCGTCAACGTCCCAGAAATAAGTTCCCTTGGCATGATCGCTCATCAGCGGCCATTTTGTGATGGGAAGGAACAGACCCTCACTTGGGCCAAGATGTCCGTAAACGCCTGACGGGATCGCGGCAAGCGCTCTGTTGAACCACTCCTGGCTTTTTTCGTGTTTATATTCAGGAAATTTACTCATAATTTCATTCTCCTTTCATTTAACCGAGATAAGCGGCAACTCTGTCTAAAATACGGTTGATATTATCT
The DNA here is from genome assembly GCA_022511205.1 of Eubacterium sp. Taxonomy (GTDB): domain Bacteria; phylum Bacillota; class Clostridia; order Oscillospirales; family Acutalibacteraceae; genus Eubacterium_R. The sequence goes on along the minus strand of JAFLRY010000009.1, from coordinate 19,584 downwards.
ACCATTGAGATCATACCGGCCATATAGATATTGCCCGCGCAGAGCTCAGCTACGGTTGAAGCCGTGCCGGTGAACAAACCGTAAGCAAGATCAATGCTGGCAAATTCCATTATAGCTCTCGGATTATCCGCCTTTGTCTTAGAGGTTTTAAAGGTGTGGTCTTTAACGGTTATCGTGGCGTAGCAAACGTCCTTGATACCCATTGAAACAGCGCCGTCAACAGTATTTGAAGCCGAAACCTTGGAAATGGAATCGGAATTCGCGAGAGCAGAGATCGCGCCTGCGATGGTGTAGAACGTAAGCTGAGTTGATTCCTCGAAAAACGCTCTGTCCTTCAAATCTTCCTCACTGGGCATTAAGAGCTTGGTAAGTCTGTCCGTCAGCTTCGTGAACGGGCCTAAAAGGAATGTAAGCACCTGTACCGCTCCCTTTGAGGGGATACCGGGCTTTGCGTTGTCGATAAGCGCGTTGAATTTTTCGGGCGACGCAAAATTCATTTTGCAGGTGCAACCCTCCGAGCCGTCTGTCATCTTGCAACCGTCGTTGGTGAAATGGAACGTGCCGCACGGGCCGTTCGCAACGTCAAAGCAAAGTGAAACGGGCTTTTTCAGCGATTTTAATACCGCTTTAGCCTCCTCGTCTATCTCACAAAGCTTCTCAAGAGTCGCCAGCACGCCGTACATATTCACGTATGCCATTGCTTTTGCTTCTTTCAAATTTATTCCTCCTTTAATGGAAAATAAAGCTATTTACACTTATAAAAATTATATCATAAAATTACAATTTCGGTCAATGATAAAGACTCCAAAAAAAGCAACCCATTTTAGTCAATATAAACAAAGATAATAAATAAAAGGGAGGGTACTGTCGTACTCTCCCAAAATTGTTGCGTTTTAAAATACGAAACCGATCTTTTTCATTGCCTTATCAAGGGTGCGCTGGGCGATGCGGGAAGCCGCATCCGCGCCTTTTTTCTGGCATTCTACAAGATACGCCTTATCAGCCATAAGCCGTTTGAAGTTTTCCTGAACGGGTCTTAACTCCTCAACAACGGCTTCGCCCACTGCTTTTTTGAAATCGCCGTAGCCCTTGCCGGAAAAATCCGCTTCTATCTGCTCAAGGCTGTTGCCCGTAATAACGGAGTAGATAGTCATAAGATTATTTATACCGTCCTTGCCCTCGGCGTAGCGAACGCTCATTTCGCTGTCCGTAACGGCGGACTTGAACTTCTTCATAATCACGTTCGGCTCGTCAGTGAGATATACCGTTCCCTTGGGGTTCGGATCGGACTTGCTCATCTTTCTCGTTGGATCCGCAAGGCTCATGACCCTCGCGCCGCTCTTTGGAATATACGGCTCCGGCACTTTAAACACGTTGCCGTAAACGCCGTTGAAGCGCTCCGCGATATCCCGCGTTATCTCAACGTGCTGCTTCTGATCGTTGCCCACAGGAACGATATCCGCCTGATAAAGCAGAATATCAGCCGCCATAAGGCAGGGATATGTAAACAGACCCGCGTTAACGTTATCGCTGTGCTGCTTTGATTTATCCTTGAACTGGGTCATTCGGGAAAGCTCGCCGAACTGGGTGTAGCAGTTGAGTATCCACGCCAGCTGAGAATGAGCCGGCACCTGCGACTGAATGAAAACGATTCCCGTTTCAGGGTCAAGACCGATCGCAAGAAGCATTGCGTAAAGCTCCGTTATCTGCTTTTTCAGCTGCTGGGGATCTTGACGAACTGTTATTGAATGAAGATCGGCAACGCCGTAGATCGTATCGTATTCCTTTTGAAAGGTGGGCCAGCCCTTCATCGCTCCCAGGTAATTTCCCAGCGTGGGAATTGACGTGGGCTGGATTAAAGAGAGGCTCCTTTTTCTTCTTTCGGTTTTGATTTCTTCCATATTTTTCACCTTTACTTATATTGTTTCGCGATTTCGCCCATAATTTTTACTCCCTTAACGATGTCCTCATCGGACGGGGTCGAGAAATTCAGGCGGATATATCGGCAGGGCTTCGTATCATCTGTCATAAACGCCGTGCCGGGAACTACCGCAACGTTCCTTTCAATAAGTTTATTCACATAATCAAGCATATCAACGTCCTCGGGCAGCAGCGCCCAGATGAACAGACCGCCCTGCGGTCTAACGTATTTTATGAAATCGCCGCAGTATTCATCAAGACAATCGCACATTAAATTGAGCTTTCTGCGGTAGATTTTTCTTATATTTTCGATATGCGCGTCAACGTCGTATTCGTCAAACCAGCGGGAGACGATCATCTGATTCAGAACGCCTGAATGAACGTCCGAAACCTGCTTGCCGATGGTGAACGCGCCGACGATTTTTTTAGGAACTACGGCATAGGCGACCCTTATACCGGGGGCAAGAATTTTTGAGAACGAGCCGGCGTAGATAACGATTCCGTCCGTATCCATACTCTTTATCGCGGGAACGTCCTCGCCCTCTACCCGAAGGTTTCCGTAGGGGTTATCCTCAACGATAACGAGGTTGTTTTCCTTGGCGAGCGCGTACATTTTTCTGCGCTTTTCAAGGCTTAAGGTAGTGCCGCCGGGGTTTTGGAAATTCGGGATAGTATAGATAAATTTTGCGTTTGGATTGCTCTTGATAACCTTTTCAAGCGCTTCGATATTCATTCCGTCCGCATCAATGGGAACGCCCGCCAGCTTGCAGCCGTGGGAGCGGAAGCAATTGAGCGAGCCGATGAATGAGGGGTCTTCGCAGATAACTGTATCACCCTCCGAGGTAAGCACTCTGGTGGCGATATCCATAACCTGAGTGCCGCCGGAGGTGATTATGATCTCATCATCGTCGCTGACGGTATTTTCACGCCTTTTCAGCCATTCTCTGACTTGAACCCTCAGCGGCTCATAGCCCTCCGAAACGCCGTAAACAAGGGCGGAAACAGGGTTTTCGCTGAGTATTTCGTTAGAAATGGTTTTGACCTCTTCGCAGGGAAAGGCCTCAACGGCGGGAGAGCCGCCCGCAAAGGCTATCATGCCCGGCTGGCTCGTTGCCTTTAAGATTTCCCTTACCGCGGAGGGTTTTAGGCTTGCGAATTTTTTTGACAGTTCGTAGCTCATTGATTTATGATCTCCTCAACGAAGCGCCTGCTCGAATTTCCGTCACAAAGAGAAACGAAGCGCTTCCTGAATTCTTCTGATTTTTTCGTATTATTTTCCGCGTTTTTGATTGCCTCGGCAAGCTCGTTTTCGCTTTTAACCACCCGCCCGCAGGAATAGGCATCGTATTCGAAATAGAAGCCCCTCTCGCCCTCATAATCCGCAAGATCGGGAGCGTATAAAACGCAGGGATTGCCCAGCACTGCGTTTTCAAAAATAACGGAGGAATAATCCGTTACCAGCACGTCGGTTATAAACAGGATATCATTTATCTCCCGCTCGTCGCCGAAATCAAAAACTCTGTCCTCGATCTCATCGGGAATTTCGGGAGGATTTTTAATAAACGGATGATATTTTAGAATGATTGCCCAATCCTCGCCCAAGTCATCGGCAAGGCGCTTTATATCGAGGAATTCCTTTGGATAACAGCCGTCATTAACACTGTTTCCTCTGAAGGTTGGAGCGAAAAGGCAGATCTTTTTGCCCTTAAGTCTCGGCTCTTTTCCGTAAAGACGTTCAACTGCTTCGTTCCTGTAATTCGTATCAAAAAGCATATCCGTTCTCGGAACACCAACGGGCTTTATTCTGCTTTCGTCTATCCCGAACGCCTCGGCATAGACCGCAGTAAGCACGGGCGAGGAAACGATAGCCTCCGTGTAGTTCTTGTGCGTTAAAGAATTTTTCTCCGCGGAGCTTCTGCTGTAGCCGAATTTTTTGAAAGCGCCCATTGCGTGCCAAACCTGCACGAGATGCTGGTTTTCACGAAGCTTTAAAACGTAAACTCTCGGCTCGAAATCGTCAACGAGAATGAATTTGCTGGTTGCCATTTCGCGGGCAACGGTTTTTTCATCGGGCATATCAACGCTTGTGAACGCCGTAATTTTATAGGGCAGATTATTGCTTTCGATATAGTTTTTTATGGCGAAAAGATTACCGCCCAGCTTTCCGCGGGAGGTGGTAAACATCAGTATCTTATCGCTTTTAAGGGGCAGCTTCTTCGCTCCGTTGAAAAGCGATATGAACTTTGCGAATCTCGCTCTTTGAAGTATCGGATAAAGAAATGAAACGATTTTATTCATCTTTGTTTTCCCTGAAATTATAGCGATTATCATAAACGCCGCGGATAAGCTCGTCTATGATCTCGCCGTAAATCTTGGTGATTGACGGATATTTTTTATTAACGTACGCCTTTTTAAACGCCTCGGTTTTTTCGTGAGAAACAGTCATATTTTCCGCTACCGCATCATAAATTCCCTGCGCCGTTTTTGAATAAACGGCGGGGATATCATTCCAAAAATCAATATAGAAGCCGCGCTCGTCAATATATTTTTCACCGTCAAAGCAAAACAGATATATGGGAAGCTCCTTTAGCAGGGCTTCGTAAATTATCGAGCTGTAATCGGTTATCACGTAATCGGAAACAGGCATAAGATCCATTCCCTCAAAGGAAGCTCCTACGATCGGATTTTCCTTGGAATCAACGTAAATCTCCTCGTTGCCGGAATCAAGAACGTGATGCTTGATGATAAGATTAAAGACGTTGAAATCTATGCTGCCAATAAGCTCCCGCGTTGCTGTATGAAGCTCGCGGACATCCTCCTCCCTGTCACGGAAAGTAGGAACGTAGAGGATCGTTTTTTTGCCGTTGTTCAGCTTGGGATAAGCTTCGTAAACGGCGTTTTTCATTTTATCATTCTCGGCTTCATCAGTTAGATGATCCATTCTCGGAATACCGATGGGAATGAATTTCTCCTTTGGCTGACCGAACGCCTCTGAAAAATACTTAACGCAATCAAAGCCGCTGGCGGCGATGAGATCGTAATTGCTATGCATTTTAAAGGCCTTGGCCATAGCGGAGGAGCTGCCGCCCTCCATGTCAAGAATAGATTTGCCGAAGCGCTTATAAGCGCCGAGGGCATGCCAGATCTGAATGATCTTAAGCTCTTTTTTATGCGTAAGCATACAGGCAAGGATGCAGTAGCCGTCAAGCACTGCTACCTTTGAGGTGGCAAGCGCGTTCATCTGGCGGAAAAATTCGCCGATATATTTGATCTTTCCGATAATGCCCGCGGGTATCATTTTGCAAAGCACTTCAACCTTGTATTGAGGATAATTTGCCTTGATCTCATTTATCAGAAAGAGGAAATCGAGAGACGGCTCTTCGCTTTGGCGTGAGATAAAAGCGACCTTATTTTCAGTTTTTTTCAGCTTAAAAAAGGAGTATAAAATACCCATCGCAAAGCCAAAAAGCTTTCCGAATAATCCGATCACCGTTCTCACTTCCTTTGCTTGCTGTTTTAATTATGCAAAATATTATTCATAAAGCGGATATTGCGCCAAAATCTCCGCAACGCCCTTTTCAATATATTCTCTCTTGCCCTCAAAATCGGTTATCGCAAGATAGATGAATTCTGAGATCTTATCGAAATCAGCCTCGTTAAGACCTCTCGTAGTAGCGGCGGGCGTGCCGATACGAACGCCTGACGTAACGAAGGGTGAAAGGGGTTCGTTTGGCACGGTATTTTTGTTGAGGGTGATATGCACCTCATCAAGCTTTGCCTCAAGCTCCTTGCCGGTTACGCCTGTTCCCACAAGGGAAAGGAGAACGAGATGGTTATCCGTTCCGCCGGAAACGAGGTTGAGACCTCTGTTGATAAGTCCCTTTGCAAGCGCCTGGGCGTTATCAATAATTCTCTGCTGATATTCCTTGAATTCCGGCTTCAGCGCCTCACCGAAGCAAACAGCCTTACCGGCGATAACGTGCATGAGAGGGCCGCCCTGTGTGCCGGGGAACACTGCCGAATTCAGCTTTTTAGCAAGATATTCGTTGTTGCAAAGGATAAGTCCGCCTCTCGGACCCCTCAGGGTCTTGTGGGTGGTGGTAGTCACTACGTCCGCATAAGGAACGGGGCTTTGATGAAGGCCTGCCGCAACGAGACCGGCAATATGAGCCATATCCACCATAAACATTGCGCCGTTGGCGTGGGCAATATCGGCCATGGTTTTGAAATCTATTTCACGGGGATAAGCCGATGCGCCCGCAACAACGAGCTTGGGTTTAACCTTATTGACCTGCTTTTCGAATTCCTTTAAATCGATATATCCGTCGTCATTGATACCATACGGAACGAAATTGAAATACTTTCCGCTGATATTGGCGGGAGAACCGTGGGTAAGATGTCCGCCGTTATCAAGGCTCATACCCATAACGGTATCGCCGGGATTAAGCAGGGCAACGTAAGCCGCAATGTTCGCCTGAGCGCCGGAATGGGGCTGAACGTTGGCGTAGTTAGCGCCGAAAAGCTCACATGCTCTTTTTATCGCAATATTCTCAACGATATCAACGTACTGACAGCCGCCGTAGTAGCGCTTGCTTGGCAGACCCTCGGCATATTTATTGGTAAGTACGCTTCCCATAGCCGCCATAACCTGCGGAGAAACGAGGTTTTCGGAGGCAATAAGCTCAATGTTCTCACGCTGACGCTTAAGCTCCAGCGACATCGCGTCTGCTACCTCTTTATCCGTTTCGGCAACCTTGGCTATTGAATCATAGTAATCGGAATACATTTTTATATCTCCTTAATTTTAATATTTATAGTTATTTACAATAATAGCATATCGATCATTTTAATACAAGTAGTCAGCTAAAAAAAGGAAAGCGCATTGGCAATTTTTGCAACGCGCCTTTCATTATTGCTTATTTTTCTTCTATATAGGTAAAAACGTAATGCTGAGAAACCTCAAGCCTTGCCGCGATACCGATATTGCCGTTTATCACTCTGACCGTTCCGTCAAAAACTACGGGAGCGGTAACAGTCATTTCCGTGAGCAAAGCCTTTGAATTTACGTCTGCTTTTATTTCGGTTTTTCCGAGACTGATCCGCGCGCTTTCAATTTCGGCAATGGCGTTTTCAGCGTCGTTTGAGGAAAAGTTCACGTTGATCATATCCTTAAGATAAAGCACGATCCCCTCAACGTCTATATAATCGAAATGGCGTGGCGCCAAAGCGGAAAAATCGCTGTTCTCACTATTGAAAGCCTCAACGATCTCAGTATAATCGGCGCTTTCCTCCGCAATATTGAAGGAAACGGCGGTATGCTCCTTATCTTTTTCAACGGAGTTAAGAGTAAGACCCGCGTAATTTCCCTTTTCGATATACGCGCCTGCCGGCTGGATCACGTACAATGGAGTAACGCCGGTACTGTCCACGCCGTTTTCAAAAGAATAGACAGCCATTTTCGTCTCACGGTCTCCCACCTCATAGCCGAGATACTCCAGAATTATTTCACTGAGGGTTTCGTTAGGGCAGTCAAAATCCTTGAATGTTATCGTAGTAACAGTCTCTATTTTCATATTCTTTTCGTTTTTCGTCAGCTCAACCACGTCGGCATAGAAATCCGCCACCTGAGCTATTGTTGCCGATTTGCTTACAGACGGTATTTTCGTTCCCGAAAGAATTAATCCGCTCGCCGTTAACACCGCCACGCCCGCAACGGCAATTACAGCAATTACCGAGCAGATTATTATTGCTTTTTTCATCAGCTCGCCTCCTGTTTATACTATTTACAGAATACCTTAAAATAGTTAAAATTATATTTATATAACAATATATCACAAAATTTTCATTTGTGAAGCCCTTTTTTCTCTTGAAAGGGAAAAACTTATGTGATAGAATTATTGCAGATTTTTTAAAAGGAAGCGTTTTTATGAGCGGACATTCAAAATGGAGTACAATTAAAAGAAAAAAAGGAGCTAACGACGCGGCAAGAGCAAAGGTTTTCACCAAGATCGGCAGAGAGCTTGCCGTTGCAGTTAAAAACGGAGGCCCCGATCCTAACGTCAATTCAAAGCTGAAGGACGTAATCGCCAAGGCGAAGCAGAATAACGTTCCCAACGATAATATCGAGCGCATGCTTAAAAAGGCGGCGGGCGAAACAGGCGGCGCGGATTACGAGGAGATCGTTTACGAGGGCTACGGCCCCAGCGGCGTTGCCGTTATAGTTGAGGCTCTGACCGATAACAGAAACAGGACCGCCGGCGAAGTAAGGCATTATTTTGATAAGGCAGGCGGAAATATGGGCACTTCCGGCTCTGTTACCTTTATGTTCTCCCGCGAGGGCGTTATCCTCGTTGAAAAAGAGGACGTGGACGAGGAAGAGCTTATGATGGAGGCGATCGAAGCGGGCGCAACCGATTTCATTGCGGAGGATGAGGACGTGTTTGAAATCAGAACGGATGCGAATGACGTTGGCGCGATCCGCGACGAGCTTGAAGCAAAGGGCTATAAGACCATTTCCAGCGAACCTGCGTATATCCCCTCCACCTACACCCGCCTTGAAAGCCAGGAGGATATGATGAAGATGAGCAGAATGATCGAAATGTTTGAGGAAAACGACGACGTTCAGAACATCTGGCACAACTGGGAAAATGAAAACGACTACGAGGGCTAAAGCATTAGCAGCTTCCTCTCCCTCCCGCCTATATTTATCAACAAAAAAACAGCGATCTAAACGAGCGCTGTTGACAAATCGGGAAATATGTGCTAACATAAAAGCAGATAAGGAGCTCCTATAAACCAAGCGGTTTAGCCCCTAACAAAAGTAACTAAATCAAAAACGAAGTAGTCGCCTTATGGGAGTTAGGCGACTACTTTCCTTTTACCGCCAGTATGTACCCGGTAGCAACTATCAAAGTTAAAATGATAAATGCAAAGAGTTCCATAGGCATGCCCCCTTTCAGGGGCAGGATTTAACCGCCCGGCGTTTATAGTACAAACGCCCCTTATCCGCATAATCCATTATAAAGTTTTTGTCAATTATTGTCAAGATAACGATCCGCCGACAGATATCCGTCGGCGGATTTGTTTTTATATAATTTGATTATGATTTTGGCGAAACGGCATCAATCGGTATTCTCCACGGACTGCCGTAAGCGTCCTGCTCAGCGCCGGGTATTTTCTTCTCCCTGCATAATTTCTGCACTTTCCATTGAGGCATATCCCATTTCTCTGACGCCTCTTTCGTTCCCATATACTCCTGCATATATATCTTCCTTTCATCCAATTACTCTTGAATTATAATTGGTGCTTGTTGCGAAATTTCATTTTCCGCAGCTTCCTTTTTGTATTTATTTGCACTGATATAGTAATGGCAAGCTAAACAAGAAGCAACAAGCGGCTCGTATATGAATAACCAACTTAAGGAGATAAGCTCGCCTGACTGAGAAAACAAGTAGCATTGAAAAATAATGATATAGCCTAAAAGTACAGCAAAAGGTATTACTTTCTTTTTAATTATGTTTTGTTTTATAAGCACTATAATAACAGCTAATGAAAGCAAAACGACTATCTGCAATGTTGGAGACACCCAATATGTTCGGCTAATTTCAAGATTTAAATCTTTATCGAAATAATTAATTTCCGCAAAATATTTTAAATTATTCACTAAAACATATCCGGAGTATATTGAATAAATGCAAAAATAGAATGAAACGAGCAATAAGACAACTTTATTTTGTTTTATATTCAAAAGAAATACAGATAACGCCGAAATGAAAATGCGGACTACATAAATAGAAATATTTTTTATAAGATATTCCCATCCATCCCCATAACGCATAAACCCATATAAATCTAAAAATTCATATAAAGAATACAAATTATATAACGCCGTAATCAAAAAAAGTATAGTCGCAGATAATCGCATAATAAACATTTTTTTCGGTTCTGAGCGTACGTTATCCAAAACTTTCTGAATAAACGAGGTTTTACTTGGAGATACGGCAATATCAAGTGTTTCTTTATAGTTTTCAGTTTTACAACCGCAGTTTGTGCAAATATCAGCTTCATCAAATATTTCTTTTCCGCAATTCGTGCAATACACAAAATATCCTCCTTAATACCACAATCCCATAATAACGACAAAAGCGATAAAAAATACGCAAGTACTTAAGACAAGCCCGATTAAATTCAGTATTTTTGCGTTTTTGACATCATCGGTAAATTCGGGAGGAGCATATATTTTATTTGCTTTAGAAATGCCGATACCGCCGCAAACCCAGCCGACAAGCGGAATAAATAAGCCAACAATTATTGATATGATACCAAGAGAACGCGCGCTTGATATTAATTCCGTAATTGGTTTTTGTTGATATACCGGCTGATAATACGGCGCATAATTCGGCTGAACGGCAGGCTCTTGGGGTTTGTTATAATTTGGCGTTGGGCAACCGCAATTCGGGCAAATTACCGCTTCATCGTTAATTTCGTTTCCGCATTTTGAACAGAACATATTTATTCTCCTTTTCATTCTATATGTTATATTTTATGTTATTAATCATAACATATGTTTATAACACCTGTCAAGATAGAATATAGATGAGGTGAATAAAATGGACGAAAAGCTTGTTATCTCTAAAAAGAATCTTCGCGGAGACGACGGTTATAAAACCTTTTCCGTTAGGATAAAAGAAGAAACCGTTAACGATCTCGAGGAACTGTCTAAAAAAACAAACCGCTCAAGAAATGAGCTGATAAATATTCTGCTGAATTACGCTATTGAAAACTGCGAGGTTGAAGCAGATTAAAACCGAAAAAGCAAAAAACGCTCCGTTAGATATCTAACGGAGCGTTTTTCGTTGCGTAAAGCTATTCGCCTTTACATATAAAGTTTTGCCTCTGCGGTGAGATCGTCGATGTTTTTAACGATAAGATCAAAGAAACGGTCAACGATCTTCTTGTCCTCCGCGTTTCCGCGGCAGCACATTGAGATAGTAAGCTCTTTTCTGACAGAAGTTACGGATAAAAGCGCGTAGGGCTTATACTTGACCGCGCCGCTCATAAAGCCGTCAGTGGGCTCATGCCCGTCAAGCGCAAGCTTATCCACCTCAAGGATGCCGATATTGCTCATCGCCAAAAGCGGGTTGGCGTAGCCGATCTTGATAACCTCCTCCGAGGCGGCAAGAGGCATTATCTTATAGCCAAATGAGAGAAGCGGCAGACCGTGAAGCCCCATAAATTTATCCTCTTTAAATAGGTTTGAGGAATAAACAACGTAGTTGAGGGTTTCAAAAATATCCGCTCCGCGCTGGGGAACTTTGCACTGCATCCAAGCCGTGTGATTCGTTATGCCCTGATCGCGCTCCTGCTTGATATGCCTTCTGAGATCGATAGCACAAGAGATCGAAACGCTTTCATTGTTATCAAAGCCCGCAAGCTCATAAAGCGAATAGAAATAAGCAGTGAGAAGCATCTCATTTATCGTTGCGCCGTATTTCTTACCGACAGCGCGGATCTCGTCAAACTTAGATGCGGGGATCTTTCTCTTAGCGATAAAGGACTTATCCTGAATACTGTTGGGCGTAAACGGAAAGCCGTGATTATCCTTAGAATTGATATTCTTGTAAAGATTCTTCGCCATTCGCTTTTCACCGGCGGAGAAATCCTCGTAAACGGATTCGTAGGAGCGTGTTCCCGTTCTGAGAGAAACGGGGCTTATCCCCTTTTGAACGTAATCGTTGTAGTTTTGGCAAAGGGTTTTCATAAAGTATTTCAGGTCGCCGCCGTCCATACACATATGATTTTCAACAACGCACAAAACCGATTTGCCGCTATGCCTGAACACAGCCACGTGGATCTGCAGATCGGCATCGGGCGGGATATACTGAATGAGGAAATTGTTTATCTCTTCGTCCAGCGCCTCCTCGGTTACGTCCTTAACGGTAAGTACGTCCTCAATCCTGTAATCCTTAACAGTCCAATAAGGAGAGATCCTGTTATCGGTGAAAGAAGAATGAAGCACGGGGGCTTTTTCAAGGAAGCAAACAAGCACTGTTTTAAGGGCTTCAATATCGATCTCAAAATCATATCTGAGCTCAACATGCACCATTCTGTCGTTATAATCACGGAAGAGATAATGCATTTTGTCCCAAAGCTCAGCATTTAATTTTCTTGCCATGTATCGATTACCTCCTGTTTATAACGTCTGTTTCTCAGCGCCGATGCGTACATGAATATAACGTCCACAAATAAGGACATGATTATCAACAGCCAGCCCGTACCCCACGAAAGGATATGCATCGCAGAGAGAATAATGTAAAACATCGTTGCGATGATCGGAATGTAGATAAGATAATTGATTATGGCAAATCTTACCTTTGTGAAATGGATGTAAGCGCTATCTGCTATCAGCACAGCGGCCACTCCCATAATAATCAGCACCCAGCCGATCGATATTCTGAAAGCGCCGAATACCAAAAGAAACGCCGCCACGAAAAAGAGCATAACGTCAAATCCCAAAAGTATTCTGGCGAAAATATGGAATATTTTCTTAAATGACGTTATTTTGGCTACACCGAGGGTGAGCAGATAACATATCCAGAGAAGAAGTCCGTCAACGGGAATTACCCAGGTGCGACCCCATGCTTCCGTAGGAATACTAACCAAAAGGAACACTATCAGCAAGCCCACGAGGTAAACAGCAGAGCCGATTATTCTGATAATAACGCGGTTTTTCGCTCTCTTTTTAGCCATTATTTCGCTGCTGTATTTTCTGTATTCCGCCTTGATATCAGCGTGTTCGCTGATGATAAGATCGGTTATGACCTTTTGATTGGTGATACCGCGGCGGGAAACCTCAAGGTATCTTGCGTTCATCTCATCAAGGAGCTTTCTTTTAAACTTATACAAAATTTTGTTGCCGTAATCATCAGGCAATGCGTGATCAAGATAATCTATGAACTGTTGCATTTTTCCTCCAGAGAATAATTTTTTCTTATATATTTTAACATATTATGTAAATAAACTCAATATGCTAAACGCAACTTTAAAACAAAAAACGGCAGGAGACAAGCTCCTGCCACAGTTTTATAGATTATTAATAAAGTCGTCAAAAATACTGCTTGAGGAAGTATTTCCAAATCTACTTCCCTCAAATAAGTTTCTGGCACTGCTGTGAGAGCTGCTATAGACGTCCTCAAAAGCAGTGACCTCCTCTTTCTTCGGTCTATTGCCTTGAAGCTCTTTAAGGATCTCCTCGATCCTCTGTCTGCGCAAAGCATCGGCATTTTCGAAGTCAGTCTTTTTAATATCCGCAGCCGGCTTTTTCGTTTCGGCAGCAGGCTTTTTCGCAGCAGCGGGCTTTTTAGCATCGGCAGCGGGCTTTTTAGTAGCATTTGACTGCGCGGGTTTTGAAGCCTTGTCTTTGGAAGCGGCAGGCTTTTTCTCCTTGAATTCCCCTCTTTCAAAGGCGGCAAGCTCTTTCTCCAAAAATTCTTTATTGTCCTTATCGCCTTTGGAAAGCCTTGAGTAGAGATTCGCAACTTCATTGACCTCGCCCTGCGCGATCACCTCGCCGTGGTTGATGAGGATCGCCCTGTCGCACAACTCTTTTACCTGCGAAGCATTGTGGGAAACGAAAAGCACCGTCACTCCCTTGTCAAACATAGACTGCACTTTTTTCATACTTTTCGCGCGGAACTTCGCGTCGCCAACAGAAAGCACCTCATCAAGTATGAGAACGTCAGGTTCAACGGCGGTGGCAATGGAAAATCCAAGCCTTGCTTTCATACCGGATGAATAGTTTTTAAGCGGAACGTCAATAAACTTTCCAAGCTCGGAAAACCTGACTATCTCCTTATATTTTGACTGGATAAACTCCCTCGAATAGCCGAGGATCGAGCCGTAAAGAAAGATGTTTTCCTTGCCCGTGTAGTTGGTATCAAAGCCCGCTCCAAGCTCCAAAAGCGGCGCGATAACTCCGCTTCTCTCAACCGTACCCTTCGTTGGCTTATACACGCCAACAATTACCTTGAGAAGCGTGCTTTTACCGGCTCCGTTGAAGCCCATTATGGCAAGACGCTCACCTTTTTTTACTTCAAAAGAGATATTCTTCAGCGCGTCGTACTTCTTATATTCCAGCTTACCGGTAACAAACTTTATGAAATATTCCTTCAGATTATCGACCTTTTCCTTGTTCAGGTTAAAGGACATCGACACGTTCCGAACGGAAATTGCAACGTCTTTATTCATTATTAAGTCGTCCTTTTAATTCACTTTTTGCGCATTAGTCGTCTTCGAAAACCGCGCCTCTTGAACCGCTGGTAACGTGCTGAGCGTATCTCTTGAGATAGCCTGTAAGCTCACGCACGGGAGGTTGCCATTTTGCTTTTCTATCGGCAAGCACCTCGTCTGATACGTTTACGCGAAGCACTCTTGCGGGGATATCGATCTCGATCTCATCGCCGTCCTCAACAAGGGCGATAGTTCCGCCAACAGCCGCCTCGGGGCTGACGTGACCGATCGAAGCGCCTCTCGTAGCGCCGCTGAAGCGTCCGTCAGTAAGAAGCGCAACGGAATTTCCGAGGCCCATTCCAACGATAGCGGAGGTGGGAGAAAGCATTTCTCTCATACCCGGGCCGCCCTTAGGACCTTCGTAGCGGATAACCACAACGTCGCCCGAAACGACCTTTCCGCCGTTGATAGCCTCGATAGCCTCTTCCTCGCTGTTATAGCACTTGGCAGGACCCTTATGCTGCATCATTTCGGGAAGCACAGCGCCCTTTTTAACTACGGCGCCCTCTTCCGCAAGATTGCCCCAGAGAACGGCAATGCCGCCGTCTGCTGAGAAGGGATCGTCAATTTTACGAATGATCTCGCCGTCAGCGTCGGGAGCAACGGCAATTCTTTCCGCAACCGTGCCGCTTACAGTGAGTGCGTCTGTATTTATCAAACCGCCTCTTGCAAGCTCTTTCATAACGCCCTGAATGCCGCCTACCTCGTTAAGATCGGTGATGAAAACTGAGGAAGCGGGATTGAGCTTACAGATCTGGGGAGTTTTTCTGCCATATGAATCAAGGGTAGCAAGATCTATATCGTGACCTGCCGCGTGGGCAATAGCCGTTAAATGCAGGATCGTGTTGGTGGAGCAGCCGATAGCCATATCGGTGCGCATAGCGTTTTCGATGGCCTTTTCGGTAATGATATCGCTGGGCTTGATATCCTCTTTAAGAAGATCCATAACGCGCTCACCCGCCATTTTCGCAAGGCGAAGTCTGGCGCTCATAACCGCGGGGATAGTACCCGAACCGGGAAGCGACATACCGATCGTTTCGGTGAGGCAGTTCATGGAGTTTGCCGTGTACATACCGCTGCAGGAGCCGCAGGTGGGGCAAGCGGAAAACGCGCAGGACTCAAGATTTTCAAGGCTCATATTGCCAACGTTGTATTTGCCGACGTATTCGAAAAGCTCCGAAAGGCCGATACCCGCGGAAGTTTCCGTGCTCTTTCCGGGAAGCATAGGACCGCCCGAAATAAAGATACAGGGCAGATTCAGTCTGCAAGCCGCAAGAAGCATACCGGGAACGATCTTATCGCAGTTGGGAATAAACACGATAGCGTCCAGCGGATGAGCCGTAAGCATAACCTCAATAGAATCGGCGATAAGCTCACGTGAGCAAAGGCTGTATTTCATACCCTTGTGGTTCATTGCGATACCGTCGCAAACGCCGATAGTATTGAATTCAAAGGGAACGCCGCCGGCGTTTCTGATACCCGCCTTTACCTGCTCCGCGATTTTATCGAGGTGCATATGGCCGGGAATATAATCGCTTTTTGAGTTAACGACCGCAACGAAGGGTCTTTTCATTTCAAGCTCGTCGATACCGAGCGCTCTTAAAAGAGAGCGGTGAGAAGCCCTCGAAGGACCTTCCTTAATTAAATCTGATCTCATATATTACATCTCCATATAAATGAAATTTATTCGTTTATCAATCGCTGATGAAGGCATTGTATTTACGAACGCCTCAACGATTTCTCTATAGTATAACATAGTAAAATACAAAAATCAACCTTTGCGCAATTCGTATAAATTTTAATATGAATAATTTAATAACCCTGTTTGCGAAGGTTCTGAATAACCTGCATTATATGCTCGTTGGCAAGCTGTTCCGCCATATCAGTGTCTCTATCCCTGATCGCTTGCAGAATATCCTTGTGCTCTTGTATAGACTTTTTGGCGCGCTCTTCCGATACCACCGAGGACTTTCTTGCCATAAGCACGTATTTGTGAAAATCAGTCAACACGTGGCTCAAAATCCGGCTGTTTGTGGCTTCGTAAAGCACTTCGTGAAATTTACTGTCCAGCCCCGCCATTTGCTCCGCGCTGTTTTCACGGTTCAAATGAAATTCAGAAAGCAAAATGATCTCATCAAGCTTATCAAGCTGTTCATTCGTAATATTCTCCGTAGCCAGTCTCGCGCACAAGCCCTCAAGCTGTGAGCGGATCAGATAAATATCCTTCACGTCCTTCGGGGTAATCCCTGTAACATACGCGCCTTTATTTGGAATGATCGTAACAAGCCCTTCCAGTTCCAGCCGTCTCAGCGCTTCCCTTACGGGCGTGCGGCTGACACCAAGCTCTTTTCCGATCGTGATTTCCCTCAACTCTTCGTGTTCCTCATATTTTCCTGTTAAAATGTTATTCCGAAGCTTTTGAAAAACACGGTTGCTTAAGGAAACGTCCTGATACTCTTCCATTTCATCCTCCGAGATTTTAACAATCTTATAGTTTGATATGTAACTCCTCACATACACTTTCTATTTTGCCAACTAATTCCTCATCTGTCAAGACCGTAACGCGACCGTCTTCGTATTCTTTGTCTACCCAAGCTTTAATTGCTAAAACTAGATCTGAATCCTTCTTGACCTGACGATTCGCGGGCAGTTTAAAATAAGCGTTGATCCAATAGGCGATCCCCGCAACGCCTGAGGTATTTGATACAGAAACCAGCGCGGGGCGGTTCAAGAACTTATCCGTGTCAAAAATGTTATAAATTTCCTCGTTTTTCAGCATACCGTCAGCGTGAATTCCGGCTCTTGTAACGTTAAAGTTTTTGCCCACGAAGGGCGTGCGGGAAGGCACTTTGTAGCCGATCTCTTTTTCATAATACTCCGCCAATTCCGTGATAACGGTAGTATCCATACCGTCAAGCGTTCCTCTGAGCTGAGCGTATTCAAACACCATTGCTTCAAGAGGCGTATTCCCCGTTCTCTCTCCGATTCCAAAGAGCGAGCAGTTAACGCCGCACGCGCCGTAAAGCCACGCTGTAGTTGAATTATTGACCGCTTTATAAAAATCGTTATGCCCGTGGAACTCGATCAGCTCACTCGGAACTCCCGCATGGGTTTTCAAGCCGTAAATGATCCCGGGAATGGAGCGCGGGATAACCGCTCCCGGGAAACTTACGCCGTATCCCATCGTATCGCAAACCCTGATTTTAACAGGAATATTGTATTCCTCCGTTAATTTCATAAGCTCAAGACAAAACGGAATAACGAAGCCGTAAATATCAGCGCGGGTAATATCCTCAAGGTGGCATCTTGGGCGAACGCCTGTTTCCATACATTCGCGAACGACAGACAAATAATGCTCCATAGCCTGCTTGCGCGTCATTTTCAGCTTATAAAAAATATGGTAATCGGAGCAGCTTACGAGAATGCCCGTTTCCTTTAAGCCGATTTCTTTAACGAGCTCAAAATCCTTTTTGCTGGCGCGTATCCAGCTTGTGACTTCCGGAAATGCATAACCCTTTTCAAGGCATCTGTACACCGCGTCCCTATCCTTTTTACTGTAAAGGAAAAATTCGCACTGCCTGATCTTGCCATTCGGACCGCCCAGCCTATGAAAATAATCGTATATCGTTACGATCTGCTCCGTGGTGTACGGCGCTCTTGATTGCTGACCGTCACGAAAAGTTGTATCGGTTATCCAAATTTCATTCGGCATATTATGGGGTACGATACGATTGTTAAACGCGATTTTCGGTATCTCATCATAGCGAAACAAATTGCGGAATACGTTCGGATTTTCCACGTCAACAAGTGGATACATATGCTCCTCAAGCTCCAGCAGATTCGTGTTTTCATTATAAATAACTTTTCTGTTTTCCATTTTGTGTCCTCCAATCTTTGTATAATTGTATACAATTATACATTCTCTGTCAAGACCTATGGAACTAAATAAAAAGGACATTTTTCTAAAACTTCTTTTAGAAAAATGTCCTTACAACACAAATGCAGTTCCCTATTTAGAATAAGCACCAATACTATTATGAGTTCAGCTCTCTGGCGCTCTTATCGTTAAAACCCCAGCTAACTAATTCCAACGATTTGAAGCGTTCATCGCCATATGCTTCCGCTAAACTGTTAACGTCTATTTTAAAATCCTTCGGTATGCCCTTTTTAATTCTTAATATGACTTTTACCATTTTATCAGCGGAGTTTTTAAGCAGGCCGATCATCTGCTCATAATCTCCGTTATCATACATTTTATTATTTTTCAGCGTATAGCTGGCGAAACAATACTTTTTCTTTTCATAAATATGCCCATACGCTTCAATGCTTATTACGCCTGCTTCCAAATCATCAGGATCTTTAATAAATATGAATGGCAACATGATTTCCTCATGCTCAGGTTTTGAAAAAAGCAATGTGATAACCTCCTGTTCGAAATTTCGTAAAAGGCATTATACGAATTTATACAAAATTTCAAATATTATTTTCCTAAAGTCAACCGATAAAGGAGCTTTGTTTCAAGCCCTCTTTTTTACGCCGATAAACCGGAATTTGTCGAAATGTTTATGCTACAATTCAAGTTCATATAGGCGATATATCTTTCTATACAAAGAGTTAGTAAACATCATTTTGAAAAACAGTCGTTCGGATGTTTTTAATTCATTGACAAGATAATCGGGAGTAAGAGAATGTTCTTTTTTACATACAATGTCAGTTCCCGTAAGAACACTTTGAATATCATCTATTCCCCAAACTTGTGTAACACCTACATCATTTATTGGATTTTTATATTTTGAAGCTTTCGCGCCAAAAACAGTATAAATGTCCATAAGAATATTTAGTGATTCATATTTCTTTGCCAATTCTCTGAACATTGCATTGACCTGTTCGTTTTTGAGGTACATGCTTATCCCTTCCAGTACTACGATAGCCTGTTTGCTGTTAGGAAGACTTTGAAAACTTTCGGGATTAGACGCATCGAAAGCAATCATATGATAATGCTCGGTTTCTGTAAAATACTTTTTGCGTATGTTTATGACATCGGCAAAATCTCCGTCGATCCAATTTGAATACGGAACATTTATCCTAATACACCTGCTATCCAAACCGCACCCTATATGCAGAACGAGAACATCTTTATTTTGACGAAGAAGCAATTTTGTCCAGTCGTCAAAAATCCTTGCTCTCATTGCCATATTATAAGTTAGCCATTTTGATCTTGATTTTCCTTTAATTTCAAATGATTCGGAGTCCCATATTTTTTCCGCCATAGTATCTTCAAGGATGATACCTTGTTTGCTGACTTTTGATTTTCCATAAAGAGGAATGTATAATGTCTTATTTATTTCATTCATTGTAAGTACCCCAATCATCAAA
>JAFLRY010000008.1 GCA_022511205.1 Eubacterium sp. | reverse complement strand
CATTTTCAATGCAGCGGCTGGCGTAGGTGGCAAGCTTAATATTTCGCTCGGGGTTGAAGCTGTCGATCGCTTTGATAAGCCCGATAGTGCCGATGGAGATAAGGTCGTCTGTGTCGTTGGTTTTTGAGTAGTATTTTTTTACGATGTGGCTGACAAGCCTCAGATTTCGCTCAATTAGGAGCGAGCGGGCGGCGGTGTCGCCGTTTTTGAATCTTTCCAGCGCCGCCGCTTCCTCCTTTGGGCCGAGTGGCTTCGGGAAGCTGGAGGCATTGCTGATGTGCAGAATAAAATAGAGTAGATTTGCACTTAAAAAGGATAGTATTGCAGAAAACATTTTCATCACCGTTTAATAATATGTTTTCAGGGCTTTTCGAATACGCAAAATACATTGGAATGTTGACATATATTTTTTCTAATGATATAATTTATCAAACACATAAAGCATACGGATTTAGTAGGAATAGCCGAATGTATTCTGTTGCGTTATGCTTTGTTATCGGGAAGTGAAAATTTATGATGATATCAACCAAAGGGAGATACGCGCTGCGAATGCTGGTGGATCTTGCCCATCATAAGGAGGACGGCTTCGTTGCCTTAAAGGATATAGCCGAGCGCCAGGGAATATCAAAAAAGTATCTGGAGCAGATCGTCGCTATTTTGAACAAGCCTGAAATACTCAAGAAAAACAGGGGATATCAGGGCGGTTATATATTGGCTCAGGCTCCTGAGTGCTACACTGTTGGCGATATTTTGAGAATGACGGAGGGCGGACTTGCTCCCGTTTCCTGCCTTGAGCAGGATGAGATCACCTGCGAAAGAGCCGGCTTTTGTGAAACGCTTTTCGTTTGGGAAGGCTTATACAAGACGATAAACGAGTATCTGGACGGTATCACGCTTCAGGATATTATAGACCGCAAAAATGACAGCGGCTTTGATTATATGATTTAGCTAAATGAAAGGGCAATATATTATGAATAGTGTTAACGAGAAAAGAATCATTGATTTATTTAAAAGATTGGTTGAAACAGACAGCCCCTCCCGCGGCGAAAGACAGGTCTGCGATCTTGTAAAAAAAGAGCTTGAAAAGCTGGGTATCGAGCCGATAGAGGATTCCGCGGGCGAGAAGATCGGCGGAAATGCGGGTAATATTTACGCTTATATTGACGGGGATATTGATTTACCCCCGATCCTTTTCAGCGCGCATATGGATACCGTTGAACCCTCTTCCAACAAAAAAATGATAATCGATGAGGACGGCAGGATACATTCAGACGGCACTACAGTTTTAGGTTCAGACGATTTTGCGGGTATCACTTCAATTATAGAGGCGCTTGCGGTTATCAGGGAAAATAAACTTTCACACAGACCGATCGAACTGCTTTTTTCCGTTTGTGAGGAGCAGTGCGGCGGCGGTGCGGACGTTGCTGATTACGATAAAATCAAGTCAAAGGAAGCCTACGTTTTCGATCTGGACGGAAGCGCGGGAACGGCCTGCTATGCCGCTCCAACGATCCTTACCTTTAAAGCTGAGTTCAAAGGCAGGGCGGCCCACGCGGGGCTTGATCCCGAAAACGGCATTCACGCCATTAGGGCGGCTTCGCTTGCGATATCAAGAATTGAGTGCGGCAAGATAGACGGCACCACCGTTAATATCGGAACGCTGAAAGGCGGAGTGGCAAACAATATCGTGCCGGAGCATTGCGTGTTCACAGGTGAGATCAGAAGCTATGACGATGAAAAGGTCACCGAGAGATATGAGCTGATCGAGGATATCATCAGGCGCTCGGCGGAGGAATTCGGCGCGAGCGTTGAAACGGAAAGCTTCAGGGGCATTATCGCGTACGAAACTGATTTAGAGCATCCGGTTGTTCAAAGATTTACTAACGCATGCGACGCTATGAAAATCGAATCTAAGCTGGAACGCTCCTTTGGCGGAAGCGATAACAATGTTTTCGCTTTATACGGAATAAAAGGACTTGTGCTTTCCACGGCTATGAACGACTGCCATACCACAAACGAGTGGACAACGGTAAACGATCTGAAGGGCGCTGCCGAGCTTGCTTTGACTCTTATGCTGTCAAAGGAGTAGGACTTATGTTAAATCAATTTTCAAGAACGGAATTGTTGCTTGGCAGGGAAGCCATGGAAAAGCTTGCGGGTTGCCGCGTTGCCGTTTTCGGAATAGGCGGAGTAGGCGGATACACCGTTGAGGCGCTGGCGAGAAGCGGAGTAGGGGCGATCGATCTGATCGACGATGACAAGGTCTGCCTTACGAATATCAACCGCCAGATAATTGCCACCCGCAAAACAGTAGGGCAGTATAAGGTTGACGTTGCAGAGGAGCGTATCCTCGAAATCAATCCCAACGTCAAGGTAACTAAATTCCAAACATTTTATACGCCCGAAACGGCGGATCAGTTTGATTTTACGCAGTACGATTATATCGTTGACGCTATCGATACGGTTACGGGCAAGATCGCTCTCGTTGTAAATGCGAAAGCTGCAGGCACGCCCATAATCAGCTCCATGGGGGCAGGTAATAAGCTTGATCCCACCGCCTTTGAGGTGGCCGATCTTTACAAGACCTCCGTTTGTCCTCTTGCCAAGGTTATGAGGCGTGAGCTCAAAAACCGCGGCATCAAGAAGCTGAAGGTAGTTTATTCAAAAGAACCCGCGATGACGCCTGCTGAGAGCGAGGAAAGCCGCTTAGAGGGCAACGAAAACGGAAACGTTCACGCCCGCAGGCAGGTGCCGGGCAGTACCGCCTTCGTTCCGTCCGTAGTAGGGCTGATAATCGCCGGCGAGGTAATTAAAGATTTAACAGGTGTGAATAATAAGTATTAAATAAAATGCTCCCTTGCTGAAAGGGAGCATTTATTTTCACTTTTCAATTTCCGCGATCGTTTGATTTGTTGCCCGGATCTTATCAAGAATATCATCGGAAAACTTCTTTTCGCGCTCATAGGTGTAAAGCCCGTTTTGCTCCTGCTCAATATCGTAAAGCTGAGTATAGCAGAAGCCGAACATCTTTTTGTTGCCTATCAGCGCTTCTGTGAGCCCGCAGTAGCGCTCGGCAAACTCCTCGGGCGTTTTAACGTCCTCGCCGTAGCCCCAGGATTTTATAGACGTGTCCGCAACCCATTTGATACCGCCGTATTCGCTTACGAAAACGGGCTGTCCGCCGTATTTCTGGCGGTTCGGATTGTCGTTAAGTACGTGTTCATAGAGTACGTTTTCGGTAACGAGCTTATCATAATTTCCCTTGAAAAAACGGATATCGTAACTATAATCGTGAACGTCGTAAATATCCGTTTTAACGTGGAAATTACCGCTGGTGTCAATGCAGGGGCGGGTAGTGTCCGCCGTTTTGGTGAAATCATAAACGGTGGAAAGAAGCGGATCATACTGCCTTCTGCCGTGGTAATCCCATGTTTCGTTGAAGGGACACCAGCCGACTATTGACGGATGATTGAAATCTCGCTCTACCGCCTCCGCCCACTCGGCGAGGAATACGGCAACGCTTTCGGGCTTGGAGTAATCAAGTCCCCAGTTGGGGTATTCGCCCCAAACGATATAGCCCATTTTATCGCAGTGATACAGGAATCGCGGCTCAAACACCTTTTGGTGAAGTCTTGCGCCGTTGAAGCCGAGATCAAGGGAGAGCTGAATATCCTTTATCATATCGGCATCACTCGGCGCGGTGTAGATTCCCTTTTTATAAAAGCCCTGATCGAGAACAAGGCGCTGAAAAACGCTCTTTTCATTGATAAGAAACTTAAAGCCGTCAAGTCGCAGGCTTCTCAGCCCGAAATAACTGCTGACTTTATCGTCACCGAAGCTGAGCTTTAAATCGTAAAGCCTGCCGTTTCCAACCTCCCAAAGGTGTTTTTCGCTTAAATCCATATGGAAAAAACTGCTTCCAAAGGCGTTTTTGCGCTCTGCTTTTCCAACGGTTTTACCCTCATATAATACTTCGCAGGCAAAGTCCTCCTTACCCTCAAAATCAGCCTTGAGCGTTACGCCGGAATTCTCCGCGTCGGGATAAATTTTTATGCTTTTTATGTAGCTTTGGGGAACGTATTCAAGATAAACCGTCTGCCAGATGCCAGTTGTTCTCGTGTAATCGCAGCCGTGGCTTTCGCGGCGCTCGCTCTGCTTTCCTCGGCATACCAGCGGGTCTTTAACGTTGTCCTCGCATAGAATGAAAATCTCATTTTCACCCTCTGAAACGAAATCTGTTATCTCAAATTTAAACGGGGTGTAGCCACCCTTATGCCTGCCGACCGACCTTGAATTTACGAGAACTGTTGTGAGATGATCCGCCGCGCCGATATGCAGAAAAACTCTGTTTTTGCCTTTGCTGATAGTAACTTTTTTGCGATACCAAGCCAAATTTACGAAGTCGGTAAAACCTATACCTGAAAGCTCGCTTTCAAGGCAAAAGGGAACGTTGATTTTATGAGTGTAATCACAGGCGTTATAAATCTCAACCGCTGTTTTTTCGTCCGTTGAAAATTTAAAACCGTGCTTTGCTTTCTTAAAACCGAAGTCCCATTCGCCGTTTAAATTCTGCCAATTGTTTCTCTCAAATTGCGGATTTGGATATTCTTTTCTGTAAACTTCCATTGCTGTTACCTCATTTTTATTATATAAAAGCGTGTTCGATCGTGATAACGAGCGTTATATTTGGGTAAAGCTCCCGAACGGCGCTTTGAAGCTCTTTCAGTATCAGGTTGTTTCCCTTTTTGTATTTATGGGGGATAACGAGATCAAAAACGAAATTCGTTATTTGAGTTCCTTCGATCACCCTGAAATCGTGGAACGTGAAATCGGCGTCATAATCGTGTATGATATCCGCCATAATTTGCTTGTAATCTTTCAGCTTTTCATCGTCAACCACTACGGGATCCATATGAATGCAGATCATAATATTCAGCTCTTTATTGATCTTCCGCTCGGCTATATCAATTACCTCGTGAAGCTTGATTATATCAACGTTGCTGGGTACTTCGGCGTGGGCGGAGGCGATTATTCTGCCCGGGCCGTAATCGTGAACGATAAGATCGTGGATATCCATAATATATTTTTCATTGAGCATTATTTCTTTTATTTTGCTGACAAGCTCAGGGGAGGGGGCTTTGCCGAGGATGTTGCTGACAACCTCTTTAACAAGCTTCACACCGGCGATAATTACGACTGCGGCAACGATCACGCCCATAATTCCGTCTGCCCGCTTAAATGGAGTTAACGAGGAAATCAGCAGTGCGGCGATGGTTGCAGAGGTGGCAATGCAGTCGTTAAGACTGTCCTGCATAACGGCTTTAAGACCGATGTTTCCCGTCGCTTTAAACAGCTTATTATTGAAATAAGCCATCCAAAGCTTTACCGCGATCGCAACGATAAGCACTATAACGGAAACGGCATTGAATTTTATTTCCTCGGGATAGATTATCTTGGTGATGCTGCTTTTTCCAAGCTCGAAGCCCATAATAAAGATGAAAAAAGATACGATCAGCGCGCTGACGTATTCCATTCTTCCGTGACCGAAGGGATGCTCCTCGTCAACCGCTTTGCCCGCAAGCTTTCCGCCGAGGATCGTTACGATGTTCGAGCCCGCGTCCGAAAGGTTATTAACAGCGTCAGCCGTTACTGAAACGGAGCGGGTAAGCGTTCCGATGATGAATTTGAAAATACACAGCGCCACGTTGCATACGATGCCGGTTATGCCGGAAAGGGCGGAGTATTTTTCACGTGCCTTTAGATCGTCAACATCTTTGTTTTTTATATAAAGCTTTATCAGAAAATCAGTCATATTTGCCCCTTTTAAATATTATTTGATTTCTTTTATTCCGGCCGGGTCCTCAAAATATTATATACCCAATGTCGGTTACGGTCAATTTATTTATATATTATTATTGATAAAAAAAACACTTTATGTTATAATCTAATGAAATTATATTGGAGTAGTATGTATTAATGATAATTCTCGGCATTGACCCCGGCTACGCAATAGTCGGCTGGGGCGTTCTTGAATACAGGGCGAATAAATTCCGTGTTATAGATTACGGCGCGATCACCACCGAGGCGCACACACCGTTTCCTATAAGGCTTCAGATGATATACACCGAAATGAATATGATATTCGATAAGTATAAGCCCGAAGTAATGAGTATGGAAAAGTTGTTTTACAACAACAACGCCAAAACGGTTATAGACGTTGCGCAGGCAAGGGGAGTTATAACGCTTTCGGCGCAGATGCACGGGGTGAATATAGCGGAATACACGCCCTTGCAGGTGAAGCAGTCCGTTACCGGCTACGGAAAAGCCGTTAAAAAGCAGGTTCAGGAAATGACGAGGATCATTCTTAATCTTGAAAAAATACCGAAGCCGGATGATACGGCGGACGCACTTGCTATGGCGATCTGCCATGGACACGCAAGCGGAAGCCTACTTGGTTCTATGAATTTTAATCTGAGGTAGAAATATGATTTATAACGTAAGAGGAAAATTAACTTATACCGATCCGCAGTTCGTAGTCGTTGAATGCGGCGGAGTGGGCTTTAAATGCTTCACCTCTCTCAACACGGCGAAAAGCGTAGGCAAGATCGGCAGCGAGGTCAATCTGTTTACATACCTTTCCGTAAGAGAGGACGCAATGGATCTTTTCGGCTTTTCTACCCAAACGGAGCTTGACTCCTTCAAGCTCCTTATCACCGTTTCCGGCGTAGGTCCGAAAGCCGCAATAGCCGTGCTTTCCGAGCTTTCTCCCGATAAGCTAGCGATAGCCATAGCGGCAGGCGATTCGAAAGCGATAACGAAGGCAAACGGCGTTGGCAAAAAAACTGCCGAGCGCATCGTGCTGGAGCTTAAGGATAAAATGGTGAATATGTCGAGCGGAGAGATTTCCTCCGCCGCGGCATCCGCAATATCTGCAGTTGAGGAAACGGCTTCGGCGGAAGCAGTTGCCGCTCTCGTAGCCCTCGGCTTCAGCCAGAGCGACGCGGCAGTAGCCGTGGGGCAGATGGATAAATCGCTTTCAGCAGATGAGATGATAAGGCTCGGTCTGCGCCAGCTTTCACGCAATCTTTAATTGGAGAGTAGCATATGGGCGAAATGGATTTTGAAAACAGAATAGTTTCAACGGAGTTCACCTCGGCGGACAGCGATATTGAAAACAGCTTAAGACCGAAGGAGCTCACCGACTATATCGGGCAGGAAAAGGTCAAAGAAAACCTTTCCGTCTACATTCAGGCGGCTCGTGCCAGGGGAGAAGCGCTTGACCACGTTCTTCTTTACGGACCTCCCGGTCTCGGAAAAACCACCCTTGCAGGCATAATTGCCAATGAAATGGGCGTAAATATTAGAATAACGAGCGGTCCCGCAATAGAAAAGCAGGGCGATCTTGCGGCGCTTCTTACGAATCTTCAGGAGGGCGACGTGCTTTTTATTGACGAGATCCACCGCCTGAACAGAAGCGTTGAGGAGGTTCTCTATCCCGCCATGGAGGACAGAGCCCTTGATATTATTATCGGCAAAGGCCCTTCGGCGCGTTCCATAAGGCTCGATCTTCCGAATTTCACCCTCGTTGGCGCTACCACCCGCGCGGGTCAGCTTTCCGCTCCGCTGAGAGACCGCTTCGGCGTTATTCTTCGCCTTGAGCTTTATAATCATAAGGAGCTTTCATCGATCGTCCGCAGAAGCGCGGGAATTCTGGGAATAGATATAGACGAGGAGGGCGCGCTACAGATCGCTTCACGCTCAAGAGGTACTCCCCGTATCGCCAACAGGCTTCTAAAAAGAAGCAGAGATTTTGCCGAAGTCAAGTACAACGGCGTTATCACGAAGGAGGCTTCGGATGATGCGCTCGATAGAATGGAGATCGACGAGCTGGGGCTTGACTCCATAGACCGCAGGCTTTTGATCACGATGATAAGAAATTACAACGGCGGTCCCGTTGGTCTTGAAACCATAGCCGCCGCTATAGGTGAAGAGGCTGTAACGATTGAGGACGTTTACGAGCCATATCTTATGCAGATAGGCTTTTTGAGCCGCACGCCGAGGGGAAGATGCGTTACTCCGCTTGCCTACAGGCATTTGGGTATTGAGCAGGACGGGCAGCAAACCCTGCTTTAATACGAAATCACACTAAAAATTTGAAAGGGTATTTTTAATGGGCAGATTATTCGGAACAGACGGTGTAAGAGGAATTGCAAATAAGGAACTGACGAACGATCTTGCAATGCAGATAGGCAGAGCCGCCGCGGAGATCCTTATTAAAAACAAGGATACGAAGCCTACCGTAATGATCGGCAAGGATACGAGAGCTTCGGGCGATATGCTTGAGGCGGCGCTCACCGCGGGCTTTTGCTCCGTGGGCGTAAACGTGCTTTCTGTTGGCGTTATACCAACTCCCGCCATTGCTTATCTTGTGGGAAAATACGGCTGTGACGCGGGCGTTATGATCTCCGCCTCCCACAATCCCTGCGAATATAACGGCATCAAAATTTTTCAGGGAAACGGCTATAAGCTTCCCGATGAAACAGAGAAAGAGATCGAAGCCATCATTCTCGATCACAGCGAGGAAATTGAAATGAAGCTTGGCGGCGAGGTAGGCAAAAGAACTTATTGCAAGACCGCCGTTGAGGATTATATTGAACACGTTGTTTCCGTTGCAGACGTAAGATTTGACGGACTGAATATTGCTATAGATACCGCAAACGGCAGTGCCAGCGTTTGCGCAAAAGAGATTTTTACACGCCTCGGCGCGAAATGCCATATGCTTTCCGATACGCCAGACGGCGTGAATATAAACAAAAACTGCGGCTCAACGCATCCCGAGGAGCTTATGCAGTTCGTTAAGGCGAACAAGCTTGATCTCGGCCTTGCCTTTGACGGCGACGCAGACAGAATGCTCGCGGTCGATGAAAACGGCAATCTCATAGACGGAGACAGGATCATCGCAATCTGCGCTACGCAGATGAAGCAGGAGGGCAAGCTGAATAACGATACGGTAGTCGTTACCGTTATGAGCAATCTCGGCTTTTTCAAATTCTGCGAGGAAAACGAGATCAAGTGCGCGAAAACCGCCGTTGGCGACAGATACGTTCTTGAACGTATGCTCAAAAAGGGCTATAATATCGGCGGCGAACAGAGCGGCCACGTTATTTTCCTCGATCACGCCACCACGGGAGACGGTGAGCTTTCGGGCGTTAAACTTATTGAAACCGTGATAAAAAGCGGAGCTACTCTCGGAGAGCTGGCAGGCGTTATGACGGTTTACCCGCAGGTGCTTATCAACGTTGAGGTAACGGCAGAGGGCAAGAAAAAATACAACAATGATGAATATATCATTTCCGCCGTTCAGGAGGCTGAAATGGAGCTTCACGGCGACGGCAGAGTGCTCGTTCGCGTATCGGGTACAGAACCCCTCGTGCGTGTAATGCTTGAGGGAAAGGATATTGAAAAAATCACCGCGCTGGGCAATGATATTGCGGACGTGGTGCGGGAAAGACTTAGCTGATGAGATATACGAAAGACTGGAATGATTACGAGCTTATCGACTGCTCAGGCGGCGAGAAGCTGGAGCGCTGGGGAAAACAGGTGCTTGTTCGTCCCGATCCCCAAGTAATATGGAAAAGTGAAAGAATAAATAAGCTCTGGTATAAGGCGGACGCCCGCTATATCCGTTCCCGCACGGGCGGCGGACAGTGGGAGGTATATAAAAATTTACCTCCCGTATGGCAGGTGCGTTATAAGGATCTGACCTTTAACGTTAAAACCATGGGCTTCAAGCACACGGGGCTTTTCCCCGAGCAGGCTGTTAACTGGGATATGATCCGCGAGATCATCAGAAACAGCGGCCGAAAAGACGTTAAGGTGCTCAATCTCTTTGCCTACACGGGCGGCGCTACTGTGGCTTGCCTTAAAGAGGGGGCTTCGGTAGTTCACGTTGACGCCTCAAAGGGTATGACCCTCTGGGCAAAGGAAAACGTGGAAGCCTCGGGATTAAGCGACAGACCCTGCAGATGGATCGTTGACGATTGCATCAAATTCGTTCAGCGTGAGATCAGGCGCGGAAACAAGTACGATATTATTATCCTTGATCCTCCATCCTACGGCAGAGGTCCGAAGGGCGAGATATGGCACTTGGAGGAATCGCTTTACGATTTCATTATGCTGATCAAAGACGTGCTTTCGGACGATGCCTTAACGGTGCTTTTAAATTCGTACACTACGGGGCTTTCCGCTTCCGTTATGAAATATATTCTTGATGATATTATAGTGAAAGAAAAGGGCGGCAGCGTAAGCGCGGACGAGATCGGGCTTCCCGTTTCGTCAAACGGGGAGGTACTTCCCTGCGGTGCTTCCGCTGTCTGGACAAAGTAAATGAAACTTATTGAATTTGAAAACGTGGATTTTTCCTATATACTCGATGAGGAAGACCCCAATTCGGAGAGGGTAGACGTTATCAAAAACCTCAGCCTTACCATTGAAGCGGGAAGCTTCGTTGCGGTGCTTGGTCATAACGGCTCAGGCAAATCCACGGTTGCAAAGCTTATAAACGGTATCCTCGTTCCTCAAAGCGGCAGAGTGATCGTTGACGGTATTGAAACAAACAGCGAGGAAAACGTTTATGAAATACGCAAAAACGTTGGAATGGTTTTTCAGAATCCCGACAATCAGATCGTTGCCTCGATCGTTGAGGAGGATGTCGCTTTCGGTGTTGAAAATCTCGGCGTACCCTCTGACGAATGCCGCAGACGGGTTGACGAAGCGATGAAAACCGTTGGTATCTACGAGCTTAAGGATAAAGCGCCCCATAAGCTTTCGGGCGGTCAGAAGCAGCGCGTTGCCGTTGCGGGGATCATTGCGATGAAGCCGAAATGTATCGTACTCGATGAGCCTACTGCTATGCTTGACCCAAGCGGCAGAAAAGAGGTTTTGGAAACTATTAAAAAGCTCAATCGGGAAGATG
Source organism: Eubacterium sp. (assembly GCA_022511205.1). Taxonomy (GTDB): domain Bacteria; phylum Bacillota; class Clostridia; order Oscillospirales; family Acutalibacteraceae; genus Eubacterium_R. Next base: position 48,501 of record JAFLRY010000008.1, on the reverse strand, counting down.
GTATAACGATCGTTCTCATAACACATTATATGGACGAGGCGGTTCAGGCTGACAGAGTAGTCGTTATAAATGACGGTGAAGTAAAGCTTGACGATACGCCCGAAAATGTTTTTTCACACGTTGACGAGGTCAAGGCTATGGGGCTTGACGTTCCGCAGGCAACGGAGCTCATTTACTCCGCAGGGCTGAAAAGCGAAAAAACCATTTTAAACGCGGAGGATTGCGCGGAATTTATAAGGTGCGCTTTGGAGGACTAATATTGGCTGTTTTAGTTTGTGAAAATTTAAAATACCTGTATAGCGTTGGCACTCCCTTTGAAACCGCCGCAATCAAGGACGTTGATCTTGAGATAGAAAAAGGCGATCTGTTGGGCATAATCGGTCACACGGGAAGCGGAAAATCAACGCTTATCCAGCATTGCAACGGGCTTCTTGAGCCTCACGCGGGTACTGTGTTTTTAGACGGCAACGATATATGGGCTAAGGAAAACAGGCGAAAAATAAGAAGAGTTCGCTTTGCGGTGGGGCTTTGCTTTCAGTATCCCGAATATCAGATCTTTGAGGAAAACGTTTTTAAGGAGATCGCCTTCGGCCCGAAGCAGATGGGACTCAGCGACGAGGAGATAAAAGAGCGCGTTTACAGGAGCATGGACTTCGTTGGGATAGACCGCTCCCTTGAAAGCAAATCTCCCTTTGATCTCTCGGGCGGGCAGAAAAGGCGCGTTGCGATAGCTTCCATTATCGCAATGGAGCCGGAGGTGCTTATCCTTGACGAACCCTGCGCGGGGCTTGATCCAAAGGGCAGAGAGACCATTCTTAAGCTGATTAAGGATTACCGCAATATGGCGGATAACACCGTTGTTTTGGTTTCCCACTCTATGGAGGACGTGGCGAAAATCTGCAATAAGGTGCTCGTTATGAACAAGGGCTCCGTTGCGCTGTTCGGCTCTGTTCCCAAGGTTTATGCCCACGGCGAGGAGCTCAAAAAAATGGGGCTCAACGTTCCGCAGATAACCGAAGTTTTCTTAAAGCTTAAAGCAAGCGGAGTGAATTGCAGAACGGATATCTTCACCGTTTCCGAAGGCGTTAAGGAGCTTAACAGGCTCCTTAGGCAAAGCAAATCAGATCCGAACCGCCTAAAACGCGGAAAGGAAGTGACGGTATGATAGGCGATATAACGATAGGGCAGTATTTCCCAGGGAAATCAGTCGTTCACAGGCTCGATCCCCGAATGAAGATCATCTTGACGATGATGGTCATCGTAACGCTGTTTTTAAGTAAAAATTTTATTTCTCTTGCTTTTGCCGTGCTTTTTTCGGTGATAATAGTATTGGTAAGTCAGATACCCGTTAAAACGGTGCTCAAAAGCTTGAAGCCCTTAACGCTGATAATCGTGCTTACGGCGCTTTTAAATCTGCTTTACGGCAGTGGAGAGCCGCTTGTCACCATCGGAAGTTTCGTTATAAAAAAGGACGGTGTTTATTCGGCGATTTTCATGGCGGTCAGAATAATCGTGCTTATCGTAGAGGGATCAATGCTTACCTATACCACATCTCCAACCGATCTTACAGACGCTATCGAAAGGCTTTTGAAGCCGCTGAAATATATAAAAATAGACGTTCATTCGATCGCGATGATCATGACGATCGCCCTTCGCTTTATTCCCACCCTTATCGAGGAGATCGAAAAGATCACCGCGGCGCAGAAATCAAGGGGCGCCGATATGGAATCGGGAAATCTTATTAAAAGAGCAAAGGCGCTTGTACCGGTTATAATACCGTTATTCGTTTCCTCCTTCAGAGCCGCGTTTGATCTTGCTTACGCAATGGAATGCAGATGCTACAGAGGGGGAGAAGGCAGAACAAAAATGAAGGTGCTGAAAATGCAGGCAAGAGATTATCTTGCCCTTGCCGTGATCGCTGCTTTTATAGCGCTGGTGCTTTTTTTCAACACGCTTACGGCGGCTGTGATATGAGAAATTTATTGCTTGAAATCAGTTATGACGGTTCGCGCTATCACGGCTGGCAGGTGCAGAAAAACGCCGTGACGGTGCAGGAAGTGTTTCAGGACGCGGTTGAAAAGCTCTTTGGCGAAAGGCTTGATATCAAGGGCTGCAGCAGGACTGACAGCGGCGTTCACGCAAACGCTTATTTCGTTTCATTTAAAACTGATAAAAATATAGATAACGAAAAGATCGTTATGGCGTTAAACACCTATCTGCCAAAGGATATTGCGGTATTGAATTGCCGTGAGGTGAACGATGATTTCCACCCAAGATACTGCACCGTTTCAAAAGAGTATGTATATAAACTGTATAACGGAAAAATCCGCGATCCGTTTCTGAATAATTACGCGTTTCATTACAGATACCCGATAAACGCCGGTTATCTCAACGATGAAGCGAAAGCGTTTTTAGGCACTCACGATTTTCGCGGCTTTTGCTCCTCCCGCTCCGACGTGGAAGACACTGTGAGAACAGTTTATAATTTTGAGGTTTACAGAGAGAGTGAAACCGTTTATTTCAAGGTTGAGGCAGACGGCTTCCTCTACAATATGGTGCGCATTATGGTGGGTACTCTGCTCTTTGTAAACGAGGGCAAGATCAAAAGCGGAGAGCTTAAGTCTGTTATAGACAGCGGAGAAAGGAGCAGGGCGGGAAAGACTGCTCCGCCACAGGGCTTATATCTTAACAAGGTAAATTATAACAGCGATAATTGATCGCAAAATAGGACTTGAAAAATATGGCATCTAATCAGCGTGAAAACGAACGCAGAGAAAGAAAAGAGAGAAAAAAGAATAAGCGGCGCGCGATCATATGGGCGGTTTTGATCGTTATTATCGTCGGCATTGCCGCTCTGAAAATCAGCGAGATCGATTTTAAGGGCTTGTTTGATTCCGTGGGCGAGAGCTCCGGAATATCCGAATCTGTTTCGGACGGCAGCAAATTTCCCTATCACTTCAGCGGCGGGGGAGAGGCTCATCTTGCCGTTATCGGCAATAAAATAGCTATTCTAAACGATTCCGTCTACACCGTTATAAACTCCTCCAACGCGCAGGAGAAGATAAAGGATGAGCACGGATACGCAAACCCGATCCTTCGTGTCAGCGGCGGTTATTCCGTACTGTTCGATCAGGGAGCGAATATCTACAGGCTTGACAGTGCCACGGAAAACGTTTACGAAAATTCGATAGACGGCGATATTCTTTGCGCCGACGTTTCCGATACCGGCGTTGTTGCCGTTGCCACCGTTTCGGGTATTCAAAAGAGCCGCGTTACGGTTTACGGAAAATCCTTTAACGAAAGAATGAATTACGACATCGGCGGAGGATATATTACGGGTATCGCTATCAGCGATAACAGCAGATACGTTGCCTTTATCGTTATGAATTCCGAAAACGCTAAGATCAAATCAACGCTTTACGTTATGCCCGTCGGCTACAATGAGCCAAAGGTTAAATTTGAGTATACCGGCTCCTTGATCCTTGATATTCACTTTGCGTCAAATGATCTGTACGTTGTCGGAAACGATTTTGTAAGCGTGATAGATTCCCTTGAAAAGGAGATCCCCGTGTACGCTCAGGGAAGCATCAATACGGTTGCTTATTGCTATAACCCGTCTGATAATCTAATTATCGCTTTCGGTGAATATGCGGGCGCTCCGGATAATACGATTTCTTTTGTCAAGCCCTCAGGCGAGATAAAATCACAGGCGCAAATCTCATCGCAGATCAAGGATGTTACAGCCTCAGGCACGGAAATGACGGCGCTCACAGGCGGTGAAATAATCTCGTTTAAAATGAGAAACGGTAAAGAAACGCTCAGACTTCCCGTGGATGATTCCTACAGCGAGATCAGGCAGATGTCATCAAAGATATTCGGTCTGCGAAGCTCCGGGCTTGAGCTTATAAATTAGGCCGATCGATCTGCTTTTGATTGATTATATTACTTTAGCGAACACATAGGAGGAAATGAATATGAATATCATAGATATTGTGCTGATAGCAGTAGCGATCATTATAATAATCAGCGGTTATTTCAGGGGCTTTTTAATGGCAATTTTATCCCTTGCAAGATCAATTTTGGGAATACCCATTTGCTATTTCGTTGCAAAAAACTGCAGTGAGCCGCTATATAACGCTCTTTTAAGAGAGACGATAAACGCTCAGGTGTCGCAATCCGTGGAAAGCACGGGGCTGGACGGAGCGGTTGAAGGCATCAGGGAAATTGTTAACAATTTGCCCGAGGCGTTAAAAAACATTACCGATCTTTCATTTTTGAACAACGTCAGTGCCGAGGCTGCCTCACAGGGAATAATGCAAAACGTGGTAGATCCAATTGCTATTCTCAGCGGTAAAATCGTTCTCTTTATCGTTATAGCCGTTGTGTTCTTTATCGTAACAGGCATCCTGCTCGCCATTATCGACAAGGCGAGCAAAAAGGATAATGCGCCCTTTAAGAATACAAACAGATTTCTCGGCGCGGCTCTCGGAGCGGTCAAGGCGCTTATTGTACTTATTGCCGTTGCGGCGGTGGGAAACTTCTTCGTTACTTATTTTGCCGGCTCGGGCGACTTTATCGATCAAATCGACTCAAGCGCCGTTATAAACTTTATAAATAAATTTAACCCATTGTTGATGATATAGGAGATGCAAAATGGAAGGTTTTAAAAAATATTTAAAGGAACTTTTTCAGGGATGGAAAACGATCCCCAACTTTCTCTCGTTTATGAGAATCCTGCTGATTCCCGTTTTCGCGGTGCTTCTTATTAAGGATCACTTTATCTTGGCGGTTATCGTTATAGCGATTGCGGAGCTTACCGACTGGTTTGACGGTATGCTGGCAAGAAAGCTCAATCAGGTCTCGGCGCTCGGCAAGGTGCTCGATCCCATAGCTGATAAGCTTTCGCAGATATCTATTGTTATCGTACTTATTTTCAAATACAGCGACAATGCCATTAAATACCTCTTTATGTTCTTTATAGCAAAAGAGATAATAATGGTGGTTGGCGGCTTGATACTTATCATCAACGGCTTCAAGCCCTTTGCGGCGGAGATATGGGGCAAGCTTGCAACGCTCGTGTTCTGCGTTGTAATGATAACCGTTCTTGCCGTTGGAGAAAACGGCGCGCTTTGCGAAATGCTGGGCTTCACGCTTCCGAACGCGATCACTTGGATACTCGTTGGCATTTCCGCCGCGTTCACTCTTGGTTCGCTTTTCGGCTACGCCCCGGGCTTTATCAAGCAGCTTAAAGAAAAGAACGCAAAAAATGAAGAATCAGATTAATTGGATTTAATTTGCTTTGACTAATTCAAAGGAGAATACACTTTTCAATGAAAAAACAAATGTGCAGCAGGTGCGGTGAGCGACCTGCGGTGGTATTTATTCAAAAGATGGAAGACGGCAAGCTTACGCCTGAGGGACTCTGCATAAGATGCGCCAGAGAGCTCAACGTTGGCTCTATTAATCAGATGATAGATCAGCTGGGTGTGTCGGACGAGGAGCTGGAGATCGCCTCCGAGCAGATGAGCGAGTTTATGGAAAATATGGGCGATTTCAATTTTGACGCCCTCGGCGAAATGTTCAATCAGGAGAATATGGACGGAGCGCAGACCTTTCCCTTTGCAAATCTTGTAAACGGCTCAAATTCCTCTAAGGACGAGAAGAAAAATAAAGGTTCAAAGAAGCAGGGCAAGAAAGCTCCCGAAGATTCAAGGAAATTCCTCAACAGCTACTGTAACAATTTAACGAGCAGGGCGAAAAGAGGAGAGATAGACAATATCATCGGCAGGGAAAACGAGATTTCCCGTGCCGTGCAGATCCTTTGCAGGAGAACGAAAAACAACCCCTGCCTTATCGGTGAGCCGGGCGTAGGTAAAACTGCCATCGCCGAGGGTCTTGCTATTCGCATCGCCAAGGGGGAAGTCCCTGCGCGCCTTATGAATAAGGAGATTTATTTGCTTGATTTAACGGCTCTCGTTGCCGGCACTCAGTTCAGGGGTCAGTTTGAGGGCAGGATCAAGGGGCTTGTTGACGAGGTAAAGAGTGAGGGCAATATCATTCTCTTTATTGACGAAGTCCATAACCTCGTAGGTACGGGAGACAGCGAAGGCACGATGAATGCCGCCAATATTTTAAAACCTGCTCTTTCAAGAGGGGAGATACAGGTTATCGGTGCCACCACCTTTAACGAATACAGAAAATATATCGAAAAGGACGCTGCCCTTGAGCGCCGCTTCCAGCCCATCAAGATCGAAGAGCCGTCTATTGACGACGCTTACAGAATGCTGCTTGGCATCAAGGCGTATTATGAAAATTATCACAAGGTTTCTATTTCGGATTCTCTCGTTCGCAGGGCGGTAACTATGTCCGAGCGCTTCGTAACGGATCGTTATCTGCCCGATAAGGCGATTGATTTGCTCGATGAAGCTTGCACCTGCGCAAACCTGCGCAATCCTGCCATTTCCGAATATCAGCTTATGCTGGAGAAAAAGCACAAGCTTCTCGAAAGTATAGACAACGCTTCCCAGCCCAATGATAATAATGAGATCGATTACGAGCTTGTTTCAAGGCTGAAATCAGAGGCTATGCAGTTGGATCAGAAGCTTCCTGAGCTTGCCGAAAGGGCAAAGGACAATCAGGTGCAGGAGCAGGATCTCGCCAAGGTAGTTTCTATGTGGACGGGTATTCCCGCCGCAAAGATCGAGGCAGGGGATTTAAAGAAGCTTGCTTCTCTTGAGGATGATCTCAAAAAGCATATAGTAGGTCAGGACGAGGCGATCGAAAAGGTAGCCGCCGCTGTTCGAAGGGGCAGAGTGCAGATAAGCCCGAGAAAGCATCCCCAGTCCTTCATTTTCGTGGGTCCAACGGGCGTTGGTAAAACGGAGCTGGTTAAGCAGCTTGCGGAAGCGCTTTTTGATTCTCCCGAAACGCTCATACGCCTTGATATGAGCGAGTATATGGAGAAATTCAGCGTATCGAGGATCATCGGCTCGCCTCCGGGATATATTGGCTATGACGATGCGGGTCAGCTTACTGAAAAGGTACGCAGAAAGCCCTACAGTGTTATTCTCTTTGATGAGATCGAAAAGGCGCATAAGGACGTTCTCAACATTCTGCTTCAAATTCTTGACGAGGGCAGAATTACCGATTCCCAGGGCAGAAACGTCAACTTTGAAAACACGATCATCGTTATGACCTCCAACGCGGGATCCACCGATTCGGCTACCTTGGGCTTCGGCAAATCCGATAACGAGATCAATAAGGACGTTACGATGAAGGCGCTGGAGCGCTTCCTCAGACCGGAATTTCTCGGCAGGGTAGACGAGATAATCACCTTTAACACCCTTTCCTTCGACAGCTTCGCAAAGATTGCTTCTCTTATGCTTGACGAGCTTAAGGAGAGCCTTAAGGATAAGGGCATAGAGCTCAGCTGGGATGATTCCGTTCCCGTATTCATCGCAAAAGATTCCTACGGTTCAAAGAAAAATGCCAGAGGCATCCGCGATTCCGTGAGACGCCACGTTGAAGACGAGCTTGCTTCTGCTATAGTTTTCAATCAGGATACGGCGATCAAGAGCTTCAATTTGACTGCAAATGACAAAATTGAAATAAAGATTAACTGATTTTTTCAAAAAACTCTTGACAGTTCGGCGGTCATTTATTATAATAATGACCGTTCCCGTGCGGGTGTAGTTCAATGGTAGAATGTCAGCCTTCCAAGCTGAACACGAGGGTTCGATTCCCTTCACCCGCTCCATATGCGTTTGTAGCTCAGCTGGATAGAGCAACCGCCTTCTAAGCGGTAGGTCGAAGGTTCGAGTCCCTCCAAGCGCGCCACAAGGAGTTGCTTGGGGGACTGTTTTTATGCAATTCAGTCCCTCTAAGCCTCAAAATATATTAAATATTATACACGGTGGGATTAGTTCAGTTGGTTAGAGCGCCAGTTTGTGGCACTGGAGGTCATCGGTTCGAATCCGATATCCCACCCCACTTTTTTTATATGTAGAACAAAACCAAGGCGCGAAAGTTGCGCGAGGAGGTTTTGTTTTGACTTAATCCCGATATTGGGGTGTCGCCAAGCGGTAAGGCAAGGGACTTTGACTCCCTCACTCGTAGGTTCGAATCCTGCCTCCCCAGCCAACACCCTTATATAAGGGTGATACGGTTCATTAGCTCAGCCGGCAGAGCACTTGACTTTTAATCAAGGTGTCCGGGGTTCGATTCCCCGATGAGCCACCAGAGAAACGGCAATTTTCGCAAGAAGATTGCCGTTTCTTTTTCTTTTTTGATATTATAAAATAGTAATTTTTATTATAAGCATTTCAGTTATTCGTTGTTGACTTTTTGCAAAACCGATGATATAATTGTAGAGGCTAAAAGTATATCTTGGTTAGCTATGCATATTTTTATGTATTATACTAAAGAGACCTTTCGGTTTCATTGAAAGCAGAGGTAATGAAAATGCTGAAAAACTCAAAGACAAAACGATTTTTAAGCGTTGTTCTTTCGGTGGCTTTGATTTTCACACTGTTGACTTCTATGTGGATCTACTCCGCTTCGGCAGAAACGGGTTCAGATACATACGACAGTGTTTCCGCAACAGCGGCAGAGCCAACAGAGCCCGACCTTGACGGTAAGGGCACGGAGGAAGAACCGTTTTTGATTGCGAATAAGTCCGATATGGAAATTATGCGCGATCACATCAACGCTATGGAAAAATATATCGTTGACGGCACTGAAAAAGCGTATGCCGAAGCCTATTATGAGCTTACGGCTGACGTTGATCTTCAGGGCGGTGACGGCAATAACTGGGATCCCATCGGAAGATCGTCAGACGGATTTTCAACCGGCGTTTATTTTGCCGGTGTGTTTGACGGAAAGGGTCACACCGTAAGCGGCTTATATATCGATACCACGTCAAGAAGTACTCGTTATTATTGCGCTGGTTTGTTCGGATATAACACCGGTACGATCAAGAATCTTATCGTTTCCGGAAATCTTCGCGTAGACCTTTGGAACGGTATGATCGCAGGCAGAAATGTCGGTACGATCGAAAACTGCGCTGTAAACGGAATACTTAGAGGCGCCGCTAATACCGGTGCAATTGTAGGGGTAAACAGAGGCGGTACGATCAAAAACTGCTATAGCACAATAACGTCTTTTGGTATTTACGGCGCAAGCTATAGCGATAGTGAGAAGAGCAAGGACCCCGAAGTAAAAAACAATTATTATCTTGCTTCTAATTCTGTTAAGGATAACATCGCCGGATCTGTAGAGCCTGTAACACAGGAGGATCTTGCTTCCGGTAAGGTTGCATGGCTTCTTCAAAACGGCGTTGAAGACGGCACAATAGTTTGGGGCCAGAACCTTGAAGGTAAAGAAACCGTACCCGCGCTCTATACTGCGGAGGATAATTATACTGTTCATCGAGTACAGTTCCATTTCTACGATACCGATGAGGTAGTTGCCGAAGCATACGTTAATAACAACAAGACTGTTGAAAAGCCGGACGTAACCGTTGATGTTAACGGCTATAACGTAGGCGATAAATGGTTTAATGATAAAGATAAGGTTAACGGCGATGATGACGCGTGGGAATTCACTTCCGGCGTTACTGCTGATACCGATCTTTACAGTAGTCGTGAGGCTATCAAATATACGATCACATATAATCTTGGTGACAATGCGAATTGGGGAGATAAGGAATCAGACGATACCGGCCACCCCGCTACGTATACTGTTGAATCCAATGCTATCACTCTTGATGAGCCTGTAAGAGAAGGCTACAAATTCGTTGGCTGGACCGGAACAGGCATCACCGGCTCTGCTGAGTCCGTTACTATTGAAACGGGCAGCACCGGCGACAGAGTTTACAATGCTCAGTATTATGACAATGAGAATCCGACCGCTTCCATTGAGGTTGGCGGAGACAAGTGGACTTATCTTGATTCCTATATTGAATTTGACACCTTCTTCAACACCTCACAGACCGTAACGATCACTGCTGAGGATAACGATGATGACAGTGTTGAAATTTGGTATTACATTACAAATTCGCCTGTAGAGGATATCACTTCTGCTGAAATTGAATGGACAGTTTATGACGGCGCTAATGCTCCTGTTATTGATCCCGAAGGTCAGTATGTTATCTATGCTAAGGCTCAGGACGATGCCGGACATATCGGCTATACAAGCACCTCAGGTATTGTTCTTGAGATCACACCTCCCGTTATCAGCGGACTTACTGAGCGCGCTACCTATTGCGAATCAGTTACCTTTACTGTTGAAGATGAATATCTTGATACCGTTATCGACGGAAACAACACATTAACTGCCGCTGAAGACGGAAAGACCTTTACGATCACCGGCACAGGCTCATATATTGTTATTGCAACCGATAAAGCCGGTAACACTACCTCAGTTTACATCGATATAGCCGATCACACCCCCGGCGAGCCTCAGACCGAGGTCATCAGAGAGGTTGGTTGTGAAACTGACGGCGAAAACCTTATCAGCACATATTGCACGAATTGTTCCGCTCTACTTTCACGTCATACGGAGACTATAGAGCATCAAGGACATCAGTGGGATCAGGGCAGAGAAATCAAACCTTCGCTCTGTGACTCAACCGGTGAGATACAGTACACATGTGAAAAATGCGGTTTCATCAGAACTGACATTACTGACGCTACCGGTCATTCTTGGGGCTCCAAGAAAGTAACTATTACCACTGCTACCTGCCAGCGTGAGGGTCAGAGAGCATACCGTTGTGAGAACTGTGACGCTACGAAAGAGGAGGAAGTAATTGCAAAGCTTCCCCACAACAGCGCCCGCTCAAGCCAGGAAAACAGAGTTGAAGCCACCTGTACTACAGACGGAGGATACGATTTAGTAATCCGTTGCAGTATGTGTAAAGAAGTACAGAAAATCACACACAACATATTGCCGTCTCCCGGTCATATGTTCAGCGAGTGGGAGACCATAGTAGCACAAGACTGCGATGACAGCGGTGTAAAACAGCGCACTTGCTCTGTATGCGGTACGAATGAAACCAGGAACATCAATCCTAACGGCCACACTTGGAAGTCTGTGGTAGAAACGGACAAGGAACCCACCTGCACTGTTGACGGAAGTCAGTCAATTCATTGTGAGATTTGCGGCGTTTCAGATCCTGATACGATCGAAACACTTCCTGCTAAGGGCCATACCCCGGCAGAAGGAAAGATTACGTTAGATTACACGCCTGCTACCTGCGAGGTCAACGGAGGATATTATGAGGTAACTCTTTGCGAGGTTTGCAAAGAAGAGGTTACCAGAACGTACGTTGTTCTTTATGCCCAGGGTCACGATATGGGCGATTGGTATTCCTTCACCTCCGAGGTTTGCGGCGGAGATACCGGAGAACGCCGTGATTGTAAGAATTGTACATACTCAGAGACACGTGATGTAAATAAGCTTGCCCATGATTGGAACGTTGATGCACACGGCGAGTATATCTATACCGTAGATTTAGAGCCAAGCTGTACCACTCAGGGAAGCCAGTCAGTTCATTGTAAGAGAAGCGGTTGCGTAGCGATCCTTGCAAGTGAAACTATTGATCCTCTCGGTCACGATTGGAGTGATTGGAGTGTAGTGGAAAGCCCCGATTGCGACGATTCAGGTACTGAAATGCGCACCTGTAAGAGATGCGAGGCATCCGAAACAAATGGTCTTAATCCGAGCGGTCATGACTGGAACGTTGATGAGAACGGAAACGGCATTTACACTGTAGACGCTGCGGCATCCTGTACTACGGACGGAAGCCAGTCGATCCACTGCAAGAAGTGCGACGCAAGAATCAATTCACAAGTTATTCCCGCTTATGGTCATACCTTTGGCGAATGGACGATCATAACTTCACCTGATTGTGACGATGAAGGCACAATGCAGCGTACTTGCTCAGAGTGCCATTACGTTGAATCAGAAAATATCAATGCTACCGGTCACGATTGGGAGGATGATTTCACCATCGATCTTCCTGCTTCCTGTACTACAGACGGAAGTATGTCTATCCATTGCTCAATCTGCGGCGCAAAGAAAGATTCCACGGTTATTCCTATGTTAAACCACACTTGGGGTCCGTGGGAAACCGTTGAGATGCCGGATTGTAACGATGAAGGAACCCAGCAGCGCGTTTGCGAAATTTGCGGCGCTATAGATACGCTTGGTCTTGTTCCCTCCGGTCATGAAGTTCCTGTAGATGAAAACGGCGAAACAGTTTACACTATAGTTGAAGCCACCTGCACTACGGACGGAAGCAAGTCCGTTCTCTGCAAGCGTTGCGGAGTTGCTCTTGAAAGCGAAGTAATCCCCGCGTTAGGCCATGATTATGTTGAGGGCGTTTGCTCCAGATGCGGCGCAACAGACGGTACTGCGGCTGCACCTGAAATTGACTGTGCCGAACATGTTATCGGATCGGGTGAAAATGCTTCTATCAATTGTTCTATTGATCTTAAGTGGTTCATAAGCGTATCTGTGGATGGCAAGATCGTTGACGCGAAATACTATACCACATCCGGTGAGGACTCAACGGTAATTACCTTCACTTCAGAGTTTCTTGATACTCTCGAGGCCGGCGAACATAACGTTGTACTCAGCTTCACCTACATCGATGTTGCAACAACGCTTACGATTATAGAAATTCCGGAAGAAACAACTTATCCTGAATCGACAACTGATCCTATTGAAACAACAACTCAGCCTGAAGAGTCAACCGATCCCGATGAAACGACAACTCAGCCTGAAGAGTCGACCGCTCCCGGCGAAACGACAACTCAGCCTGAAGCGTCGACCGATCCCGATGAAACGACAACTCAGCCTGAAGAGTCGACCGATCCCGATGAAACGACAACTCAGCCTGAAGCGTCGACCGATCCCGATGAAACGACAACCCAGCCTGAAGCGTCGACCGATCCCGACGAAACGACAACCCAGCCTGAAGCATCGACCGTTCCCGGCGAAACGACAACGCAGCCTGAAGAGCCGACCGTTCCCGGTGAAACGACAACGCAGCCTAAAGAGTCGACCGATCCCGGTGAAACAACAACTCAGCCCGAGGAGTCAACCGCTCCCGGTGAAACCACAACTCAGCCCGGCGATGAACCCACAACTCAGGCACCGGAAGATGAGCCGACGACTAAACCGTCTGATGAACCTACAAGCAAACCCGCCGACGAGGTTGATCTGGAGATCGTGCTTAGTGTTACCGATAATGAACACGTTATCTCTTCCGGTAAGACGGCCACGATCTATTGCAACGGCCCTCTTGACAAGTTCGTTAAGGTGCTTGTAGACGGCAACGTGGTAGATGAGAGCTGCTATAGCCTGAAAGAAGGCTCAACGATTCTTACATTTACTGCTGAGTATCTTGATACGCTTGCTGTAGGCGAGCATGACGTTACGCTTGTTTACACCTACGATAAGGTTTCAACCGTTCTTAATATTATTGAAGAGACTTCAGTAGATGAGCCTACAACTCAGACACCTGCTGATGAGACAACTGCAGATGAGCCGACTACTCAGACACCCGCTGAGGATTCAACGGTTGATGAAACCGCAACTCAGGCTCCCGGCTCAGGCAATTCTACAAGTCCCGAAACCGGTAACGCCCGTTACATTGCCGGTATTTCAAGCGCGATTCTTTTCGCTGCAGCCGGTGTGGCATTCGTTTACGCGAAAAAACGCAAGGAAGACGAAGAGTAAGCCTGCAATACCGCATTGCGAAATGCTGACAAAGAATAAATAAATTCGAGAGCCCCGTAACTCAGTTACGGGGCTTTTGCAGTCCTTTTGCTTTCACTTGCTTGTTATGCGGTGTTATGTTAAACTCTAATTGGAGATGATTTCAGTGTTAGACAGAAGCATACCATATAAAAACTTAATAATGCGGTGCGACAGTTTTGAGCCTTTGACTGATAATGCGAATGATATAACGGTAAGAAATTATCAGACTTGCGATGAAAAGCACTGGGCAGATATCGAGTTCTCAATCGGAGATTTTCCAAGCACCGATGAAGCCGAACAGTATTTTAAAGCGCATTATAATACGGATGATGTTTTTGAGCGCTGTTTCTTTGCTGAAGACAAGAATAATAATATTATCGGCACTTGCATTGCGTGGCACGATTATAAAGGGGATGAAACAGTTTCTTCATTGCATTGGTTGGCTGTTTTGCCTGAGTATCAAAACAAGGGAGCGGGGAAGGCTCTTTTAAATGCGGTAATGAGATATTATTGCCAAAATCATCTGATGCCGGTATATCTGCATACACAGCCGTGGAGCTACAAGGCAATCAAGCTCTACCTTTCAGCGGGCTTTAAAATAATGAAAACAGAAACCTTTGCGAATTATAAAAATGAATACGATGAAGCGATCAATATATTGAGCAACTATTTGCCTATAGATTCAATCATTTCAGAATAATAAAAACCTGTTCGGTCAACCCGAACAGGTTTTTACTTTATGTAATTAATTATTTGCGCGCTTTTCGGAAATGTAATCGTGAACGTCATTTCTAAGCTTGCCGTGAAGCTTGAACTTGGTGCTGAATACTATAAGTGAAACCAGTATCAGCAAGGCAGGGATGCCGAAGCAAATGATCCCGATGGCGCTTTTCGTTGAATCGTTTATCTTTCCTGCGGTTATCTGGCTGTTGTAGTTCATAATTCCGAGACCGCCGAAAAGGAACACGGTTTGGATCGTGTATGCCATTTTCTGCAAAAAGCCTTTCATAGAGAAGATGATGCTTTCGTTTCTCTTGCCTGTTTTGTATTCGCCATAGTCAACGATATCCGCAAGGAAGATCGTCTGCGCAACGAACATTGAAGCGATGCCGATGCTTGCGACAATATAGCTGATATCAAGGGCTATGGCAATTTTCAGTATTGGTCCGAATACAAACATCAAAACGTATCCAACGATCGTCATTATAAGAGAGATTTGATAAATGCGCCTGTTTGAAAGCTTCTTTTCAAGTATCGGGATAACAAGCAGACCCAAAACGGAACCCACTGCGCCGATCATTGAAAACAGGCTTTGCCCGCTGCTGTTTTCAAGAACGTCCGTAAAGTAATACACAGCCGTGCCGCTGGTGAGATACCAGCCGGCGTTTGAGATCATCGCGAATATCATAAACACGATAAGCTGATCGTTGCCGGCGATAACCTTAAACATCTGCTTAAAGCTGAATTTCTCGTTATTGTAGATAACGTTGCGCTCCTTGGTAGATTTAACGCATATCGATGAAAAGATCACGAGGAACACGCCGCATATGATCGCCCATCTTGAAAAGCCCGTTGCGCTGTAGCCGTTTTCCGTTGTCATTCCGCTGGAAAGCATGGGAAGGATAATGGGAGTAAGCACGGTGATAAGCCCCTGACCGAGACCGCTGAAGGTTCTCGCAACGGTGGCAACCATATTTCTGTCCTTCGGGTCGTTGGTAAAGCTGGGCACCATAGACCAGTAGGGGATATCGGCCATCGTGTTTGTCATACCCCAAAGGATATACATAACGGCGATGTAAATATACAGCTTCGTTCCGCTCATTCCGAAGGAGGTGAAAAGGAGCGATAAAACTATGGCGTTGGAAAACGCGCCAATTAATATCCACGGGCGGTATTTGCCCATTTTTGTTTTGGTGCTGTCAACAATAGTGCCCATTATGGGATCGTTAACGCCGTCCCAAATTCGGGCAAGAGGTGTCAGCAAAAGTAAAAAGGCCTCTTTTAATCCCAAAACGCTGGATAAATAATAGGAAAGATAGGAATAAAACATTCCGTATGAAAGGTCAAGCCCCACGGCGCCGATGCCGTAGCCGAGCTTTTGACCCCAAGTGGTCTTGTAATCTGCCATATTTTTTCCTCCATATATAATGAATAATACTATATATACATTGTAGCATACTGCGCCGAAAATAGCAATTTTTACAATTGTTACAAAAAGATTACAATTGTTACAAAAAGCTCGTATTAAAAAATAATCTTGACAATGGGGAAATAGCCCTATATAATGTAATCAAGTGGGAGGGAATCCCATAAAAATTTATATAAATCCCATATAAAAACATATAGATTTCAAATTTTGAAACGAATTCCCACATTTTCAGAAAGGAGGAGAGCAAAATGGACGAGTATTTTGTTGGCCATAAAGCGTATAAGATCGACGCGAAGGGCAGAATATCAATTCCCGCCAATATGCGCGCGTCACTCGGCCAGGAATTCATCGCATCCCGCGGCTTCGGCAAGTGCCTTGCTCTCTATCCTATGGATGAGTGGAATAATTTTATGAATAAAATTCAGACCACTGTTAATCAGAAAGACAGAAAGCGCCTTGAATTTTACTTTTCAGCAAACGCGGAAAAGATGAGCCTTGACGGGCAGGGCAGATTGCTTCTCAATGAAAATCTTCGCCGCCAGGTTGAGCTTTTTGATCAGAGCGAGGCTGAGATTTTCGGCAATAACAAGAGAATTGAAATATGGAATTGCGATCTGTTCAACGAGCAGCTTAACGGCATAGACGAGCAAGAGGTTGAAAACATTCTTGATGAATATGGAATTTAAGCATAAAAGCGTTCTTTTCGACGAGGCGATCGCCGCTCTTGAATTAAATGAAAATAAAATAATCGCGGACGGTACGGCGGGCGGCGGCGGTCATTCAAAAGAGATCGCAAAGCACGCCAAAAGGCTCATCGCAATAGATCAGGACCCTGATGCGATATCGGTTTTGAAAGAGCGATTGGGCGAATTTTCAAACGCTTCGATCGTTCGCAGCAATTTTTCAAATATCAAAACGATCGTTTCCGATTTGGGGCTCAGCGGTATAGACGGAATGCTCCTTGATTTGGGTGTAAGCTCCTTTCAGCTTGATAACGGGGACAGGGGCTTTTCCTTTCATCAGGACGCGCCTCTTGATATGAGAATGTCTAAGGAAGGACTCTCCGCCTACGACGTTGTTAACACCTATGACGAGCAGGCTCTTGCGCAGGTGATTTGGAAATACGGCGAGGAAAAATTCAGCCGTTCCATTGCAAGAAACATCGTTAAGGCAAGGGAAGTGAGTCCGATCGAGACCACCTTTCAGCTTGTCGATATCATCAAGGCCTCAATGCCTGCCAAGGAATTGAAAAAGGGCCATCCCGCGCGAAGGACCTTTCAGGCAATCAGAATTGAAGTAAACCGTGAGCTTGATATGCTCAGCGAAGCCCTTGAAAACGCTTTTGAATGCCTCAATCCCGGCGGAATAATTGCGGTGATCACCTTCCATTCGCTGGAGGACAGGATCGTTAAAGAAAAATTTTCCGAGTGGACAAGAGGCTGCACCTGTCCAAAGGAATTCCCCGTGTGCGTATGCGGCAACAAACCCAAGGGAGAATTGCCGTTTAAATCAAAATCACCCGGCGAAGAGGAGCTTGAGGATAACCCGAGAGCGAGATCCTCAAGGCTGAGAGCTTTTAAAAAATACTGATTGAATAAAAATCAAGACTTATAAAGGAGGAAAATGAAATGACGAATTCAAACGATTTTCGCAGGTATTCATACAGCGCGGATATTGAAATGACAGATGCTGTCAACGCTTTCAATCTGACGCGTTCCTCCGCCGCGCCCAAATATGCGCCTGCCCCTGAAAGGGAAAGAAGACAGAGACCTTTAACGGTAGTAAGCGGCAACGAAAAATTGAAAAGCAAAAGCGAGCTGCTGTCGGATCAGCATCGTGTGTTCAGGCAGGCTTTCACAACCGTTTTGGTGCTTGCCCTTGCGGTTTCAATGCTTTTCGCAATGCTTTTCACCTATGCTTTGAAAAATGAATACACAAGGGAAATCGCCGCGCTGAAAACGGAGCTGACGAGGGAAATCAATCAAAATATCTGCACGAATGCCGAGCTTGACGCGCTGGTAACGATCGACCAGATCGAGGATTACGCGGTAAACAAGCTGGGGATGGTAAAGCTTCAGGCGGATCAGATAAGATATATTGACGTGGAAAAATACAAGACGGAGCGAACGGCATCACTTTCCGATGACGCGCCCGAAGTAATAAATGAACCTATAGGGTGATATTTTATATCGCCCTACTTGTGTAATATTTGAATGAATATTGCAGTATTATTTAAAGAAATATGCGTGGTGAGAGTTGAGAATAATTCTTAACTCTCTAAAATATTAATATTATAATATATAAATTATTTTTAAGGCGGGAACGTGATGGAGAGATTTAAAAGGCTTTGCACTTCAAGAACTTTTATACTTTTTCTTGTTATAGTGCTTCTTTTCGTTTGGGGTATTTCCCGCCTGTTTCATTTTCAAATCGTTCACGGAGAGGAATACGCCGAAAAGGCGCAGAATCAGCAGCTCTCCGATAAGGAGATCGAGGCAAGCAGGGGAACGATATATGATAGCTTGGGAAACGTTCTTGCCCAGTCCGCCACTGTGTATAATATTTTTATTGATCCGTCAAACATTAATGATACAAACAGATCGGTGATAGTCGATTTCCTTTCCGACGTTCTCGGGTTTGACAGCGAAAAAAAACAGGAACTTTATGAGAGCTCCGAAAGGGACGATACCAAGTACGTTGTCGTTGCCCGTAAGGTTGAGTATAAGATCCGCAAGCAGATCGCTGATTTTATGAGCGACGCGGCCAATAAGTCATATAAGCTGAGAAGCTGTATCGGCTTTGAGGAGACCACGAGAAGATATTATCCCTACGGCTCGCTTGCTTCGTGTGTTTTAGGCTTCACCGGCTCGGATAATCAGGGACTTGAAGGTCTTGAAGCTTATTACGATGAACAGCTCAAAGGCGTTAACGGAAGAATAATTTCCGTAAACAGTGCCGTTTCAAGCTCCATTATGGAGGATTTTGAAACCACGATTCCCGCGCAGGACGGAAACTCTCTCGTGCTTTCAATAAACAGCTCCATACAGTACGTTTTGGAGCAGGAGCTGAGAGATGCCCTTGAGGAGTACAACGCAAAGGGAACCTACGGCGTTGTTATGAATTGTAACACCGGAGCGATCCTTGCGATGGCGTCGCTTCCCGATTACGATTGCAACGATCCCAGAACGGTTGTTTACGATAAATATCTCGAGAATATAAGAAAAGAAGAGGATTCCGACAAAAAGGCCGAACTCGAAAGCTATTACGTTCAGAGGCAGTGGAGAAACTTCACGGTGGCTGACACCTACGTTCCCGGCTCTGTTTACAAGGTGTTTATGGCGGCGGGTGCGCTTGAAGAGGGCGTTGCCACGCTCAATACAACCTACACCTGTACAGGCGCGATACAGGTTGAGGATTACACGATGCATTGCCATTACCGACCGGGCCATGGATTTGAGACCTTCACGCAGGGACTTGAAAATTCCTGCAACCCGTTTTTCATTACCATAGGGCAGAGAATGGGTGTGCGTAACTACTACAAATACTTCGAGGGCTTCGGCTTTTCGCAGAGAACCGGCATAGACCTTCCCGGTGAGGCGCGCCCGCAGTATTACAACGAAAATCAATACGGAATCGTTGAGCTGTCCTCGGCGTCATTCGGTCAGACGAACAATATGAGCCCGATACAGATTTGCACTGCGCTGAGCGCGATTGCCAACGGCGGTACGCTTTTAAAACCGTATATCGTATCTGAAATCAAGGATGCGGATAATAAAATAATATCGAAAACTGAGCCTACCGCGCTAAGACAGGTAATAAGCAAG
Organism: Eubacterium sp.; assembly: GCA_022511205.1. Classification (GTDB taxonomy): domain Bacteria; phylum Bacillota; class Clostridia; order Oscillospirales; family Acutalibacteraceae; genus Eubacterium_R. The sequence continues at coordinate 28,767 of JAFLRY010000008.1, read as the reverse complement.
GAGACCTCCGAAAAGGTACTCCAAATGATGAAATCCGTTGTAGACAACGGAACGGGTAAAAACGGATACGTTGCAGGCTACAACGTTGGCGGTAAAACGGGTACTTCAACGAAGCTCGGCGAATCGGCAGCGGGCGAAAAAGATAAATACATCGTTTCTTTTTCAGCAATCGCTCCTGTTGACGATCCCCAGGTCGCCATGATTATTCTTTGTGACGAACCGAATCAGGATCTCGGCGGCGGCGCGATCTGCGCTCCCATCGCAGCGGCAGTCGTTGAGGAGGCGATGAAGCAGCTCGGAGTTGAGCCCAGCTATTCGGATGATGAGGCAAAGCATTTATCCGTAAGCGTTCCCAGCGTTTCAGGCAAGGATATCGACAGCGCCAAAGCAACGCTGAGAAACGCCGGCTTCACACCCAAAACCGTTGGAAACGGCAACACTGTCATCAAACAGTCGCCGTCATCAGGCGAAGCACCGAGGGGCGGAACCGTAGTTCTCTATACGGAAGCGAATAAGGAGCAGACCGTTTCGGTTCCCGATTTCTCAGGTTTGACTGTTTCAGAGGTGAACAGGCGCGCCGCGGAATACAATTTGAATATTATAATCACCGGAAACGATTCCAGAAGCTCAAAGGTTGTGGCTTATAAGCAAAGCGAGGCCGCGGGCAATAAGGTTGGTATCGGAACGGTAATAAGAGTAACGTTTAAATCAACAGAATCGGTGCTTGACTAAGCGAAAGCACCGAAGGTTTGGAGGAATATCTATGAAATTATCGGAAGTTTTGAGGGGAATAGAGGTTCTTAATTCCTATGATGATGCGCAGGTGCTTGACGTTGCCCAGGATTCAAGGCTCGTTAAAGACGGAACGCTTTTCGTGTGCATCAAGGGAAACACCTTTGACGGCCACGACGTTGCCGGGGAAATGCTCCAAAAGGGCGCGGCGGCAGTAGTCGTTGAACGCGATCTCGGGCTTGATAAGCAGATAATAGTATCCGATACCCGCTCGGTGTTTTCACCGATCTGCGCGAATTTCTTCGGAAATCCCGCTGAAAAGCTGAAGCTTATCGGACTTACGGGAACGAACGGAAAGACCACCACCACGTTTTTAATTAAGCAGATCCTTGAAAACGTGGGCAAAAAGGTTGGGCTTATCGGAACTGTTCAGAATATGGTTGGCGACGAGATCTACCCCGCCAAATACACCACCCCCGATCCCTATGAGCTTCAAAAGCTCTTCAGGCTTATGGCAGATGCGGGCTGTGAATACTGCGTTATGGAGGTTTCCTCTCAGGCTCTCGCCCAGGGCAGAGTGAAAGGGCTTCACTTCCTTGCCGGCGCGTTCACGAATCTTACACAGGATCATCTTGATTATCACAAGACTTGGGAAAACTACTTCAACGCCAAGCGCATTCTTTTTGAAAACTGCGATATTGCCGTAACGAATGCGGACGATGCGAACGGTCTGAAGATCGTTGACGGCCTTCCCTGCAAGGTGGTTACCTATGCGGTAAACACCAACAGCGCCGATTTCTGCGCCAAAAACGTTCGCTTTAAGGCAGACGGCGTTGAATACGAGCTTGTTTCCGATTTTATAGGCAGGCTCAGCTGCCCGATCCCGGGAAGATTTTCGGTTTATAATTCGCTTTGCGCTTCAACCGTTGCGGTATCGCTGGGCATTGATTACAGAGACGTCCTCGGCGCGATCGGTAAGTCAAACGGCGTTAAGGGCAGGATCGAGGTCGTTCCCACCAATACGGACTACACCGTCATCATAGATTACGCCCATTCACCGGACGGGCTGGAAAATATCATTTCCTCGCTTCGTGAGATCGCAAAGGGCAGAGTAGTTACTCTGTTTGGCTGCGGCGGAGACAGAGACAGAACGAAGCGCCCGAAGATGGGTAAAATTGCGGCGGAGCTTTCCGATTTCTGCGTTGTAACTTCGGATAACCCGCGCTCGGAAAATCCCACAGCAATCATCGAGGATATCCTTGAGGGGATGAAGGGCGTTTCAACTCCCTACACGGTGGTTGAAAGCAGACGAGACGCTATTAAATGGGCAATGGATCACGCGCAAAAGGACGATATAATCCTGCTCGCAGGTAAGGGCCATGAGACTTATCAGATCCTTCCCACGGGGACGATCCATTTTGACGAGAGGGAAGTTATAGCTGAAATCTTAGGAGAATAATATGGAAATTCTAAAGCTATCCGAAATAGCGAAAGCCTGCGGCGGAGCATATGGCGGCAAGGACGTTGAAATCAACGCCGTTTGCATAGACACGAGAAAGATCACGAAGGGTTGCCTTTTTATCTGTATAAGGGGCGCTCGCTTTGATGCCCACGCTTTTATAGATGAAGCCTTAGAAAAGGGCGCGGCGGCTGTAATGATAAGCGAAGATATCGAGGTGAACGGCGCTTACGTTAAGGTCAATGACACCGCCAAAGCGCTTCTCGAGCTTTCGGGCTATTACAGAAGCAAATTCAATATCCCCGTTGTGGGGCTTACAGGTTCTGTCGGCAAAACCACTACGAAGGAGTTCACTTATCTGGTGGTAAATGCCAAGTATAACGCAATTAAAACCTTGGGAAATCTCAATAATGAGATCGGGCTTCCGCAAATGCTTTTTCAGATCGATTCAGCAGTTGAGGCGGCGGTCATCGAAATGGGTATGAACCATTTCGGAGAGATCAGCAGACTGACCCGCGCCGCGAGGCCGACCGTTGGAATCATCACCAACGTAGGCGTTTCCCATATTGAAAATCTTGGCTCAAGAGAGGGCATACTTAAAGCGAAGCTTGAGATCCTTGAAGGGCTTGCCGAGGGCGCTCCGCTTATTCTTAACGGAGACAACGATCTGCTCTCAACAGTCAAAGCCGATAAGCACAAGGTTTACTTTTTCGGCATTGATTGTGACGCCGATTTCAAGGCTACAGACATTAAGGAAGCTAACGGCGAAACGCAGTTTACCGTTAAATATTTCGCTAAAGAGCAAAAGGTAGTTATTCCCCTTATCGGGATACATAATGTGTATAACGCGCTGGCGGCATTCGCCGCAGGCTATTTCCTCGGTGTTGATCCGCAGGCGGCGGCAGACGCCCTCAGCAAATATGAACCCGAGGGAATGAGACAGAAAAGCACCGTTGTAAACGGAATAACCTGTATAGAGGATTGCTATAACGCATCTCCCGATTCAATGAGGGCGGCGCTCCAAACGCTCTCACGGACAAAGGGCAATAAAAAAATCGCCGTTCTTTCGGATATGCTGGAGCTTGGGGAATACTCTAAACAGGCGCATTATTCTGTCGGCGAAACGGCGGCGCAAAACGGCGTTGATTATCTCCTTTGCTTCGGAAACGAATCAAAGCATATAATTGACGGCGCCAAGGCAAACGGCCTTGAAAATGCCTTTTTATTCGAAACGAAAGAGGCTTTAGCAGATAAAATCTACGAGCTTGCAGAAAGCTCGGATGCAATCGTCTTTAAGGCAAGCAGAGGAATGCATCTTGAAGACGTGATAACAGAATTGTATAAAAGGTGGAAGTAAAATGAGTATGACAGTTGCAATCATTATAAGTGCGATAATTGCCTTTGGGATCACCGCGGCTTTGGGCTTCGTTATTATTCCGTGGCTTCGCAAGCTGAAATTCGGGCAGACCATTCTTGAAATCGGTCCGTCGTGGCACAAGGCAAAGCAGGGCACGCCTAACATGGGCGGCCTTATGTTCATGATAGGTATCATTGCCGCAGTTATCATTTCAGCTTCGATTTTCGTTGGCTCAGGCGGGAATCTGCAAACCGATTTTTCGGATATCATCAAGGGCAGAGAAATCGTGCTTATCATTGCCAGCATACTGCTTGCTCTCGGAAACGGGATCGTCGGCTTTACCGATGACTTCATTAAAATCAAGCTTAAAAGAAACAAAGGCCTTTCCTCAAAGCAGAAAACGCTCGGTCAGCTCATTATGTCCTTAGGCTACGTTTTAACGCTTTGGCTTTCACACAACACCGTTTGGTACGTTCCTTTTATCGGAACGCTGAATTTTGAAAAAAATCTGTTCACGGCGGTTGTTTTTTGGATCGTTTCAGTAATAATAATTTACGGTTGTGTTAATTCTGTTAATCTTACTGACGGTATAGACGGACTTTGCTCCTCCGTAACGGCAGTGGTTGCGGTTACTTTCATCGCTATCGCGGCGTTTCAAAAATTTGCGGGAATGGGTATTCTCGCGGGCGCGCTCCTCGGTGGTGTTTGCGGCTTCCTCGTATGGAACTGGAATCCCGCCAAGGTCTTTATGGGAGATACGGGCTCGCTGTTCTTAGGCGGCTTAGTCGCCGCGCTGGGCTTTTGCCTGAAATGCCCGTTTTTACTTCTTCCCATAGGAATTATTTACGTTTGCGAAACCATGAGCGATATTATCCAGATCGGCTATTTCAAGATCACCCACGGAAAGCGCATATTCAAAATGGCGCCCATCCATCATCATTTCGAGATGTGCGGCTGGAAGGAAAAGAAGATATGCGTTATATTCTCACTCGTTAACGCCGTTGGCTGCGTTATCGCTTATCTTTTGGTTTATTTCGGATCGTAATTCTATTGATCGTTTTACTTTATTAATTTTGTGAAAGGAGTGCTATTATGGCAGACAGATTTCCGCCTATTGATCCGCCTATGCGCTATCCGCGCCGCACGCCGGAGCCTGATGATAATGCTTTCAACAGAGAGGGTAGGCGTCAAGAGGCTTCGGAAAAGGTCGTTAAATCACGCAAAACCTTTCATTTGGCAAGGCTGTCCGATTTCTTTATAACGGGCGAATTTGATATCGTTTTTTTCGCGCTGACGATGCTATTGCTGGCGATAGGGCTTGTAATGCTGCTCTCCGCCTCTTATCCAACGGCATATTATCAGTCCGATAACTCTTATTCATATTTCATAAAGCAATTGATATTCGCGGTAGTTGGCTTCGTTGCGATGATCGTTGCGTCTAAGCTCGATTACAAAATTTATAAAGATCTTTTAAAAATAATGCTTCCCGTCAGCATGCTGCTTCTCGTTGTCGTTTTATTTTACAACAACGGAAAAACCTCCGGAAACGGCGAAAAGTTCAGGCGTTATATTCCGCTTTTCAGCGGAGTTACCTTTCAGCCCTCCGAGGTCGCGAAGTTTGTGTTGATCGTCACGCTTGCCGTGTTTTTCTCAAAATTCGCAGGCAAGATCAAAACCTTCAAATACGGCATATTCTTTCCGCTTGCTATCATTGCCGTTTTCTGCGGACTGATCGTGCTTGAAAACCACGTTTCCTGCACGATACTTATGTTTTTGATCGGCGCTTCAATAATGTTTGCGGGCGGTTCAAATAAGTGGCTGTTCTGGCTTGGGGTAATCGTCGTAGCCGCGGCGGTGATCGTGGTGTTTATGTTCCCCGATATGCTTCCGCAATACGTTCAGGATAAGCTGATGGCTTTCACCGATAAGGATTTCGAGCCGTTAAAGGGAAGATGGCAGATCAATAATTCGCTTTATGCTATCGGCTCGGGAGGCTTCTTCGGAGTGGGTCTTGGAAACTCGAAGCAGAAATATATGTACGTTTCAGAGCCGCAAAATGACTTCATCTTTTCTATCGTGTGCGAAGAGCTTGGCTTCATCGGAGCGATAATTATAATTATTCTTTTCGTGCTTCTCGTCCTCAGAGGTATTCAAATATCAATGAAGGCGCGCGATAAATTCGGCTCATACATTGCGCTGGGCATCACCGCGCAGATCGGAATACAAACGGTGTTCAATATCCTCGTGGTTACAGACGCTATTCCAAACACGGGTATCGCGCTTCCGTTTTTCAGCTACGGCGGCACGGCCCTTGTTATGCTTCTGTTTGAGGCGGGCGTGGTGCTGAGTATTTCACGCAAGGCAAATCAAAGAAAAATATAGGAGAATCTTATGAAAATTTTATTCGCAACAGGCGGCACGGCGGGGCATATCAATCCCGCTCTTGCGGTAGCCTCGTATATTAGAGAGAATTATCCCGATTCCGAAATACTGTTCGTAGGCACAGCAGATCATATGGAAGCAAGGCTCGTTCCCAACGCGGGCTTTGATTTTAAAACCATAGATATCAGCGGCTTTCGTCGCTCCTTTTCTCCGAGTGCCATTAAGCACAACGTGAAAACGCTTTTGAATCTTGTTAAATCAAGCGGCGAGAGCAAAAAAATAATCGAAGAATTTCAGCCTGACGTTTGCGTGGGCTTTGGAGGATACGTTTCAGGCCCTGTGCTTGAAAAGGCCATACAAATGAAAATCCCCACCTGCCTGCACGAGCAAAATGCTTTCCCGGGCATCACCAACAAAACCCTTGCTAAGCAGGTGGATAAGGTTATGGTAACGGTTGAGGACGCTATTAAGCACCTTGAGGCAAAGGGCGAGATCACCGTTACGGGGCTTCCCGTAAGAGGGGAGATACTTGAAGCCGATAAGGAATTTTCAAGAAGTCAGCTGAATATACCAAAGGATAAGCCCCTCGTGCTTTCCTTCGGCGGCTCCCTCGGCGCGGCTCCGCTCAACGATGCGATGTTTGATATCCTCGTTGAAAACGCTCAAAATGAAAAGTATTCTCATATCCATTCAGTTGGCACAAACGGCACAGCCTATCTTGAAAAATTTGAGGCCGCAGGCTTTAAAAACGGCAAGCTGGGTACGGTTGAGGTAAGGCAGTATATTGATAATATGGATATCTGTATGGCGGCGGCAGACGTTGTTATCGGCAGAGCGGGCGCTTCGTCCCTCTCTGAAATCGAGGCGCTGGGCAAGGCTTCAATACTTATCCCAAGCCCCTACGTTGCCGAAAATCATCAGTATCATAACGCAATGGCGCTTGTAAACCGCAACGCGGCAAGAATAATCGAAGAAAAAGATTTAACCTCCGATTCATTAAAAGCGCTTCTTGACGAGCTGCTTTCTGACGAAAATGTTCTTCGTGAAATAGAAAACAACGCAAAGGCCATGGCGATAACGAACGCAAGAGAGCGCATAGCCGAAATAATCATAAGCCTTGTAAAATAATAGTTTTAGCAAACCTGCCGAAAACGCATAGTATGTAGATGTAAATCACTATTGGCAAAGGGTGAAGCTATTCACTTTTGCGACTATGCATGGCAGGTGGAATATTTGGAAAAATTAATAATTAACGGTGGAAGAAGGCTTGGAGGAGAGCTCTGCGTTCACGGAGCGAAAAACTCCGTTTTGCCTATTCTTGCTGCCACTCTATTAATTAAGGGCGAAAGCGTAATACATAACGTTCCGAATTTAACAGACGTTGACGCGTCTATCGGAATCCTCGAATATCTCGGGGCAAAGGTCAAACGGGAAAACGACACGATTATAATAAACGCAGGCGAGATCGCTAAAAACACGATCCCTGAGGATATGATGCGTGAAATGCGCTCCTCGATCATATTTTTGGGATCTCTGCTTTCCCGCACGAAGGAAGCATATATTTGCTATCCGGGCGGATGCGATATAGGTGTCAGACCAATTGATCTTCACCTCAGTTCCCTGAGAAAGCTGGGCGCTTCCATCGCAGAGAGCGGGAATTGCCTTTGTTGCAAGGCGCCCTCATTTCACGGCGCGAAGATCATTCTCACCTTTCCCAGCGTTGGCGCAACGGAGAATATAATCATCGCCGCGGCGCTTTCCAAGGGCAAAACAACTATAATCAACGCGGCGCGTGAGCCTGAGATATCAGATCTTGCGGCGTTCCTCAATTCCTGCGGAGCGCGGATATTCGGAGCGGGCGAGGGTACTATTGAAATCGAGGGTGTAGAAGGCCTGAAGCCCTGCGAGCATACGATCATTCCCGATAGGATCGTTGCCGCAACGTATATGGGCGCGGCGGCAATGAACGCTGACGAGCTTACCATAAATGATATCAGAACGCAGCATCTTGCGCCGATACTTCCGGCATTTATGGAAATGGGCTGCAAACTGTATTTTGATAAAAACTCGCTTAAAATAACTTCTCCAAAACGTCTGAAAAGAGTGAAGCTTATCAAAACGATGCCTTATCCCGGTTTTCCCACTGATTGCCAGTCAATCGTGATGGCGGCTCTTACAAAATCGGCGGGAACTACGCTGATAAACGAAAGTATATTTGAGGGCAGATTTAAGCATATAAGCGAGCTCAACCGCTTTGGAGCGGATATAACGGTCAACGACAGAACCGCTATAATAAACGGCGTAAAATCCCTCTACGGCGCAAACGTTTTCAGCACCGATCTGCGCGGAGGCGCGGCTATGGTATTGGCGGCTTTGGCGGCAGAGGGAAGATCGACTATATCGAATATATACCATATCGATAGAGGATATGAAAAATTAGAGGAAAATTTAGCGCTTATCGGTGCTGATATCAAGAGGATAAACGATGAAAAAGAAGACAGGGAAAGCCCCAAAAAAGAATAGCGAGCGGTTTGAACGAAGCGATTTCAGCGATTTCAGCGCTTACAGCTTCGAACCCGCGCCGAGAAGCGGAAATGATCCCTATCTGCGAATTAGGCAGGTGGATAGGGAAGCTTCGAAAAATTACACGAAAAACGAAGTGCGCAGACGCCAAAACAAAAAAAGAAAGATAAAAAACAAGGCTCGAAACGTCTTGATCATCTTGGCTGTTTTTATCGGTTTTCTTGCGCTGGGTATCACGCTTTCACTGACTATTTTCTTTAAAATCACGGATATCAACGTAACGGGCAGCAGTGCCTATACCGCTGAGGAAATCATCCTGCTTTCCACGATAGAGAAAGACGATAACCTCTTTCTTATCGATAAAAATGAATGTATAACCAAGCTTACCGAAGCGCTTCCTTATATATACGACGTTAAAATAACAAGAAAGCTTCCCGCAACGGTGATCCTTGAAATAACCGATGCAACAGCGGCATTTGCTATAGAAAACGGAGACGATTCTTATATCCTGACGGATGACAGGCTCAAGGTGCTTGAAGCAATGTCCCCCGAAAAGCCTTCGGGAGTGATAATGATAACCGATACTGCGGTGGAATCCGCAATTCCCGGATATGCTATCGGTTTTGAGAATGAGGATGTAACTCAATGCATCTTAAGCCTCGTTTCGGCGATACAGGCGCTTAATATGACTGAGGCTACGTCAATATCAAGCACAGACAAAAACAATAATTCTATTGTCTATAACAACAGAATTACGTTTAAGTTGGGCAGCTGCAACAACCTCGAGAGCAAGATAAACAGGGGACTTACCGTGTGCGCCGAGCTTGATAAGCACAACGACAGCATCAGGGGAACTGTCAATCTTTCTGTTGACAAGCAATCTTACTTCACGGAAGAATAAGCGTAAAGTAAAAATCTTTACAATTTTTACCAAAATGTTACTTTATATCTGCAAATTTGTCTATTTTGCACAAATAAATTGATAAATAATGCCGAAAACTTTGGAAAAATATCTTGAAATAAAATAAAAAAAGTGTTGCAAAAAGATTACAATATTGTTACAATATCAGTACAAGACGACTTTTAACGTAGTCTAAGGAATTATTACATAAAATAAGGAGAATAAAATAATGGGACGTTATGAAATAGATATGGACGATACCAAGGTTGTTTCCATTAAAGTAATCGGCGTTGGCGGCGGCGGCGGAAATGCCGTTAACAGAATGGTGCGCTGCAATATTCAGGATGTTGAATTTATTGCTATAAACAGCGATAAGCCGGCACTCGGCAAATCAATCGCTACACATAAAATTCTTATAGGAGAAAAAACCAGCAAGGGCCGCGGAGCAGGCGCTAAGCCTGAGGTTGGCACAAAGGCTGCAGAAGAGAGCCGTGAGGCTATCAACGATATCCTTTCGGGCGCTGAAATGGTATTCATCACCGCAGGTATGGGCGGCGGAACGGGTACCGGTGCCGCTCCCGTAGTTGCCAAGATCGCTAAGGATATGGGCATTCTTACCGTCGGCGTTGTTACGACTCCCTTTGCTTTTGAGGGTAAGCGCCGTATGGAACAGGCTCAAAACGGTATCAAAGAGCTTGCGCAGTACGTAGATTCTCTTATGGTTATTCCCAACGAAAACCTTAAGTTCGTTACTGAGGAGAGGATCACACTTCTCAACGCGTTTGAAATCGCTAATGACGTTCTCCGCCAGGGCGTTCAGTCTATTTCAGATCTTGTAAACGCAACCGGTCTTGTAAACTCCGACTTTGCGGACGTTACCGAGATCATGAAGGATGCAGGCTACGCGCATATGGGTGTTGGCCGCGCCAAGGGTAAGGACAAGGCAGAAATCGCCGCTCAGCAGGCTATCTCCAGCCCGCTTCTCAATACTTCTATTGACGGCGCACGCGGTGTTCTTCTCAATATTACCGCTTCAACTGATATCGGTCTTGAGGAGATCGACGCTGCTTCAACGATCGTTATGAACGCCGTTCATCCTGATTGTGAGATCATCTGGGGTGCTAACTTCGATGAGAATCTTGAGGACGAAATGATCATCACCGTTATCGCAACTCGTTTCGGCGATAAGGGTCCCGGTCAGCAGATCAAGTCAACTACCGCCAACAGAGACGTTCCGCCTCCGCTTGAGAACATTATGTCCAGCAATTTCTCTGCGAACGATGACGATGCCTTTGGCGATATCGTAAGCTTCTTCAAGAAATAAATAAAAACGTTACGGCGGCAGTTATCTGCCGCCGTATGCAATTTGTTAACGGCTTGTCAATTTGTATAAGCCGTATGCTCTATTGTTGAAAACTGTATTATAGTAAGTAAATTTACTTTACATATTTTCCCTGCGAATTTTGAGTTTTCAACATTTTAAACATAGTTTTCCACAACGATTTCCGCAGGAATTTTTTCGTAAAGAAACAAGCTTTACAAAAATGAAAAATCTCTATGCAAGCTTTGCATAGAGATTTTTGTATTTATATTCACTATATGAATTTACCATTCCGACTTGGTGTAAGAGCGAATGATGTTGGTTATAATGTTATCCCGCTTGAAGCCCTTGCCCTTGCCGCCATTGTGCTGATCCTGGATCTTGCCTGCTCTGATGGTCACGAATTCCGCCTTATCTATGATCTTGTCGATAGGGGGGATGCCGTCAAAGCTGTAATCCATATCAGGTGCTTTATCGGTTATCCGTGTCGATAGCTTCGTGTCGGAGAATTTCTTTACTGTCGTAGCCGCGAGAATTATGATCCTGTTGTCCTCGGGAAGCGTAACCGAGGCGGCGTTTCTCACGTCAAGCTCGTAAATATAGAAATACGCTCTGCCGTCGATTTTGTCGCCCTCAGGGTGATGGGTATGGGTGAATTCAATGCCGAGGCTTGCGTCCTTAACAAGCGCAGTCTGCTTGAGTCCTGCCATATCGCATCTGCCTATCGGTTCGCTAAAGGAGAAAATCGTTAAGTGCTTCTCTCTGCCGTCAACGCAGAACGTAGCTTCTCTGTCACCGAGCGTTGACGCGGCAAGAAGATACAGCTTCGTTGAGCCTTTCGGAATAGTAATGCTTTGAGCCCTTGCCACGCAAACGTCAAGGTTGGCGGAAGTATCCGGCATTCTGAAGGTTATGCCGCCAACGGTTAGGGACTCGGGGCATTGCTCAATTGGAAGCGAACAGCCGCCGCCCTGCAAAATAACGTGGCGCATATCCTCGTTTGAGGTGAATCCCTTGGCGTTGAATTCAAGGGTGAGCTTCCTGAAACTCTCTCTGCCTTTCTTTTCCGTCTTGGCAAGAACTATTTTAAAGGTCTTTACCTGATAGGGCTTAAGATCAAAAGTGATAGTGTTTCCGCTGAAATCGGCAGGAGCGATAGCCTCCTCGTTCGCGAGCGCTTCCTCAGCCTTTTCAAGATCGTTAAAGAAGCTCAGTATAACGCCGTTTTGCGATTTGCCTGCGCCCTCGTTTACTCTCACGATAATGCTTTTGCCGTCCTCAGCCATTTTAACTGCGCGGATAACAACGCTGTCACTGCTGATATTCGCAAAGGAGAAATCATCGGAAAGGCTTCCTTCACGCCTTGCGCCGGTCTGGAAAGCAATAAGCGGTTTTTGGAAGCTTTCATTTTGCGCCTGAGTGCCGTTCTCAAAGCCGCCCTCGTGGCAGAAAATGCCGAAAGAAAACTCGTTTCTGCCAAGATCCTGAAGATCCTGCCTCGTTTCCTTGGTGAATGCGCCTGCGGGAGTATGGATACAGGTAAGGCGCAGAGTGTTTGAATTCGGCTTATCCCAGCCGTATTTGCAATCGGAGAATACGGAAACGCCGAAATTGCCGTTGTCGGCAGTCAGATCCGCCCATTTCTGCGCCGGAACTTCGTAAAGATTATCGGTATTGTTTCCTCTCTTTATAACTCCGAGTCCGAGATCGTAGCTCGCGGTCTCATTGTAGCAGGAGAAGGGGAACACCGCTTTGAGCAGAGTTCGGCGCGATTTCCAGTCTACAAAATTATGGACCCTTATAATTTTGCTCTCGCTTGAAAGAGAGATGATCTGGGTGATCTCGGAATAATCCGCCTCTCTCGTCACCTTAAGGGCAACCCTCGCCGCGCCGTTTTCAACGATCTCGAATTTCGGCGAATTCGCGTAGGAACGGGGTTCTTTGTCTATATCTTCTTTTCTCAGCTCCCAGCTGGGATAGGAAAGCGCGCCGGTGTCGTTAAGGAGCGCCATTCTAATGGGGGCGTTGAGAAGTTGAATATTATATTCCTTGTCAACTATCGAGGCGATATCTCCGTTTTTATTGAGCGCCACCTGATACTTGTCGTTTTCAAGAATATGCTCGCTTACTTTTAAATCAGTTTTGATCTCACAGCGGGTGTTGGCGGCTTTAACGTCGTAAACTCTGTAACCGAGGGGCTTCACGTCCGCAAGGAAAATGATATCAAATTCCTTGCCCTTCTTGGAAACGATCTGGCTGGGAACTTCGTTGCCGTCCTTGTCAACAACCTTGATGAACGTGCCGTTGTGGCGCAGTCTGACGTGGGCTTCAACCGCCTCTTTTCTGTGCTGAGCGGTGGGATTGTTCACTATAACGGCACACTCGGATACCCACTTCGTTTCCAGCTCGTTGGCAATAGCGCCCACAGCGCCCACATATTCATTCTTAAACTGGCTCAGCGAGAGATAATAATCGTTGTGGCTGTCGTTGTAGACTTCCATAAGGGAAGTGCCGCTGATATCATCGTGGAATTGGTGACGGATCACACGCTTCCACGCGTCGTTTATGTTCTTCTTCGGATATTTGTAAACGCCGATAGCGTCCGCCAAAACGCACGCCTTTTCGGTGATGTCCGCAAGGTTTTCGTTTTGGGCGTTAAGGCGTTTGCTCATAGCCCTTGAGGTGTACGCGCCCGCGCCGTGAGCAGTCATGGGAAGCTCGCCGTCCCAAACGGGGAAGTCTTTTTTGATCTCCTCGGGAAGCTTCTCAAAATCGTTGAACATTTCGTCAGAAGCGGCGGAGATGACCTCAAAATCGCTTGAAGCGTTCTTCGCTACGCTCTCTTCAATAGCCTTAACGCTTTCCTCAGTGGGAGAGCCACCCCAGTCGCCGGTGCCGTAAAGGTGCATGGTCTGGGGAAAGCCGAATTTAAAGGCGTTGGAAGAAAGCTTATCGATAATGCTGATATCACCGCGGATATCGCTGTTAAACTTGTGGCGGTAGGAGCGCGCGTCAAGGCAGGCGAAAACCTCAGAGCCGTCAACGCCCTTCCATTTACCGATATCAAAGGGCCTGCCGTAGGCTGAGCCCCAGCTGAGCTTTTGCGTTGAAAAGCCGTTCAGCCCCGCGTGCCTCATTACTGAGGGGAGGGCGTAGCCGAAGCCAAAGCAGTCCGGCAGGAAAACATCCGTGCTCGTCTTGCCGAATTTTTCCTTGAAATATCCGTTGCCTAAAAGAATATTCCTGAAAAGCGCTTCGGGAGAGGGAATATTCACGTCTCCGTTTTCATAGCATGAACCGGAAACGCACCATTTGCCCTGATCGATCAGATCCTTGATGATCGCAAAATGGCGCGGATAATATTCCTCTATAAGCTCATAACGAAAAGCACCCTCAAAATTAAAACGGTAATGGGGGTATTTTTCGATTAAGTCAAGATTTTTTGCGATGGTATCGGGTATGTATTCCTCAATAGTTTTCGCAAGTCTCCAGCGCCACACTGTATCAAGATGAGCGGTGGCAACGGCGTAAACCTTTTTCTTTTCCATTTTATCGCCTTATTTCTCTATGATTTCGTAAGTGAATTCGTATTTTTCCTGAAGCGCCTTTACCTTGTCCTCATTGTCCTCAATAAAGGTTTCGGTGTAGACGGATTTTCCGTTTACGGAATAGTCCTTAACAATCTGATTCAGCGCGTCCCACGCTTCGTCAGACTTATCGTAGCCGTCCTCAAATTTAATAAGAAATTCTCTGTGTTTCGGTAATCTTGCTTTCATAATAATTCTCCTTAATTTTTTCGCTTATATTATATATATTTGTTATCTACATATCAAGCCTTTTTTGACGAAAAAGAAAAAAGCCTTCCCCCTTGAGGGGAAGGTGCCGAGCTTATGCGAGGCGGATGAGGTGGAAATAAACCTATTCCTCCTGCGCTTTTTTCTTCTTAAAATGCTTATGCGCGGTATTGATAAAGGTTACGAAGATAGACACGATGACCGCGCCCAAGGCAATTCCGAGCCCTACGAAAACGGTTTCCTTGCCGTAGAAATAAAAATTCTCTTTGTCCGCATGCACGAGATAGCTGAGCGTGTAATACAAAAAGCCTCCGGGAAGCAGGGGAATGGTGGAGGGGATAAGTATAACGTTTGCGGGCGTTTTGATTATCCTTGCCATGATCTCGCTGTAAACGCATATTGCGACCATCGCAAAGAGGGTTGATTTAAAGGTATCGTATCCGCTTTCGGTCATAAAATAATATATCACGGAGGAGATCGTTCCGCCGATCACCGTAAAGATCAGCTTTTGCTTGGAAACCTTAAGCAGAATAGAAAAGCCAAGGGTGCCAAGCACGCAGGTGAAAATATCAAGCAATGTACTCACTCCCGAAAATAATAATTGCCACGGCAAAGCCGAGGGCTATCGCGAAGGCGACCACTATCGCCTCAGTAAGCTGCAAAATTCCCGCGATAAGATTTCCGCTCATCATATCCTTCATCGCCGTGCCGATACTCATTCCGGGAATCAGTATCATTATCGTTCCGATCATAATTTTATCGGGATGCGAATTTATGCCGATAATAGAGGGAATAAAGGATATTATGCCGGCTATCGTTGATTCGATAAGCGTTCTTGAGAAGATGTTAAAGGAGCTTCTGCCATAGGGGATGTAGGTTATCGCAAGCCCCGCAATACCTGAGAATATCGCGTCTAAAAAGTTTCCTCCGAAATAAACCGCAAAGGAGCCTGTGGCAAGCATAACGCCGAAAATTTGGATCAGAATATGATAGTTGTAGCTGATTTTTCCTCTCGCGTTTTTCTCGCCGCAGAGCCTGCGGGAGGTGTTGTTGATCTCCTCAAGACGCCCGAGATTGAGATCGGTTTTGTAGATCCTGCGGGTGGAGGTGACCTCCGTTCCGTCTATCGTTGCCGTAACCGAGATCAGCGAGGGTATAATAAAGACCTGAACCTTTTCAGCCCCCTGCGAGCGGCAGAGCATCTCCACCGTATCCTCAGCTCGGGATATCTCGCCGCCGTTTTCAACGGTTTCAAGCCCTAATTCAATAGCTTTTTCAATTCGTTCGTCCAAAAAAATCACCGCCGAATATAGTATGCGAAGATTATATTAACAAAAAACCTTAAATTTGTAAAGGACGGCAAAAAAATCTTTTTGCGCAAGACAAATTTCTACTTGACAACGCAAAGTTATCTGCTATAATAGTAGGAGCAACGGAAAGTAAATATCGCGGGGTGGAGCAGTTGGAGGCTCGTCGGGCTCATAACCCGGAGGTCGTAGGTTCGAGTCCTACCCCCGCAACCACACGCCGTCGCGAACTTTCTATCGTTCGCGACGGCCTTTTCGTGTAAAAAGCGGAGTAAAGGAGCCTTGAGCAATGCTTGCATTGAATGAACAATATTGTATGGAACAGTTCCAAAAATTGTTGGATATTGATAGCACAACCGGGATGTTTCGAGCGATACAGGAATACCTGTCAGAGGAAATCGGACGGCTTGGATTTCCCGTGACGGTTTCCCACAAGGGCGGAGTTATTGCCGATTTGGGCGGTGAGGGAAATACGCTCGCGGTCACCGCTCATGTGGACGATATCGGGCTGATGGTTCGCTATATTAATGACGACGGCACGTTGAACGTCTGCACGGTGGGAGGCCTTTATCCTGTTTACACTGTAACAGAAAATGTCCGCATACACACCCGCGACGGAAAAGTCTTTACCGGCACCGTGTGCCGTACCCCCAACTCTGTTCACGTGACGGAGGATGAATTGCGCCGCGAATTAGGCGATTTTGATACAAATGTCTGCGTTGTGCTGGATGAACCGGTAAGCACAGCGGCGCAGACCCGCGCGCTTGGGATAGAGACGGGCGACATGATCGCGCTTGATCCACGTTTTACTGTTTCCAACGGGTATATCAAATCCCGCTTTATTGACGATAAGGCGTGTGCCGCCGTTCTGCTGGCTGCCATGAAAGAGATCAGGGATAAGCAATATACTCTTCCGCGCCGTGTTTTGTTCTATTTTTCTGTCTATGAGGAGATCGGGCACGGCACCTCCTGGCTACCGGAAGGAGTGCAGGATATTTTAGCCATCGACATCGCTCCAACCGGTGACCGTCAAACCTCGGACGAGCGGAAGGTAAGCGTTTTTTGCAAGGACTCCCGTTACCCGTACCACTGGGAGATGACGAACGAGCTGCGCGCGGCAGCCATCCGTGCCGGTGTTGATTATGTGATGGATGTCTTTACGCCGCATTACGGTTCTGACGGCGACACGTCAATTGCGGCGGGTTGGGATGTGCGCCACGCTGCCATAGGCCCCGGCACATCTAACAGTCACGGTTATGAGCGCACCCATATGGACGCGCTGAAAAATACATACGGTTTGCTGATGTCCTATCTGTTAGGCGAAGTTTAAGCAACACGGCTTCAAAAAATTTTATATTGCCATTCGAACCACCCGAATAGAGTCAAGTATTTATATTTGGCTCTGTTTTTTATTTTTCTGATTTTTTTTAATCAATGCATCGCAATAGCTTTGCTTGTCCTTTTCCGAAATCTTCTTTCGCTTGACAAGTTCTGTCTATATATGATAAACTGATACAGTTATATTAACGTAAAGCATTCTAATTTAATGAGGTAAGCAGTATGAAAACAACCTACATCATTACGCCGTTTAAATCATCGGCCTATCTTGTGCGCTGTGTTAATTCAATATTAAGGCAGACTGACAAGAACAATGAAATCATAGTGGCGGAAAACTTCTTTGAAACTTCGCAGGCTGCGGAATTTCTCGGTTCGGTTGAAGGTATTAAATTTATATCCAAACAGCCCCGAAGCGATTTTGATAAAATCAAAGAAGCGATTTCCCTTGCTGATGATGAGAGCCATATTAATTTTTTGTCAGTTGATACCGTTGCGGTTCCTATTGCCTCGCAGACGATTGCCGGTGCAGACGCTGATATTATTGCAGTCTCCTATGCCGTAAGAAATGGCGGCGCGTATTCCGCAACAATGCTCGATAAATGCACGGTGATTGACAGCGCCAAAATCAATCTGCAAAGCCTTTTTATCAGGAAAAAACACCTTGAAAATATCAGTCTTGACTCAATTACGGAAAGAACATCCTTTGGCATTTGGATCGATAAAAAGATAACTGAGGGTGTTACTTGTGCCGTATTGGACGAGCTTTGCTTCTATTTAAATGTTGACGCGCTCGGTCATGATGCAAATGCGGAATACTGTCTTAAAGATAAGGCAGCGGTAATTGAAATAGCAACGAGCGCCATAAAGGCAAACTCAAATGAAGGGTTCCTTCTTTTTGATAAATATATTTCAATGCTTTATAACGCGTTATTCTCAAAAAAATATGCTTCTACAGTCAAATCTGATATCTTTTACCTTATCAAGGAGCTTCTTGAATTATCTAAGGATAATGCTTTTGCAAAGCGCGTTTATGAGCTTTATTTTGGTGCGGATATCGAGCTTATTTGCAATATGACATATGAAATGTTTTCATTGTATAATAGCCGAATTTTGTCGCCGGTATTAAAAACACAGTTAGAGCAGGTAGTGGACAATAGGTTAGCTCCTGTTAAAAACTCCATTTCATCATTAAATACTGCCTTAACCTCTATAACATCATCGTTAAATGCTTTGAACTCAGGGCAGAAAGCTCAGAAGGAAACGATCGAGGGCCTTGAGAAAAACTTAAAAACAGTTAAAAAGGGAATCAATACACTGAAAAAATCGGCTTTAGCCAGCGAACCAAAGCAGCAAGTTCCGATTCTGTTTAGAAAAGGCAAGCTTGGATTTGTAGTGCTTATAAAGAGTTCTTTGGCGTGGCTGAAGCGCAAGCTCAGCAGAAAAAGTAAGTAACGAGAGGTGATAAGCTATGAGTTTTAAATATAAAGTTACGGTAATTATTCCGATATACAACGCAGAAGAATTTCTTAATGACTGCCTTGACAGTCTCGTGGCGCAGACTATCGACCATGATCAAATGGAGGTTCTGCTGATAAATGACGGCTCCACCGACAACAGCCTTGCCATATGCCAAGAATATGCCGGAAATTATTCTATCTTCAAGGTGTTCAATAAAAGAAATGAAGGAGTTTCAGCCACCAGAAATTTTGGTATACGCTACGCAACCGGTAAGTATATTATGTATCTTGATGCTGATGATACCCTTTCTGAAAACACAGTATTATCAGTTAGCAATTATTTTGATTCGGTTTATGACAAGGTGGATTTAGTTTGCTATAAGGAAAGGACATATAATAGCGACGGAACACCGCAAAAGCTTCATTTGAGATATAACTACTTAAAGAGTACAGGTGTATATGATTTAACAAAAAGCATTTTCGCAAGTCAGGTTCGTTTGAATATTGCAGTAAAGAATTTGCTGCAGGATAATTTCTATTTCAATGAAGAAATAGGATATCACGAGGATCAGATGTATTGCACAGATATCCTTTCTGATAAACTGCTTTTGGGGTATGTTAATGAGTGTGAATATCGTTATAACAAGCATGCGGGCAGTATAACAGATGAAAACATGAACGCAATGTTTTTGTTTGAAAAAACAACCGCATACTGGGAACATGTTTTCGCACAGTATGAAAAAGTTCCTAAGTATTTACAGGCGCTGTTTTTTCACGATATAGGCTGGAAGTTTACGTGTAACGTGTTATGGCCTTATCATTATTCTGCGGAAGAATTGCAAAACGCAAGAAATCGCATAATAACGCTTCTTGATAAAGTTGATAACAGCGTTATTATGTCATATCCCGGTATGGACAATTATCAAAGATTATATTGGATTCGTATGAAGTCCAAAGATAACACCTGTCCTATCGTTTCTCGCAACTCATTAGAGCTTTATAGTGACGGTACAAGACTTTATATAAGAAATGATGTAGAATTAGTTTTGAAGAGAGTATTGGTTAAAAACAATACTGTTAAGATTGTAGGCTTTTTCAAATCTCCGTTTTTCTCTTATATTGATAGTGTTAAGCTTTATGCCAAAAAGAACGGCGAGCTTTTCGAATTAGAGAGGAGAGCATCCTCAGCAGGTTATTATAAAGCGAAAGAAACAACTGATGTTTTTTGGCAGTTGATTTATGAAACAGAAATAGTTGAATCTACAACACTGGAATTCTTTGTTGAGATCGATAGTATTATGTTCCCAACAGTTTTCTATAATTGCGAATCCACCGCATTTTATTCAGGTTTCACCCAAAAATATGCGGTAAATTCAATTTCGATCAAACAAACGAAAAACGGTTTTGTTTTCGCTCCTGTTATAGATTCTGATGAAATTGACAATTCTATAAAGGATAACAGCAAAAAGGCTAACGACTATTATAAAGAATTAAGAAATGAATACTTGTCTCGGCCAAAAAGAAAAGTATGGCTGTATTATGATAACAATACCGTTGAAAAGGATAACGGCTATTATCAGTTTATACACGATGTAAGAAAAAATGATGGAATAGAACGCTACTACGTTTTAACCAATCTTTCGTATAATGTTTTTGATTTCTTTTCGGAAGATTTGTTGCCAAACGTAATAGAGTTCGGTACGCCTGAACATCAGATGATGTTTTTAATGGCGGAGAAAATTTTGACATCCTTTATAGAGCCCGAAGGATTGTTTCCTTTTGCGTTATCCGATCGTTATCAAATCAATGATATTTTTAACGCAGAGATAATTTATCTTCAGCATGGTGTGCTTCACGCGCATTTACCGTGGTATTATACGCCTACTAAGTTTGAAGTGGACAAGGTTGTAGTTTCTACACCGTTTGAGATCAATAATTTTTCTTCAAATTACTGCTTCAACAAATGTGATTTGATACCCACTGGAATGCCGAGATACGAGTATATTAACAGATCTGCCGACGATCCAAAAAATCGTATACTTTTTGCGCCGTCTTGGAGAGGCTACCTTGCGGGCGCTATTATTCAGGGTAATGCATTAAGAACTGGTAATGATATTAAGGTACTGCACTCAAACTACTATTTGAATCTTATGAGATTTATAAAAAATCAGAGGCTTAACGATTTTCTTGAAGAGCGCAATATCAATCTCGATTTAAAGCTTCATCCGAATTTCCTGCAGGTTTACAGGCATTTAATCAATATTGATTCTAATAGGATTCACATTGCACCGGCAAATGTAGACTTAACGGATTATTCATTATTCATTACTGATTTCTCTTCATATTCGTTTGACTACGCCTATCTTTCAAGACCGATTATGTATTTTGTACCTGATTATCTTGAATTTAAAGCAGGTTTGAATCATTATAGAGAGCTTGATCTTCCATTTGAAAAGGCATTCGGCAATCTTACTACAGAGCCTGAAACAGCAGTTGACGAGATTATAAGAATTGTTGAAAACGATTTTGTGCCGGATAAGGTTTTCAAAGAACGTTTGGACAACTTCTTTTTACCGCTCGATAATTGTGAAGAGGAGTTATACAAATATTTATTGGAGGAAAACTAAATGAGAATACTGATGAGAGCTTCTCAAACTCCTTTCGATAACTTTAATCCTTTGAATACCGTCGTTTATAATAAACTTTGGTCAAACATTGGGAATCTTCTTTTCCCATTCAGCTTGTACAGAAATATTTTATCGGAAGATGTTTCAATCGATATTTATTCTAAAGCGCCACCAAATCCGGCGGATGCTGATTTTATAAACGAAAACTATGATGTATTGATGATCCCTTTAGCAAATGCTTTTAGAAGCACATTTGCATATCAACTTCAGAAATGGACTGAATTAATTAAAAAAGTAAAAATCCCTTGCGTAGTGGCAGGTGTTGGCTCACAATGCGATTTGGATTTTTCACCTCAGTCGCGATTTGACTTTGATGATACTGTTAAGGAGTTCTGTTCAGCTGTTGCTTCAAAAAGTGCTTGTATCGGAGTAAGAGGGGAATTGACTTATGCCTATTTGGAACGATTAGGTTTCAAATCTGTTACGCGCATAATCGGCTGTCCTTCAATGTATTTATTTGGATCTGAATTGCCGACCCAGAGATCAAAAGCATACGGTACGGAATTAAAAATATCTATAAACAGCAAAAATGGCGACACTAATGAGATTAAGCGATTTTTGTTTAATGATGCTAATGATTATATGTATATTCCTCAGGAAAATACTGATCTGGCGCTTCTTTATTGTGGCTTGCCCAAAGATACAAATGAGAACAGCGTTTTTCCCCTTAATCTTAACAATAAAACTTTTTTCAATGATAGATCTATGTTTTGCATCAATGTTCCCAGTTGGCTTAAGCTGTTGCGCAGTGCAGATTTGTCCATAGGTACACGCATACACGGAAATATTGCCGCTATTCTTGCAGGTACACCCGCCTATATTATTGCGACGGATTCCAGAGTGCTGGAATTGGCAAGATATCATAATATTCCCTATATTACACCAAAAGAATTTGACTTCTCAAAGAGCATATCGGAAATATATGAGGAAACAGATTTTACTTCGATATACAAGGGCCATAAGGAACGCTACGAAAACTTTGTCGATTTTCTTTACGTTAACGGAATAAGGACTGTTGAACAACCCAATGCATTTTTTGACAGTAAAATAAACGCAATTGACCATCATGGACCGGTAAGAAACATTCTTAAGGTTTCTGATGTAGAAGCTGCCAAAAGGCTCAATGGATATTATTCTCATTTGCAAAAGAAAATCGATACACAGAATAAAACTATTAGTGAATTGAAAAAAGAAAAGCAATCTCTTGAAGCGAAATTGAAAAATCCCATAGTATAAATAAGTTGCAGTTCATATATAAAAGACAATCGCTATTTGCCAATATAAATAGCGAGGAAATAGTTTATATTAATATTTGACGGGAGTAAAAATGAGAATACTGATGCGTGCGTCGCAGACACCTTTTGATAATATCGATCCGTTTACTACCATTGTTAAGAACAAGATATGGACTAACGTAGGTAATCTTTTATTTCCTTTAAGCATAATAAGAAATATTTTATCGGAAGATGATACGATCGATATATATTCAAAAGTACCCGCCAACCCGAATGATGCTGATTTCATCAATGAAAACTACGATATGCTGTTGATCCCTTTGGCAAACGCTTTCAGAGATGATTTCGAATCTCAGCTTCGGAAATGGACTGAGTTAGTTGAAAGGGTTAAAATTCCGTGTGTCGTAGTCGGCGTAGGTTTGCAGGGCGATTTAAGCTTTTCGTCACAGACCGAGTTTAAATTTGACGATACCGTAAAGGATTTCTGCTCCGCGATAGCTTCAAAAAGCGCCTTTATAGGCGTAAGAGGAGAATTGACTTACGAGTATTTGAAGCGACTGGGCTTTGGCTCTGTTACTCGTATTATCGGTTGCCCGTCAATGTTTATGTTCGGCGCTGAACTGCCTGCTATTAAATCAAAAAGCAAAAGGTTTTTCCACGGAGTAAAGACAATTTCGGTAAATGGGAAACCAAATGACAGCGATAGAGTTAAGCGCTGGCTGTTTAATGAGGATAATAATTACATATTTATTCCCCAGGAAACATGGGAGCTTGCTGTTGCCTACAGCGGCGTTCCAAAAGAAATGAAAGAAAACAGCCTTTATCCGCTTAACGTTAATAATAAGGTGTTCTTTAATGACAGAGCAAGGATATGTGTCAATGTTCCAAGCTGGCTCAAGCTTCTTCAGACCGTTGATTTTTCTGTCGGCACAAGAATACATGGCAACGTTGCCGCGATTCTTGCAGGTACTCCCGCATTAGTTATTGCAACTGATGCAAGAGTGTTGGAGCTGGCGCGCTACCACAATATTCCATATATACCTGAAAATGAATTTGATTTTTCCAAGAGCGTAAAAGAAGTATATAGGGAAACGGATTTCACCTCAGTATATAGGGGGCATAAGGAGCGCTATGAAAATTTTGTGGATTTTCTCAGTGTGAACGGATTAACGCCTGTTGAGCAACCAAATGCTTATTTTGATTCTAAAATGAATGCTATAGAATTTCATGAACCTGTGAAAAATATTTTTATGGTTTCGCAAGCGGAGGCGGCTCAAAGACTCAGTACACATTATTCTTACTTGCAAAAGAA
Source organism: Eubacterium sp. (assembly GCA_022511205.1). GTDB lineage: Bacteria > Bacillota > Clostridia > Oscillospirales > Acutalibacteraceae > Eubacterium_R. The sequence goes on along the minus strand of JAFLRY010000008.1, from coordinate 4,962 downwards.
AATCAACAGTCAGAATAAAACAATTAAAGATTTGAAAAAAGAAAAGCAGGCTCTTGAAGCCCAAGTAAGTGATTACACAATATAAACTAAGGCACGGCGATTATGCCGTGCCTGTTTTTGTTGCTTAACATTAGATTCTCACTTCAGTTCTACTTGATTCTTTTTTTACAAGGCAAAAAATCCAGTAAAGTGGTTATGGTTTTACTTGCTTTATTATTTATTTAATTTAAGTATTATTTGTACAGTTGTTTGTTTGCTGGTCTATGTGATAGTAAAATAATAAAAAATTGCAATTTTAGGTGCTTTGTTATGAAAATTCTATATATGTTAAGTAATGAAATAGGTCTTATTTTATCGATAGTTTCATTATTATTTGCAATAATTATTTGGTTCTTTCCTAATTTATCCAATGGAAAGAAATGTGGCATAGCAAGCATTTGTATTTTTATACTTTTATTACTTGGCGGAAATTATCTATTTATGCAAGATTATGTTTCAGTACCATATGTTGAAGGATTGGAATTCTTTTCAGCGGAACATAAACTAAACGAATCATATTTATATGCCGTACCGGTTAGTGAGCAAACTTTTTCAAGAAACGATTATGTGAAAATGCAATCAATTGAATATGGGAGTATTGTAAAAAAAGGAGAAACTATTGTTTTAATACTTTCACCAACACAAGGAAGAGATACAACTACAATCCCTCATACTGAAGATGAAATTACCACTAATAAAACAATTGCACCAAGTACTAATGCTAGAAAGACTACTATACAAAATGTCACAACTACTAAAGAGAATACAATAGAAATAGGTTCAGTTATAAACAGTGAAAACACTCAGAATTCTTTTACTGAAGGGACGGAGAATAATTCTGAGAAAACTACTGCTTCCGAAAATTCTGTAACTGTTACTCAAAATTATGATTTAGAAATTATAGTTGATAATTATAAAATATTCTTTGATGGCTATGACGAACCTGATAATCCACATAACTGGGGAATAGAATATGATAAAGGGATTTCGGGCAAATTTCATTATTCAAGAGAATTAACTGAAGAAGAATCGAGTAATTGGTTTCAAGGTGGCAAATTGTTAGATGCCGACGGAAACAAGATTGGAGAGGAAGGCAATTATCCCATAATATGGTCATCAAAAGAAGGGTATTTTGCTATGCAATTTCCGGAAGGTTTGGAGCCGGGTGATTATACATTTGTAATATTTCATCTAATAAATTCTCACAGTATTTATTATTATCTTGATTTTACAATATGATAAATTATAATAAATTACGACCCATAGTGTTTATAAAGGATTAAACCAACTTATTTTGATAATTTAATTTGTATCGAACTGATTTCGCTTTTTATGCGGGATCAGTTCGATTTTTATTCAGTAGCTGAATCGTTTCCGTGAGTCTTTCCGGTAGAGGGTTGTTTTGGTTCTATATAACACTGGTTTAACGTGTAGTTGCTTCTTCTTTTTTCTCCGTGAAGGATTTGCCGTAATACTTTTTTAAAAGCCGCTGGGTCTGCCTTTCGCAAACGCCTATTGATTCGGATAACTGCGAAAGCGTCAGCTTTTCCGGATCGTTCATAAACGCAAGCTCAATGATGAAAAAGCGCTTATCGATAAGATTTCCGCCATCCTCCGCAACTCCGCTGATCGGCGGGAGATATATTCTTGATATATGCGTGAGCAAAAGCTGCATTAATGCGCCTATTGCTGTTTCAAAGCCCAATTTTTGCTCTTCCTTTTCCTGCAATATCATTTCAAAATATTTTTGCAGTTCATAGTTTTTGCAAAAGTAAAAATGCGTTGATAAAAAGGCGGAAACAAAAGCGTTGTTCGTTTTCTTATCGCTGCTTTGCAGGTAAATATAAATCTCGCTGAGCATATCGTTTTTGTCCGTGGATTGCTGATGATATACGTCAGGGCCCGTGACGAAAAAATCACCTTTTGAAAGCTCGTAGGAATTGCCGTCCGTAGTCAGCTTTCCTTTGCCTCCCGTTATATAATGAAGCTCATAACTGTTTTTTGAATGGCGATGCCCCGCCATATCCCTTTCAAAAATACCGCTGCCGTATTGGATTATCTTAAATTCATATCCATTCCAGTTAAAAGTAATCATAGTATCACCGAAAATATTCTATCATACGGACGACATATTGTAAAGATTTATGTCGTGTTAATCTGCGATCAGTTATTGTAAAATAGAAGCGGTGATAAAAATGAAGGCAAAAAAAATTATTTTATCCGTAATTTGCGTTGCCCTGTGCCTGATATTGGCAGGCGGAGCGTTTGCGGGAACTGTTATTTTAAAGAAAGCGGGTGATCCCTCAATGATCAATAACGACGATAAAAAGAGTTTTTCTACGGAGTTTACGGAAGTAACGCTCTATCCCTCAAGTGATAGGGAACAGCAGCATTGGCGAGACGGAATGGTCAGCGGCAACGGCGAAAACGGCGTTGTATGCTCAGGCTCGCCCTATAGCGAAACGCTGATCTACCAGAATATTTATTTCATTATGCCGTCTAAAGATCCTCGATATACGCCCGACGAGGTAACTGCCGAGCTGGAGCAGGCAAGGCAGGCGGTAATCAATTATGACGATACATGGGACGTAAACGGCAGAAACAGCACCTATTTCTACTGCTTTCATCCATCCCATCAGCTCAGGCTGAATATGGAATCGCATCTCTATAAAAACTACATCCGCTGGACGGATTATGAAACCGCCGAGGTAGGCGTGAAATACACCGATAAAAACGGCACTTGGGAGAGAACTACCTTCAGCTCCCGCGAGGATAACGTGACGATCACGAAGATCACACAGTCCGACAAGGACGCAAAAATCAATATGACCCTGTCTATAGACGATTGCTCGGCGATGAGCCGCTTCGGTCAGGGCGATGAAGTGAATATGCAGTATAAAAAGCTCGTTGACGAGGACTGCAATTACATAGCCATGATCGCCCATTATCCCTCATACGAGGAAAGCGAGCTCAAAAACGGCGGCTACTGCGGATTAACGCAGGTTATCGTGGTTGACGGTGAAAAAGAACGCGTTGTTCTCGATGATACGAACGAAGCGCAGAACGTTGGCGCAGACCAAAACGTTGGCATAAAAGTCACGAACGCTTCCGAGGTGTATCTCATCACGAAATCAGACCGTACCCACAATATGGGCGCATACGATAATTTCAGATCCTGCGAGCAATACGATCTGCTGAATAAGATATATGCCGATACGAACGCCGTTGCGAAAAAGTATTCGTCTGACGGCAAATTCGATTACGATAAGGCCCTTGCGCCCCACAGAGAAAAGCATTCCGCCATGTTCAACGCGGTTGATTTCGACTTGGGCAATGACGACAACAAGGAGCTTTCTAACGAAGCGCTGATAAAGCTCCAGCAAAAGAGCGGCAGCCTACAGAGCGCCATAGTTGAACGCGCCTACAATCAGGGCAGATACGCCCAGATCTGTTGCGCGGGCTCGCTTTCGCCGAGACTTTCGGGTATGTGGACGGGAGACTGGAATCCCGGCTGGAGATCGATTTACACTATGGACGCGAACGTTAATCTGCAGGCTTCCGGTATGAACACAGGCAACGTTTATGATGCGGGAGTGGCCTTCATAAGATTCGTTTTGCGCCAGATACCCGACTGGGAGGAAAACGCCGCCAAGACCTACGGTATGACTAACGCTATCCAAGTTCCCGTTAATACGGACGGCGACAGAGCAATGATGGTTGAATACAGCAGGTGGTATCCGTTCCAGTATTGGAACGCCGGCGCAAGCTGGATGCTTCTGCCGATCTACGAATTCTGGCAGTGCTACGGCAACGCGCAGATCAAGTATGAGGGCGAAACTCTCGATCTTGAAAAGGATATTCTTCTGCCGCTTCTCACGAAGCAGGCGAATTTCTGGGAACAGCTTTGCACGCCCGAATACTTTACGGATATCAACGGAAAAGCCTGCTATGAAAAGGGCAAAACGAGCCTTAACGAGGGGGAAAAGTATCTGATAATTCCAAGCTATTCACCCGAAAACGCGCCGCAGGGCTACAGCTCCACCATAACCGCCAACGCCACCATGGATATTTCCGCCGCAAGAGACGGGCTTAATATGACGATCGCAATGGAAAAGGTCGTTAAAAACGCGGGTTACGAGGAAAGGATCGCAAAGCTTGAAAACCTTATCTCGCTTCTGCCTGATTATAAGTATGACGATACAGGCGCGTTGTGCGAATGGGCGATGAACGAGTATCAGGAAAACAACGCCCACCGCCACATCAGCCATCTTTACTGCGCTTGGCCTGCTTACGAAACGCAGGATAATGCGGCGCTCACCGAAGCTTGCAATATCGCGATCGAGAACAGAAACAGAGAAAATCAAGGGCAGGACGATACCGCTTCCCACGGCTGGGTGCATAAGGCGCTGGTCGGCGCAAGGCTCAAGAACGCCGATTCCGCCTATTTCTCGCTATATACGCTGATGAGCAGTGAGATCTATTACACCTCCATGATGACGGATCACAACACCAACAGAGGCTCAAACGTTTACTGCACAGATACGGGCATCGGCACTGTTGGCATCATTGATGAAATGCTCCTTTATTCAAACACGGGCGTTATCGAGGCTCTGCCCGCGCTGCCGGCTGAATGGCAAAACGGAAGCATAAAGGGCTTACGCGCGAGAACGAACGCTGGCGTTGATATTGAATGGAATGCTGAAAGCGTAATGCTCACCGTTACCAGCGATAAGGCGCAGACAATAGAAATCCGCCTCTACGGCGGCAAAGCACAATCCGTCGAGTTCGCGGCAGGGGAGACCAAAACGATCACTTTTGAACGATAAGTAAAAAACGATTACGGCGGGAGCTTTCTCCCGCCGTTTTTCTTTGTGACAAAGAAAACTCCCTGCTCTGCAGGGAGGGAAGGAAAAGCTTTTAGCG
>JAFLRY010000074.1 GCA_022511205.1 Eubacterium sp. | reverse complement strand
ATGTGAATTTCAGCCATCTCAAAATTATGCCATAGGCAAATTTTGAGGGCAATATAATTTGATTTTGCGTGATTTATCACGCTAAATCTCCTGTTATATCTCTTTTATTTTTTCCTGGAGCGCCTTATCCTTTTCGATAACGGCGGTAGCCATTTCTTTTCTCATATCCTGAAGCGCTTTCATCAGCGTTTCATCGCCAACCGCAAGAATTTCAGCGGCAAGCAAAGCCGCGTTCTTGGCGGCGTTTACGCCAACGGTGGCAACAGGTATTCCCGGAGGCATCATTACCGTTGCAAGCATAGCATCCATACCATCCAGCACCTTAGCGGAGCAAGGAATTCCGATGACGGGAAGTGTTGTTGAAGCCGCAAGCACTCCTCCCAGATGGGCAGCCATTCCTGCCGCGGCGATTATAACACCGAATCCATTTTCGATTGCCGCTTCAGAGAAAGCCTGAGCCTCCTTGGGCGTGCGGTGGGCGCTCATTACCCGAACCTCAGTTTCGATGCCAAGCTCTTTAAGCTGTTTGATAGCGGGGGTAACGATGGGCAGATCGCTGTCTGAACCCATAATTATCGCAACTTTTTTCATAATTTGTCCTCCGTTTTAATTTTTATATATTTTACTATATAAGACTGCTTTTTTCAATAGATACAAAGATTTTTAATTATGTTTTTCCACTGCCGTGGAGGGAAAATTAATTATTATTTAATATTTTGCCACAGCTGTGGTGGGAAAGCGTTATGCGCCTTCAGGCGCAGGGCGTTTATTTAAATCTCTTTTGCCACTGGCGTGGCAGGCTAAATGGTTTGAATTTTTTATATTTTGCCGCTGCCGCGGCGGGGCGTTACTCTCTTTCGTGTTACGCAAGAGAGTAACCAGAGAAAGCAATTCAAGGGGAGATTTCGCTAACGCTCAATAGTCCCCTTAAAAATCCCCTTTCTTTTTTCGGCGCGCGCCCTTGCGCGCACTGCGCCGAGGGTACGACTTTTAAATAATGCTCTCTGCGGCACTGTGCGCGCAAGTGCGCGTGCCGCAATAGCGAGGGGGTTTTTAGGGGTTCGTTTGCGACCGCTCGCAGTGCGAGATGAAGGGAGCAA
>JAFLRY010000073.1 GCA_022511205.1 Eubacterium sp. | reverse complement strand
TGGAAGGAGATAGTATAATGGCATTACTTGATATAATTAAAGCAAGACGTTCAATTAGAAAATACAAAAGTGAGCAGATACCGAAGGAAGCGATTGGAAAAATCCTTGAAGCGGGCGTTTGCGCACCGAATGCAGGCGGAAGGCAGGGTACGATGTTAGTTGGCGTTCATAATGCCGAGCTTTGCAAAGAAATCGGAATTATGAATATGCAGAGTTTTGACAGAAGCAAGCTGATCGGCTCTTTCGTTTCTAAAGAACAGCCGAGCGTTATCGATGATAAAAACATTCAAAACGGCTTTTATGATGCGCCGTCCGTTATATGTGTTTTTGCACCGAAAAATTTTCTGTTCAGTATTCCCGATGCGTTTTGCGCGGCGGAAAATATCGTTCTGCAGGCGACTGAGCTCGGCATATCCTCCTGCATTATCTCAAGAGCGGAACAAACCTTTGACAATGAGCAAGGTAAGGCTTTATTATGTAAGTGGAATATACCCGAAAACTATATCGCAAGGTGCTTTGTAATTCTCGGATATATTGACGGCGAAGCGCCCCAATCAAAACCGATCAATAAAGATAGGATTAAAATAGTGGAATGATATGATCTTACAAACAGGAATGAGAACGGATATACCCGCCTTTTATTCAAGGTGGTTTCTGAACAGAATCAAAGAGGGCTACGTCTTGGTGCGCAACCCGTATAATCCGTCTGCCGTAACGAAATACAGAATCGATCCAAAGGTGGTTGATCTGATTGCTTTCTGCACGAAAAATCCCGCGCCGATGCTCGAGCATATGGATATACTCAAGCCCTACGGTCAGTATTGGTTCGTGACGATAACGCCCTACGGAAAAGAAATCGAGCCCAACGTGCCCGATAAGGCTAAGATTATAGAGGATTTCAAAACGCTTTCGAAAACCGTAGGTGTTGACAGCGTGGGTTGGCGATACGATCCTATATTCATAACCGAAAAATATTCTCTTGATTTTCACCTGAAAAATTTTGAAAAAATGGCGGAGGAGCTTTCGGGGTACACCCATACCTGCGTGATCAGCTTTATTGATCTGTACAAAAAGGTGGTCAATAATTTCCCTCAGGTAAGAGAGGTGAGCAAGGCGGAACGCATTAAAATAGGCAAAGCCTTTGCGGAGATTGGCAAAAAATATGGAATAACAATCAAGGCTTGTGCGGAGGGCGACGAGCTGAGGCCCTACGGTGTTGACTGCGACGGCTGCTTAACAAAAAGCACCTATGAAACCGCCCTGCATACTAAGCTGAATATGCCGAAACGCAAGGGCCAGCGGGGCGCCTGCGCCTGTTTCCTCGGCAACGATATCGGCGCGTACGATACCTGCAAGCACCTTTGCAAGTATTG
>JAFLRY010000072.1 GCA_022511205.1 Eubacterium sp. | reverse complement strand
CCCCTAAATCGTTTTCTTGGTATCGTTCTTTTGCGACTCAAAAGAATGATACGCCGCCACGGCAGTGGCAATTTTAAATAATAAACATATTTTATCCGCGCCGATAGGCGCAAAAATTCTTTTTAGTCTAATCTTAGAATAAAGTTACTTATTCCTTGGCAGGAATTTATCAAGCTCCGCTTCAACGTTGAGATATTTTTTAATTTTCGGCTCACGGATAATGTTGCCGCGGGCGACAACCATATGAAGATTTCTGAGGGCTTCCAAATCGGCAAGGGGATCACTGTCCGCAACGATGAAATCGGCGCATTTACCCTTTTCTATGCTACCCGTTTTGTTTTCAAGTCCGAGCAGTTTGGCGTTGCCAAGGGTTGCGCAATAAAGCGCGTAGGCGCTTGAAACGCCGCAGTATTCCTGAAAATAAACGAGCTCGCGCCACATATCGTAGTGTGTAATAAACGGACAGCCCGTATCCGTTCCGAGACCTACGGGTATCCCCTCTTTTAAGCAAGCTTTGGCACAGCTTACGATACCGTCAAACACGATCTTACCGCATTTCTGCGCCGCTTCGCTGACGTTGCTTACGCTTCGGTCAAAAAACGCAAAGGGAAGCGCCGGAGAAATCGTTGTGATATGGCACGCTCCGCGCTTCTTGAATTCCTCAATGATCTCCTCGGTTGGCTCCGCGCCATGCTCGATGGAATCAACGCCGTTTTGCAGGGCAACGAGAACTCCGTGGGGACTTTCAACGTGAGCGGCAACCTTTAATCCCAGCTCATGTGCCTCATCGCAAGCCGCTTTAACGTATTCTTCGCCCATTTTAAGCTGACCCGGCTCGCCGTTTTCATCAAGATCAAGCACGCCGCCCGTAATCATGATCTTAATAAGATCGGGCTTATCCTTTGCTACTTTTCTTACAAGCTCTTTCGTCTCCTCAACGCTTTGCGCGCCGAGAGCAACGGAGCCCACCATATGTCCGCCGACTACCGACACGGCATAATTGGAAGCAAGAATACGAGGCCCAACGATTTCTCCCCTGTTTATCCTATCACGAATAATAGTATCATAATTCTCAACGCCCCCCACCGTGCGAAGCGTGGTAACGCCGCTGTAAAGCTCCGTTTTAGCGCTGTTTTCGCAGATAGTCTGAAGCAGCTTGCGGGTAAGCTTATTCATAAGAGCGAATTTTACCAGCTTCTTAGCGTCCGTCTGCTTCTTTGACGGCTTGCCGCTGGATGGCAGATGAACGTGCATATTGATAAGCCCGGGCATAAGATATTTGCCCTTTAAATCAATAACCTCATAGCCCGCAAGATCGGTATTATCAGGTACAATATCAGTAATTCGCTCACCGTCTGTGAGTACGGCAAGACCGGTTTTCGGCTCCATATTTTCCGTGCCGTCAAGTAGAACGGCGTTAACGTATGCGTATTTCATAACGATTCCCCTTTTTTAATGATAAATACAGTATATCATCTTTTCTCAAGGCAATCAATAAGGTGAAAAAACAAACTTTTTGAAAGATTGTTTTAAAAATTAACTTGACAATATCCAAACAATTTCGTATAATACCCTATGCAAGCAAACGGCCCGGTAGTTCAGCTGGTTAGAACGCCTGCCTGTCACGCAGGAGGTCGACG
>JAFLRY010000071.1 GCA_022511205.1 Eubacterium sp. | reverse complement strand
GACCGATTCTTGCTTGTATAGACCCCTACAAGGCGGCAGAGGAATTTGCCGCCGCCGGGTGGAATATTGATTTCTCACAAACCCCTGAAAGCGGCGATCCTTTGGTGGGTGTATCACTTTGCGGCAACTCCGTTCTGCTTGGTATCACGGACGGATACGTTTCTGATAATCAGCTTCCCCATATCGGGTGCGGAGTTGAAATCTATATGACCGTGCCAACCGAGCAAATTCAGCAAATATATGAAAATCATCTGGCGCTGAACCCAACCAAGCTAACTGTTCAACTGTGGGGAGATAAGGCATTTGAGGTCAAAATCGGCGGTTATCAATTTATGATCGCCGCTGTATCGGAGGAAAAATGATTGTTTTAATAACGGGCGCGTCCCATACGGGCAAGACGGCACTGGCGCAAAAGCTCCTTGAAAAGTATAAATATCCTTACTTATCCATAGATCACTTGAAAATGGGACTTATCCGCAGCGGAAATACTACGCTCACTCCTATGAGTGATGATGTATTATTGACCTCCTACTTATGGCCGATCGTTTGCGAAATGATAAAGACAGCCATTGAAAACAAGCAAAATTTCATCGTTGAGGGTTGCTATATTCCCCTTGATTGGGCAAAGGATTTTGAAAAAGAATATCTGAACGAAATCAGATTCTATTGCCTCGTAATGAGCGAAAGGTATATTAAAAAGCACTTTGGCGATATCAAAAAATTTGCAAGCGTTATTGAAAACCGCGGCGACGATGAGGATTGCACCTTGGAAACGGTACTCCGTGACAACGCACAAATGCTTGAAAAATGTGCCCGCTACAACGCGGAATACGTTTTGATCGATGAAGATTACAGGGTCGATATTGAATTATAAATAGCAGGTGAATACTTTGAAGCTTGGAGTAATTACAGATATACATAACAATCTGCCGGCGCTTAAAGCCGTAATTGAAAAACTGAATCAAATGAATTGTGATAAAATCATTTGTTGCGGTGATATAATCGGCATCGGTCCGTGCCCCGAAGAAACCGTTCAATATATGATGCAAATTCCAAATCTAATTGCCGTGCGCGGAAATCACGAGAAATATTTGCTTGAGGGAATGCCGAGCGAATATCCAAACGAGGAAAATATGGGCTTTGAGGAAATGAAGCACCACAAATGGGAGCATAGCTTATTATCAGCGGGATCAATTGTTTTTCTTAAAGGCTTGCCCTACAAAACCGATATTACCTGCGAGGGCTTTAACGTATCCGTTATGCACTCCTGTATGGATACCGACGGGCATTATATTAGCTATAAAATGAATCCGTCTGCTGACGATTTAAATAAAATGTTTGCCGATGTCAATAGTGATATCATTTTATACGGACACGACCATTGCAGAAATATTTGTAAGGGTGACAAATTATATATCAACGTCGGTTCGCTCGGTTGCCCCGCTCGGGATAAAAACATTGCCCGCGGCGGTATTCTGAAAATTGAAAAAGAAAACGCTGAAGTTCAACCGATCGACGTGGAATATAACGTGAGCGAGGTAATCGATTTGATCGATAAAATAAATTATCCCGATGCGGATAATATCAAAAAGTATTTTTACGGAACTTGGTAGATTTTACACTCCCTGCGGCGCTGTGCGCGCAAGTGCGCGCGCCGCAATAAAAAAAGGGGGTTTTTAGGGGGACTTGAGCGTATCACGCTCACTCCCCCTAAATTGCTTTCTCTGGTTACTCTCTTGCGCAACACGAAAGAGAGTAACGCCCCGCC
>JAFLRY010000070.1 GCA_022511205.1 Eubacterium sp. | reverse complement strand
ACCACGAAAGTCGGCAAAGCCGGTCAGCGGACTTTTACAGCCACATTCACGCCGAGTGATACAGAGAACTACGAAACGGTTACTATCGCGCTTACGATTACTGTGGAAGCAAATGGCGCTTCGTTCTTTTGGTGGTGGTGGATCGTATTGCTCATCGCGATATTGATTATCTTATTTATAGTGCTGTTGATTATTAGGAATCGCAAAAAAGAAAGCAAAGAAGCGGCGGCAACGGAAAATACGAACTCTCAACCGCAAGCTGTTTTGCAAACGGCAAATAAGCAGCAAGCGACGACCCAAACGCCTGCCGAAAACGTGCCGCCCACGATAGCGGAAGCGCCTCAAACACCGGTAACACATATCGAACCCGTAGCCGCCGGCGTCGCAGCCGTCGGTATACAGAGTGCGCCTCGTTATAAAAAGAGCTTTACGGCGCATTTGGTTCAGGCTGACGACCAAATCAAGAGTCGCTACTCCGATATTAAAAACGAGCTACTCTCTTACGAAAAAATCCACTGCCGCGTCAGCTGGAAGCACGAAACGTTCAGATACGGCAGAAAAACAATTGCGAAGCTCATATTCCGCGGTAAGACGTTGTGTTTGTATCTGGCGCTTAACGTTGCAGGTTATACCGATAAGTATCCAATCGAAGATGCTACGAAAAAGTCGGCTAAGTACTCGGCGACTCCGCTATTGATACGCTTAAAGAACAACAAGCGAATGAATATCGCCAAGCCGTTGATTGTCGAAGCAATGCAACAAAATGGCATAGAGCCTTTACCCGAGTGTGCGTACGTCGATTACACCGTCCCTTATGAAACAACTGAGGAATTGATTGAAAAAGGCTTTGTCAAACGAATGGATAAAAAACAATAAAACCTCAAAATCAGACGAAGGTTACGCTTAACTTTGTTTGTTGCCTTGCCACTTGCTGTAACACGGTTGTACAGGCGAATATCAAGAACCCTTGAATCATACACAAAAAACTTGACAAATCAAGGGGTGAGGGTATAATAAAAATATAAAACTTTCATAGATAAGGTGAGAGAGGAATGAAAAAAACAAAGTTAATTGCATCTGTTGTTTCCCTTGCGCTTGCGTGCGTGCTCTGTATTGGGCTCACGGCATGCGGCAGCGATGCCGCTAATGTGAATGGCGAGGAAATTACTGCCGGGGAATGGGCGGCGGCGTTCAGCGCAGGCAACTTCAAGAACGTGAAGATCGAGACCGAGACGATAAACGAGGGCGAATTCTTCACGGAAGGTGCGAATGATAAGTTGACAACCAAAACGACGTACGTAATTGCCGACGGCAAGCAGTATATGAAGATAGAGGCTACCGTTCAGAGAGGTTCCGAAGAGTTGGAGGCAATGGCGGAGAAAATGAACAGAGTAGCATATATCTCGGCAACGGAGGTCGACTATTCCGTTTGGTACACGAAGGACGAAGACGGCAAGTGGCAAATGTCTCTCAATCACGGCGACGTTGCAAGCGAAATTGTAGAGAGCTTAACCGTGATGGCGTCCATGTTCGATAAGTTCTATTACGAAAGCGCCAACAAGGGCTACGAGCTGATAGAGCAGTCTTCCTATGGGAATACGACATACAAATTCAAGCACGGCAAGCTTGCCGCAACCTATCATCCTTCTTTCACTTATAAAGAAAACGATAATCAGACGTACGGCGTTACCACGACGCAATCGATGACGATTACCTACGGCGATCAGAAGGTGAACCTTCCTAATGTGGAAGGCACGGCGACGTACAACAACAAAGTGTGGCTGACCTATCAGCTCTACGTGGAGGGCGTTAATGACGGGAATCCCTTCAATATCGACGATCACTCCATTCCCGGTATCGGCAGACTTTACAGGGAATCCTTTCAGCTCGTAACGAGCGCCGACGGCATCGCACGCGCGCACATAAACGGCGACGACGTTACGGGCATTTGGGGTATGACGGCAGACGGTATTGAGTTCTACTCCGACAGCTTAGGCGACGACCCGATCAATATCGAGCGCGACGGCAACTATCTTACCATGGAGATTCCCGGCGACTTCGACGGTTTTAAGCTGACGGCTGTTCTCGAAAAGGTTCAGGATTAATCGATATTTTTATTGCGACAACAGAGCTTATTCCATAACGGAATAGGCTCTGTTTTTTGAAAAAAATAAGTACTATTAAGAGCGAAAAACGCTTTTAAACGGATTGTTTCCACCCAAGCGATTGATTAGATAACAGTAATATGCTATAATATTATACGATAAACGGTAAATTAACGGTGAAAAATGGATAAAACTCAAATCTTTCAATTCATATCCGAGCAGAAAACGGCGTTTATTGCCTCTGTCAATGAGCAGGGTTATCCCGTTATAAGAGCAATGCTTGCGCCTCGTAAAATAGACGGAAATGAAATCTACTTCACGACAAACACTTCGTCAAATAAAATCAAGCAGTATTTAGCGAATGATAAGGCTTGCATTTATTTTTATAAGCGTGGAAAATTCAAGTATCAGGGCGTTTCGATAA
>JAFLRY010000007.1:60123-63226 GCA_022511205.1 Eubacterium sp. | reverse complement strand
TCGATAGCAAGAGGAGAGTCTCTCCTTCTGCGCCAAAAAAGCAGATACGGATTTTACCGTATCTGCTTTTTTCATACAATAAGAGAGACTCGAAGACGTGGCTCCAAATTTCGTGTGCCGCCTTACGGCTTGCGGAGGCTTCTGTTTTTGGAAGCGTCTTGTTTACTGTTGAGTACGGAGATTTTGTTGGAAATTATTAAAAAAATATAAAATAATTATATAATTATAGAAAATTATATTAAATTTTTATATTATTTAAATAAAAATAATTAATTTTAGGAGGAATTGCAATGAAGAAGAAGCTGTTTGCTGTATTCTTGGTGTTGATTATGCTGCTTGGTATGCTTCCGCATGCAGTATTTGCTGCGGACGACGGCGTAGTTGCAAGAATTGGCGACGTTACTTACACAGATTTGCAGGAAGCTTTTGACGCCGCCCAAGATCAGGAAGGCGTTACAGTTGAGCTTTTAAATGACTACACTGCTACAGATAAACTTTTTGGCCGCCACACCGGTATTTTAGATCTTGGTGGGCATACGCTTGATCTGGATTCGCTTAATCAAGCGTTTACCGTATACAATAATCAAGGTGGCTCGGCAGATTTAACAATCAAAAACGGTAAGATCGTAGGCAACGGAGAATATCCTCTAATGGTATATTTTAGTAATGCGCTTACGCTTGAAGACTGTAAAATTGAATTTACGAACATTAGAAATTATTATGGCATCTATGTTCTCGGTTCATTAACGCTGAGTGAAGGAGCAGACGTGTATGTAACCGGCCCCAAAGCCGGTGTACCTGCGGTTTGTTTATACGATAAAGATTCATCCGTTGTAATAGATGGGGGTACAATCACCGCAGAATCATCCTTATCAGGAAAGGACAGCTATTGCGTTTATATGCCTTGGGGCGGAACAACAGAGTTGAAGTCCGGCAAGCTCATAGGAAATGGCTATACAACCGGTGTTTTTCTTTCTGAAGATCCTGATACCGGAGATAATTCCGTATTTAAAATGACTGGCGGAACGATCGAAAATTGCGCTACTGCCGGTTTGCTTTATGACAAAACCACGTTTACTATGACTGGCGGTGAAATCACTGATTGTGGAACTGCTTTCTCGGGCTGGGGTACAAACTTAACTCAGTACACAACAATTAATCTTGGCGGAAGCGCAAAGGTTACATCAAGAGATGTTGCTATCTATCAGCCGCAAAACGGTGAGATAAATATTTCCGACAATGCCTACCTTGAGGGAGCTTCCGCTATCGGTATCAAGAGCGGTACGATCAATATTTCCGGAGGTACTCTGCGCGCAGTCTCCGAATATGATCAAGACCCCGGAGTAAGATCAAGCGGTATGAATCTCGACGGCTCCACCATCGTGATAGACGGGCAGGGTGACGGATATTACGGAAACGTTAAGGTAAATATTTCCGGAGGCGAATTGATAAGCGATAACGGTCATAACATTTCAATTACCCGCGCCACAGCTGAAAAACCGCCTGTTGTTACCGCTACCGAAGGCACGTTTAAGAGCGCCGAAAACACTTTCCGTATGACTGATGATGAGTACAAAGCGCATAACGCTACCATTACGGTAAGCGGCGGCACCGTTCTCAAGAACGGCAAGGCTGATTTAAGCGTTGAATTTAATAGCGAAGACCATTTTGATGACGCAGGCTATCTCGCGGGCGAATATCTCACCGTAGACCGCACCACCGGCGAGGTAGGAAATATTAAGCTCACTGCTCTCGAAGCCTTTGGCGGCACTCTTGAAATAGAGCCTGAAACGCTTTCAGAGGACGTTATGAGCTTCACAGTTACTGCCGTTCCTCAAACGGCGGACTACAGCTTGGTAAGTCTTACCTTTATTGATGATGACGGCAAAACCGTTACCATTATGAATGACGGCACTGTTACAGGCGACGGTTCGGATTGTATTAAAGTTTCCGGCAGCGACGGCGTATTTACCGTTACCTCACACTGCCACTTAACTGTAAACCCGGCATTTGTCCTTGCGGACAGTAATGCTGTTATCGAAACCCCTGTAATTACAGTTGATACCAGCAAGGTAGATGGTCTTGAGGATGAGCATCTCGAGAATACCGGCGTAGTGCTGCCTCAGGATGATCTTGAAAACATCCTTAACGAGGTAAGCGGAAAAACTGCCGCAGACGATGCAAGACAGGCGCTTGAAGAAGCGGGTATTCTTGAATCCGATAGCCAAGACGACGTATATCTCCAGATCGCAACTGAGATAAAGGTTGAAGTGCTTGAGTATGACGATCAGCCCAATACACCCAATGTTTTAAAGCTTGAGATCACTCCGTATTATCATGTTTACGCCACCACCAGCCCGAGCACTCCCGTTGTTATCGGTGAAGAGGTTGGCGAGGATTTCGTGCTTATTGACAGCTCTGAATACCGCATAAGCGGAACGGATCTCAATATTCCGATGACCATCCCGTTCACTGAGAAGTTTGCAAGTGTTAATTCGCTTATCAGCATTGAACACGAGCATACCGATCTTAACGGAAAAACTCATAATTATTTCGGAAGCGCACGCGTTCGTGAAGATAATACAATAGTATTCCGCAACCGCCACGGTTTCTCAATTTTTACCTTTACAGTAGACACCACTGCAGGTCTTGATGATCTTCAGGTAAAAGACAGTAAGACGGGCGAAGTGTTTGACCTTGATCCGGAGTTTGATACCGATGAATATGAATATCAGGTAACTGTACCCAACGAAGTAGAAAGCGTTCAGTTGCAGCCTACGGTTGACGTTGAAGATATCATTATTACGGTTAACGGCGTCGTTGTTAAAAGCGGCGACTGGTCAGACGGCATACCTCTTAAGGAAGGTAAAAACGTTATCACTGTTAAGGTTTCGGATGGCGACGGCGAAAGCACGCTGAATGACGGCGAATATACGATTGTGATTTATAGAAAGTCTGCAGAAACGACAAGTACAACTGACGTATCGAATACTGCTCCCGACGTGTCAACGACCAATCCCGACGTGACGACGACCGCTCCTAACGTGACGACGACCGCTCCCAACGTGACGACCACCGCTCCCAACGTGACGACCACCGCTCC
>JAFLRY010000007.1:57937-60023 GCA_022511205.1 Eubacterium sp. | reverse complement strand
CCGCTCCCAACGTAACGACGACCAATCCCAACGTGACGACGACCGCTCCCAACGTGACGACCACCGCTCCCAAGGAGACAACGACCGCTCCCAAGGAGACGACGACCGCTCCCAAGGAGACAACGACTGTTCCCAAGGAGACAACGACTGTTCCCAAGGAGACAACGACCGCTCCTAAGGAGACAGCGACCGCTCCCGGCGAAACGACAACTACTCCGGACGAGATGACCACTGCTCCTGATAAGCCCGTTGATCCTGCTGAGCCGGTAGATCCCGTAGAACCAACTGATCCTGTTGATCCTACTGATCCCTCTGATCCTACTGATCCCTCTGATCCTGCAGATCCCGTTGATCCCGTAGATCCTACCGACCCCGTAGAACCAACTGATCCTGCTGATCCTACTGATCCCGTTGATCCTACTGATCCCGTTGATCCTACCGATCCCGTAGAACCAACTGATCCTGCTGATCCTACTGATCCTGTTGATCCTACTGATCCCACTGATCCTGTAGATCCTGCTGATCCGGAAAATCCGAGTACTTCTGAGGATCCGAGTATTTCTGAAAACCCGAACACTCCGGATGACCCGAACACTCCGGATGACTCGAACATTACGGAAAACCCGAATACTACGGATACACCGGACGCTTCGGATAAATCTCCGCAAACAGGTATTAATAGCAATGTTGGATTGTGTCTGGTTATTTTGACGCTGTCACTGGCTGTTTTGTTTGGAATTAGATTTTTTTCAAACAGAAAAAAGCAGTTTAATATGAATAACTGATAGATAAAAAAGCGGAGGGCTTATTACCCTCCGCGTTTTTTTCGTGTAATTTGCATTTTTCAAAAGATATGTTATACTCTAATTGGTTATTTTGGAGGAAAGCAATGAAGAAAGAAATCAGCGGAAGTATCGTTGAGTTAACGATCAATGATCTTGACAGATGCGGCTCTTTTTGGGATATTCCAAGTAAGCTGGTAGAGCCCATTCGAAAAGGGGAGCGCAAAGCGTTTGCGTATAAAATTGATAATGAATTTGTAGGCGGGTGTGCTCTTTCAATCAAAAATGATGATTGCGGTCATTTTTCCTATTTTGCCGTTGCGGCTGATTTCCGCGGAAATGGAATCGGAAGCCGTATTATAGATTTTGCTGTGAATTATTTTAAAAGTTTAGGCTTGACCCAAATGCGTCTTCATGTTCAAAAGAATAATTTCAATGCGATAAGGTTATATGAAAGAAACGGTTTCGTTTACGAATGTGATGTTACAAATGAAGAAATTGCAATGATAAAAGAATTTTAGTATTTGAAGGGAAGCAAAAGAGACTTGATTAAAGCTGTTATATTTGATGCTTACGGAACGCTGATTTCGACGGGAAACGGATCTGTCAGTGCGGCAGGGGAGATACTTGCATTAAATGAACGTTACGATATCGATCCGAAAGAATTTTACGCGCGGTGGAAAGCATTTCATAAAATGCATATGGACAGTCTTGAAAGCTTTGTTAAGGAAGATAAGATTTTTGAAATCGATCTGCGTGAATTATATGAAATATATAATATATCGGGTGATTATAAAAAAGACGTTCATATTATGCTTGATACACTCGGTAAGAGAACGGCGTTCCCGGAAGCGCGTGAAGTGCTGGAGCAATTATCACTAAAATGCATAATAGCAATTGGCTCAACTACCGACACGGCGCCGCTTTTGAGCGATATTAAAAGAAACAACCTAAAAATTGAAAAGGTATTCACATCGGAATCACTCTGCGTCTATAAGCCTCGCAAGGAATTTTATGATAAGATATTAGAGGAGTTGAAAGTGAGTGCCAACGAAGCATTGTTCGTTGGAGATTCGCTGATAGATGACGTTGCAGGTCCGCAAAAAGCAGGACTGCATACCTGCTGGATAAACCGCAAGGGCGGCACGGAAGGGGATATTTGCCCGGATTATGAGATAAAGGATTTAAGAGAGCTTTTTGATATCATTAAATAAAAAATAGACACGGCAAAAGCCGTGTCTATTTTTTATGGCGGAGAGGATGGGATTCTCCTCTTGCTATCGAACAGTCCACCGGACTGTTCT
>JAFLRY010000007.1:0-57837 GCA_022511205.1 Eubacterium sp. | reverse complement strand
AAGAATGAGTACAGCGTTAGCTGTACTCATTCTTTTGGCGGAGAGGATGGGATTCGAACCCATGTGGCTTTTGGCCAAACGGTTTTCAAGACCGCCTCGTTATGACCGCTTCGATACCTCTCCGTATCTGCTCAAATATATTAGCATAACGGTTATCAGTTGTCAAGATTAATTTTTATCAATTTATAAACAAGAAATAATAAAGCGCACCGATTGGTGCGCTTTATTATTTTTGCATAATTAATATGAGGCCATTTTCAGCTTTTTTCTTATGCGCTGTAGGGCGTTGTCAACTGCTTTAGGTGATTTGCCGAGCTTTTCAGCGATCTCCTTATAGTTGCAACCGATAATGTGCATTCTCAGCACGTTATTTTCAAATTCTGAAAGCTCGTTTTCCAGCAAATCAGTAAGCCGAGAAACGCTCTCCTGCGCTAAAAAGGATTCCTCCGCGCTGACGGCGGTGTTCTTTGAATTAATGAATTCCTCGTCAAGAGAAACCACAATATTCTGCGGAACGTCTTTTTTTCTGTTGACCTTGCGAAGCGCCGTTTGCAGGGAATTGTTGATGCAGGTGTAGCAATAGGTGCTAAATGAGGTCTCACGGTTATTATCAAATGATCTTATTGCGGCAAGTAACCCGATCAGACCCTCCTGAATCAGATCTTCTCTTTCGATCGGAGAATCAGATATTTTTGAAACCGCCGTTTCAACACAAGGCCTGTATTTTGAGATAATGTGATTCAGCGCCTCGCTGTCTCCGTTTTTTGAAAGCGAAAGAATTTCGGCTTCAGTCAGTTTATTTTGCAGATCCATATTTTCTCCGTCTTGTTATATATCGGAAAACTTTTTTTATCAATTATACGTTGAAGCGGAATTCAACAACGTCTCCGTCCTTCATAACGTATTCCTTGCCTTCGCTTCTGATAAGCCCCTTATCGCGGCAAGCGGTGAGGCTTCCGTTTTTGGCAAGCTCATCAAAGGGTACGATCTCCGCTCTTATAAAGCCGCGCTCAAAATCGGAGTGGATCTTTCCTGCTGCCTGAGGAGCCTTTGTGCCCTCACGGATCGTCCACGCTCTGACTTCCTTTTTGCCCGCAGTGAGGTAGGAAATAAGACCGAGCAGGTGGTAGCTCTTTTTGATAAGCCTGTCAAGTCCGCTTTTCTCAAGCCCCATATCGGCAAGGAAAATTTCCTTTTCCTCTTCCTCCAGCGTTGCGATCTCCGCTTCCATTTCTGCGCAGATGGGAAGCGTCTCAGCGCCTTCCTCAGCGGCGATTTCCTTAACGATATTGAAATTTTTGTTGCTGTCTATGCCGTTTGCGAAATCATCCTCGCTCATATTGCAGGCGTAGATAACCGGCTTGATCGTAAGCAGGGAAACCTCTTTTAGGAATTCCTGCTCGTCCTCGGAAATCTCAACAGATCTCGCGGTTTTGCCTTCCTCCATTTCGCCGTAAAGCCTTTCGAGGAATTCAACCTCTGCGGCAATGGTTTTGTCGCCCTTAAGGGCTTTTTTCTTGTTGTCGATACGCCGTGAGAGTATATCAAGGTCGGCAAGCACAAGCTCAAGATTTATTGTTTCAATGTCTCGGGCGGGGTCTATCGAACCGTCAACATGGGTGATATCGTCGTTTTCAAAGCATCTTACAACGTGGATAACAGCGTCTACCTCGCGGATGTGGCTGAGGAACTTGTTTCCCAAGCCTTCTCCCTTGGAAGCGCCCTTAACGAGACCTGCTATGTCTACGAATTCAATGGTGGCAGGCGTAAATTTATCGGGCTGATACATTTCTGCAAGTTTATCGAGCCTTTCATCAGGCACGGAAACCATACCCACGTTTGGCTCAATAGTGCAAAAAGGGTAGTTTGCGCTCTGTGCGCCCGCGTTTGTTATCGCGTTAAAAAGCGTGCTTTTTCCTACGTTTGGAAGTCCTACGATTCCTAATTTCATATGTTTTTATTTCTCCGTTCTGCCTTGCGGCAATGATTTATGATTATTTATTAAGATCTATGTATTTCTCCCAACATGCTTCTTTAGAAGTTGCCATACAGGGGAAAGCTCTGCGGATCGCTTCGCAGATGAGAGCCGCCTTTTTGCCGACGTTTTCATATTTCGAAAATCTTTCGTCGCCATTGTTTTCATAAGCTTCAAACATTGCCTGGAAGGTGTCCGCCATATCCTCGCCAACGTTAGTCATAGCATAATAGCTTATGAAATGCTCCTCGTAAGGCTCATAGTCAGTTTCAGAGCCATATTCGAAATCTTCGGGGTTGAGCTTCCACCATAAATCGTAAAAATCCATATTATTATCATCGTAATAAGTTTGGATCCTGTTATCGATCAAGTGCATAAACTCGTGGAAAACAACGCTTCTGCTAAATCCGCGGCAACCGAAGCAGATTTCATAATTCTCTGCAAAGTCATTCGCGAAGGCGCTTGCGCCGTCAATATTTTCTACGATATGTATGTTAAGCCCGTTAACGTATTCCGCGTCTTTATAAACTTCCTTAACGAAATTTTCGGGGAAGAGATCAAGGCATTCTTCAAGATTTGTAAGAACGTGGTGTACTTGAAGAGTGGACGCGGTGAGATCAACGCTAAAGCCGAACTGCGGTTCTTTATTGATAAACACGTTAACGCCGTATTTTTCCATGATCGAATCTATAATTTTTTCGTTTTCCTCAAGCATTTTTTCCTCATTCAAAGCTTTTATGTCTATCGCTTCGTTTGAGGGAGATTCGGTATATTTCCAGAGATAGGGAGTAGTGATCGATCCGCCTGTAACGTCGTTATAAATGCGGTTTATAAAGCAAACGTATTTATCGCTGATCGCGGAGTTGTAAAAATCATTGAAAATACCCGATGATGTAATTCCAAGATTCAAGCTGTTTATACAGAGACTGTTTTCAATATCCTTAACGTTTACCTTTGTATTCCATGTATCATTGCTTTCGGTATACGTTGATTCAACTGTGAGCAGCTTTTTGCCGTCAACTCCATAGATGGATTCGTCTGTGCTGTCAAAAATATAGACGTTTTCAAGATCATCGTAGAGTACTAAGCAATAGTCGTCACCCTCGTAGGAATAGGCGTATGATTCCTCATAAACAAAAGTGTCGTTAAAAAAGCTTGCTTCAGGTGCGTTATCATGATAGTCCACGTACGGATACTCTATAGTTCCCGTTTCATTAAGGCTGAGGTCGTATGTAATTGCCTTTTCATTTCCTTCGTCATAAACAAGGATACGGTCGTTATCGCCGAATTTTGCTCCCGAAATGTACTCAAGGGTGGAATCAGCCATATCCTTTTGCGCAACGATACTGTTTTTCTCAACGTCGTAAACGGAAAGCACGTAGGGATCTAAACCGCTTGCGGTAAGAAACAGAATGTTGTCTCCGCTGATATCTACGGAGCAGTACAATTCAGCAATGTCGGAAAGGGCTTTTATCTCATAAAAGTCAGAATCGCTTTTTGTTAAAAGCGCCTGAATATTTGCGCAACCGCTAAGTAAAAGAATGGATAACGCAACGATGACAGCTAATATCGGTTTTAATTTACGCATGGTATTTCTCCTTTATATCCTTTCATCAATATTAAAAAATTTATTTGCTTAAGTCAATATATTTCTCCCAGCAAACCTCATCTGCGTTTGCCATGCTGGGGAACGCTTCGCGTATCGCTTCGCAAAGCAAAACGGCTTTTTTCTTAACGTGCTCGTAATCCTTTAATCTATGGTCACCCTCGAAAATATATGCCTCATACATGGTCTGGAAAGTGTCCGCCAGATCCTCGTCAATGGTGGTCATAGCATAAAAGCTAACAAAATGCTCCTCGGGGTTATCATAATCAACTTCGGATCCGTATTCAAAATCAGCGGGATTCAGCTTTTTCCATTCACTGATAAAATCCTTGCCGTTTTCTTCATAATACGTAATTATCCTGTTATCAATAAGATGCATCAGTTCGTGAAAAACAACGGTTTTAGAGAAGCCTCCGCGGCTGTCAAAGCAAATCTCGTAATCCTCTAAAAAGTCAATTGCAAACGCGGTTGCGCCGTCGATATAGTCAACAATATAAATATTAAAATTATTGACGTATTCCGCATCCTTATATATCTCTTGAATGAAATTCTCGGGGAAGAGAGCAAGGCAGGCGCTAAGCTGGGTAAGAGCGTTGTTTATCCTGATGGGAGGTACGCCAAGCTCAACGTCATAGCCGGTAATAGGCTTTTTATTTGGATATACGTTTATGCCGTATGTACCGTGAAGCTCGCTTATCATTCTTTCGTTATCCTCAAGCAGCTCGCTCTCAGTCATTGATTTTATTTCAATTTTTTCGTTAGTCGGCGACTCGGCATATTTCCAGAGATAAAGAGCGGTTTCGCTTCCGCCTGTGTTATTGTTTGAAACGTGGTTGGCAAAGCAAACGTATTTATCGCTGATTGCGCTTGCAAGTATATTGTTGAACAAATCGCCAGGTATATCTTCAAGCTCCATTTTGTTCACGCAAAGCCCGCTTTCTACGTCCTTAACGTAAACCGTTGCGCTTGAGCTGTCATTCTCCTTGGAATACGTTACTTCCTCTGTAAACAGATTCTTACCGTCTGCGCAGTAAATCGTTTCGTCTGTGCCGTCAAAAACGTAAACGCTTTCCGGATCATCATAGAATAAGAAATAACAATTATCTCCCTGATTGAAATAAGCGTAGGTGTCATAAAACGAAAAGGAATCGTTAAGTAAACCGGATTCCGGCGCTGAATCGTAATTATCGGTATTAACGTATTCCGTTGTTCCTGTTTGATTCAAGGCAAGGTCATAAATTACGGCATCGTCATTTCCGTCATCATATACGATTATTTCATTTTCGCTTTTGAATTTAGCGCCTGCAATGAAATCAAGCGGGCAGTCGTTAAGGATCACTTCGGCGGTTATTTTATTGTTTTTCGCATCGTAAACGGTCAGCTTATAGTTTTCTATACCGCTTGCGGTGAGAAGCAAAATATTATCTCCGCTGATATCGATGGAGTTGTAAATTTCGGCTTTGTCCGAAATTGCTTTTATCTCGTAAAAATCGGAATCGGTGTTAGAAAAAAGCGCCTGAATATCCGCGCATCCGCTAAGTAAAAGAATGGATAACGCAACGATGACAGCTAATATCGGTCTTAATTTGCGCATAGAGTTCGCCTCTTTACTTTACTGTGAAATAAGAATTCTATTTGATAAAGTCAACGTATTTTTCCCAGCAAACCTTATCCGCGTTTGCCATGCTGGGGAATGCCTTGCGTATGGCTTCGCAAATCAAATCTACCTTCGCTCTAACGTGCTCGTAATCCTCAAATCTGTAATCGCCGTCATTCTCATATGCATCATACATAGCCTGGAACGTGCTGGCAATGTCCTCGTCAAAATTCGTCATAGCATAATAGCTGACGAAATGCTCCTCGGTAAAATCAAAATCTATTTCAGAGCCGTATTCAAAATCGGCGGGATTCAGTTTAAACCATTCATCATGAAAATCCATACCTTTATCATCATAGTATGCAATTATTCTGTTATCCATAAGGTGCATAAGCTCGTGGAAAACAACACCTTTGGAGAAACCACGGGTGCTGAAGCAAATTTCATACGCATCCGCAAAATCGTTTGCGTAAGCGTCCGCTCCGTCTATCCAATCAACAATATGAATATGAAAGCCCTCTGAATAGGGAGCATCCTTATATATCTCTTTAACGAAATTTTCGGGGAAAAGATCAAGACATTCAACAAGAGCGGAAAGCACGGCGTTGATTTGAAGCGTGCCTGCGTTGCATTCAACGTCATGACCGAACTGCGTCGGCTCGTTTAATTTTATGTCAATGCCGTATTTGCTCTTCATCTCGCTGATAATGCTGTCGTTTTCCGCTTCAAATTCGGCTTCCGTCATGATCTTGATATCAGCGGCTTCGTTTTTGGGGGCTTCTGTATATTTCCAGATATAAGGAATAGAGATAGCTCCGCCCGTAATATCGTTTGAAATGCGGTTTACGAAGCAAACGTATTTATCACTGACCGCACTTATCAAAATATCGCTGAAAATACCGGCGGGTACGCTTTCAAGATCAAAACTGTTTATACACAGCTTATTTTCAAGATCTTTAACGTTTATCTTTTTAACGCTGGCCTCTTCGTGGTTATCCGAATTCTCATATTCAACCATAAACATCTTCTTGCCGTTTAAATCATATATGGATTCGTTCGCGCCGTTGAAAACGTAGATTTTATCCAAATCATCGTAGAATACCAAATTATAGTTGCTCGCCTCATAGGTAAAGGCATAGGTATCCTCATAAGCAAAATTATCGTCCAAAAGGCTCGATTCGGGGGCGTTATCACGGTAGTATACGTATTTGTAATCCTCAGTTCCCGTTTGATTTAAGTCGAGATCAAAGGTGACTGCCTTTTCACTTCCCTCATCATAAACGATGATCTCGTTTTCGCTTTTGAATTTCGCTCCGGCAACGTATTCAAGATCAAGCCCCTCTATGTTTTTCTCAGCGGTAATTTTATTAGTTGCCGCGTCAAAAACGGTCAGATCATAATCATTCAAGCCTTTTGCGGTAAGGAAAAGAATATTATCCCCGCTGATATCAACGGAAGCATAGATATCGGCTTTTTTGGAAATGGCCTTAAGCTCGTAAAAATCGGAGCTTGTATCGGCAAACAATGCTTCAATATTCGCGCAGCCGCTCAGAAAAACGATCGAAACAGACAACAGCACGGCAAGTAAAAATTTTGATTTTTTCATAATACACTCTCCTCAAATTTATTCCAATTTTAGTATATAACATTGCTTTAAATTTTACAAGTATAAAATATATACTCCGAAAGCTTTTTGAACTTGACATCTGCAGACAAAAATACTAAAATATATATTAAATTTTTTATGTGTATAAAAGTTTTGGAGAGGATACTATGAAATTAAACGGCGCACAAATCGTTCTGGAGGTGCTTAAGGAGCAGGGTGTAGATACTGTGTTCGGATACCCCGGCGGAACTATTCTAAATATATTTGACGAGCTGTATAAATACGGCGACACTTTCAATCATATTCTTACCGCTCACGAGCAGGGCGCTTCCCACGCGGCAGACGGCTATAGCCGCGCCACGGGAAAGGTGGGCGTTTGCTTTGCCACTTCCGGTCCCGGATCAACCAATCTGGTAACAGGCATCGCAACTGCTTATATGGATTCTATCCCGGTAGTCGCCATAACCTGTAACGTAGGCACGGCGCTTATCGGCCGTGATTCATTCCAAGAGGTGGATATTAAAGGAATTACTATGCCGATCACGAAGCACAACTTTATGGTGGGAAACGTTGAGGAGCTTGCCGATACCATAAGAAACGCCTTCAGAATTGCCATCAGCGGCAGAAAAGGCCCGGTTCTCGTTGATATTCCAAAGGATATCACAGCGGCGGAGTGCGAATACTATCCCTGCCCGAAGCAGCAGCCCGATGAAAACGTATATCCCAAAAACAGCTGCATTGAAAGAGCCATCAAGCTGCTTAACGGCTGCAAGAAGCCTCTTATATATCTCGGCGGCGGCGCGATCTCAGCCAACGCCAGCGAGGAGATAAAGGCGTTTGCCGAAAAGCTGGACGCTCCCGTAGTTTCTTCACTTATGGGTCTCGGCGCTTTCAATAACAGTCACGAGCTTTATGCCGGTCTTATCGGTATGCACGGAAGATTTGAATCAAACAAGGCGGCTTCCCAGTGCGACGTGCTTATAACCTGCGGCGCGAGATTCTCAGACCGAGTAGCCGGCAACCGCACGAAATTCGCCCCGAAGGCGGACGTTTTACATATTGATATCGACCCTGCCGAAATGGATAAAAACGTATATTCCCATTATCATCTCCGCGGCTCTCTTAAGGACGTGCTTCCCGTACTCACAGAGAGTATTGAAAAGCAGTCCCATGCTGAGTGGAGAGAGGAGATAAACGGCTGGAAGAGACCCTTTATTCAGAATCAGATCGAGGATTACGTGAATCCCCAAAAGGTCATCGAGGCGGTAGACAGAAATACTCCCGACGACACGATCATCGTAACCGACGTTGGTCAGCATCAGCTTTGGGCTGCGCAGTTCTATAAATATAAGATGCCACGCACGCTTCTTACCAGCGGCGGACTTGGCACCATGGGCTATTCCATGGGCGCGGCTATGGGCGCGGCTTACGGCAGACCCGATAGAAAAGTAGTTATGTTCGCCGGCGACGGCGGCTTCCATATGAACCTCAACGAGCTTGCGACTATGGCTTCCTACAACATTCCCGTAGTGATGATCATTATGAACAACAAGGTGCTTGGTATGGTTCGCCAGTGGCAGAAGCTGTTTTACGGCAATCGCTTTGCTGATACCGATCCCAACAGAAGAACGGATTTCGTTAAGGTAGCGGAGGCGTTCGGAGTGAAAGGACTTCGTATCAACACCAATGACGAGATAGACGCCGTTATCAAGGAAGCGGTTGAATACGGCGGTCCTGTGGTTATCGATTGCCGCATTTCGCCCGATTCAAACGTTCTTCCGATGATCCCGCCCGGCGGCTCGGCAGACGATATTATAGTTACGTTTTAAGAGAGGAGAGTTACATAATGGCAGATAAACTGACCTTATCCGTACTCGTTGATAACCAGAGCGGTGTGCTTCAGCGTGTGGCAAGCCTTTTCAGCCGCAGAGGATATAATATTAAATCGCTCACCGTAAGCGAAACGGAGGATCCCTCATTTTCCAGAATGACGATCGTTACCGAAACAGAGCGCGATATGGTGCGCCAGATCGAAATGCAGCTCTTTAAGCTTGAGATCGTTAAAAAAGTAGCAGTTCTCGATTTTTCAAATTCCGTTTCCTCGGAGCTTCTTCTTGCCAAGGTCAGCGCCAAGGGCATTGAGAAGAAAAACAAGCTTATCGAGGTAAACAGACGCTTCGGCGCGAGAATTATGGACGTTACCCTTGAGAGCATAACCTGCGAGCTTACGGGAAGACCCGATCAGATAGACGAATTCATCAACGTGATCTCTGATTTCGGTATTATCGAGCTTGCAAGAACGGGCGTTACTTCTCTTGAGCGCGGCGCTGATTCCTTCTCGGAAGATATATAATTTGGTAGTAGGTGATAAATATGGGTATGACAATGACGCAAAAGATACTTGCCGCTCACGCGGGGCTTGACAGCGTAGTGGCAGGGCAGCTTATCGAAGCTGATCTGGATATGGTGCTGGGTAACGACGTTACTTCGCCCGTAGCCATTAACGAAATGAACAAATTCGGCAAGAATACCGTGTTTGACAAAACGAGAATTTCCCTCGTAATGGATCATTTTACGCCGAATAAGGATATTCAGTCCGCCGAAAACTGCAAGCAGGTACGTGAATTCGCTAAGGCACACGATATTCTCCACTACTATGACGTGGGCAATATGGGTATCGAGCACGCGCTTCTTCCCGAAAAAGGAATCGTAACCTGCGGCGACTGCGTTATCGGCGCGGACAGCCACACCTGTACTTATGGCGCTCTCGGCGCGTTTTCCACAGGCGTTGGCTCAACCGATATGGCGGCTGGTATGATCACGGGCAAGGCTTGGTTCAAGGTTCCCGGCGCTATCAAGGTCGTAGTTACAGGCGAAAAAGCGCCCTTCATCAGCGGAAAGGACGTTATTTTGCATATTATCGGTGAGATCGGAGTTGACGGCGCGCTCTATAAGAGCCTCGAATTTACGGGTGACGGCATTAAAAATCTCTCTATGGACGACCGCCTCTGCATTTCAAATATGGCTATTGAGTGCGGCGCTAAGAACGGTATTTTCCCCGTGGACGAGGTTACTCTCGAGTACGTTAACGGACGTTCTCTCAGAGAATATAAGGTGTTTGAAGCGGATGAGGATGCCGTTTATGACAGCGAGATAACCGTTGACCTCAGCGCGCTTAAGCCCACCGTTGCGTTCCCGCATCTTCCCGAAAACACCAAGACGATCGATGAGATCGAGGAGATCAAGATCGATCAGGTCGTTATCGGCTCCTGCACCAACGGCAGAATGGAGGATATGCGTATTGCCGCTTCAATTCTGAAGGGCAAGAAGGTTGCCGAGGGCGTTCGTGTTATCGTTATCCCCGCAACGCAGAAAATCTATCTTGACTGCATCAAAGAGGGTCTTGCGGAGATCTTCGTTGAGGCGGGCGCAATCGTTTCTACGCCCACCTGCGGACCCTGTCTCGGCGGTCATATGGGCATTCTCGCCAAGGGCGAAAGGGCAGTTTCCACCTCAAACAGAAACTTTGTAGGCAGAATGGGCCACGTTGAATCGGAGATCTATCTTGCTTCTCCCGCGGTGGCGGCGGCTTCAGCCGTTAAGGGCTATATCGCCGATCCCGCGTCACTTTAAGTTAGGAGGTCAGTAATTATGCAAGCAAAAGGAACTGTACATAAATTCGGAAATAATATCGATACGGACGTTATCATTCCCGCTCGCTATCTTAATAAGAGCGACGAAGCTTGGCTTGCCTCCCACTGTATGGAGGATATTGATAAGGAATTCGTCAACAAGGTAAAGCCGGGCGACATTATGGTCGCGGAGGCTAATTTCGGCTGCGGCTCTTCCCGTGAGCACGCGCCCATAGCCATCAAGGCAAGCGGCATTTCCTGCGTGATCGCTTCCACCTTCGCGCGCATTTTCTACAGAAACGCGATCAATATCGGCCTTGCGATCCTTGAATGTGACGAGGCGGCAAGAGATATCAAAGAGGGCGACGAGGTAGAGGTCGATTTCGACAGCGGCGTTATCACCAATATCACAACAGGCAAAAGCTATAAGGCTCAGCCTTTCCCGGAATTCATTCAGAACATCATTTCTAAGGGCGGACTTTTAAAGTCCATCGGCTAAAAATTTGTTAGGGGTAAAAAAGCTATGAAACTGATCATCAATTCCGAGCTGAAGAATAAGTGCGGTCTCGGTGCGTCTGAATACTGGTTTTCCTTTAAAACCTATACGGTGGAAAGCATAAGCGATATTAATGCCGATGTTGATGACGAAAACATAAAAAAAGAATATTATGAATCTCTCGGCTATATTCCGTTCCTTTCCATAAGCAACGAAGAAATAATGCGCAGCTTTGTTAATGCCAAGTGCAGCGCAAAGCTCAGCAACGAACTCCACCCGCTCAAGGGCGAGGAGTTTATTGAAGCGTTTTGGAAATATTACAATGCCTATCCCGAATTTAAAGAGGGCTTTGAGCAGTTCCAGAACGAGTATGCAACAGTAAGGATCGCTCGCTGGTGCAACGATAACGATATTGACTATTATTTTGAGTAAATAAATCAGCTTAATTTGGCATTTGGAGGGGTAAAAATGCTATTGACGAAGTACGGCGAGGCGCTTGATAAGGCTTGTCCTTTAAGCGAATATCCGCGCCCGCAATTTGTGAGAGACAGCTATTTGAATCTAAACGGAAGCTGGAAATGCGAATTTACAAACAGTAATATTCTGCCTGAAAGCTTTTCATACGATATCACCGTTCCGTTCTCTCCCGAATGTCCGCTCTCAGGAGTAAACAGGGTGCTTTCACCCGATGAATTTCTCCATTACGAAAAGAGATTTGAGCTGCCCGAGGGCTTTAATAAGGGCAGAGTTTTCATTCATTTCGGAGCGGTTGACCAGATCGCCACCGTTTATTTAAACGGTTTTGAGGTTGGCGCGCACAGGGGCGGATACACTCCCTTTACTATCGAGCTTACGGAGCATATCACTGAGGGCGAAAACGTTCTCAACGTTACCGTAAAGGACTATTCGGATACGAACGAATATTCAAGAGGCAAGCAGAAATTCAATCGCGGCGGTATTTGGTACAGCCCCCAAAGCGGTATTTGGCAGACTGTTTGGCTTGAAAGCACGCCCGAGGTTTTCCTTGAAAAGGTTAAAATAACTCCCGATTACGATAAAGAGCAGGTAAACTTCGAGTTTTTCGGAACGAATGACGTGATCACTTCAATTTACTGCGGCGATGAGCTGATCGTTCAAACTACTGAAAAAACGGTCAAGCTGCCAGATTTTAAGGCGTGGTCGCCCGAAGATCCGTTTTTATATACTGTTAGATTCCAAGCCTGCGGAGAAGTTATCAAGTCATATTTCGGTATGCGTAAATTCTCGGTGGGTACTGATGAAAACGGGATCAAGCGCCTGTTCCTCAATAATAAGCCCTATTTCCACAACGGACTTCTCGATCAGGGCTATTATCCCGACGGCTTCCTGACCCCGCCAAGCAATCAGGCAATGGAGTATGACGTTAAAAAGATGAAGGAGCTGGGCTTCAATATGCTTCGTAAGCATATTAAGATCGAGCCGCTTCTCTGGTATCATTACTGTGACGTTAACGGTATCCTCGTTTGGCAGGATATGGTAAACGGCGGCGGCAAGTACGGCCTTGAAATCTCCGTTTGGCCCTTTATCGGAATAAATCTTGATGATACGAATTATAAGACTTTCCATAGGACTGATAAAGAGGCGAGAGACCTCTACTACGAAGAGCTTAAGGAAATGGTAGATCATCTCTACAACTGCCCCTGTATCGCTCTTTGGGTTCCTTTTAACGAGGGCTGGGGACAGTTCGATTCCAAAATCGCATATGATATGCTCAAAAAGCTTGATCCCTCAAGAACGGTTGACTCCACCTCCGGCTGGCACGACAGAGGACATTCAGACGTTATCTCAAAGCATATCTATTTCACGCCCATCGTAGTTAAGGCGGGGGACAGACCCTACGTTCTTTCCGAATTCGGCGGTTATTCAATGAAGGTGGAAGGGCATACCTTCAACGATAAGCTGTTCGGCTATAAAATCTACAAGAGCAAGGAAAGCTTAACGAAGGCGTATAAGCGAACCTTTGAAAAGACGATCATTCCTCAGATAAAGGACGGACTTTCCGCAACCGTTTACACGCAGGTTACGGACGTTGAGGATGAGCTCAACGGTATTCTTACATACGACCGCAAGGTTGTTAAATTTGACGAGGAAACCATAAAAGAAATCAACAGAAAGGTAAAATATTAATGAATCAGCTTGAAATGAAAGACGGAATTAAGGCAACGATTAAGACCAACAGGGGAGATATGAGCTTCGTGCTTTTCCCGGAGGTTGCGCCAAAAGCAGTTGAAAGCTTCACCACCCACGCGAAAGAGGGATACTATAACGGGCTTATCTTTCACCGTGTAATCAAAGATTTTATGATCCAGGGCGGCGATCCCACAGGTACGGGCGCAGGCGGTGAATCCATTTACGGCCACAGCTTTGAGGATGAATTTTCCATTGACGCGCGCAACTATTACGGCGCGCTCTCAATGGCGAACGCAGGTCCAAACACCAACGGCAGTCAGTTTTTCATCGTTCAGGCAAAAAGCGTTCCCGAAAGCCTTTTAGGGCAAATGGAGCAGCTTAAGGACAGGGGCTATCCGCAGGAGGTAATCGACAATTACAAGAAGGTCGGCGGAACGCCGTGGCTCGATTTCCACCACACCGTTTTCGGTCAGCTTACTGACGGCGCAGACGTTCTCGATGCTATTGCGGACGTTAAGTGCGGTATGGGCGATAAGCCTGTTTATGACGTTGTAATTGAAACGATCGAAATAACCGAGTAAATATAAAAAATCAGGCGGCAGCGCTTTCGCGTTGCCGCCCTTTTTTGCCTGTTAAGTACATTTTGCCGCCTATGTACCTTTAAATATCTAAGCATGGTATTTCTGATTTCTCACTATCCGATATTGTATTGTAGATGAAAACCGCGGAGAAAGCAGATGCCCGAAATTTAAATGAGGCTCTTAGTCAGAAGGATATCTGTATCGAACGGATGTCTCCTGATCTGCTTTAAAGGTCACTTTAAGTCTGTAGTCTGCAAATACGTTTATCAGCTTTGAGCCATCTGTGATTAAATAATCATCGTAAGCTGTAGCTATCCACGTCTTATCCGTTTTCCAACTACCGCTTGTATACTTTTGTAGTTCAAGAGTGATTTGCAACGTTGTTGTATACTTTGGTATTAGAGATGCTGTAAGAGTCGCCTTTAACCCGTTTATCTGAATATCATATGTTTCAGACATGATTGTTGTAAAGCAAGGCATGATCTCATACTCGTTATCCTCAGCCTTTACAGTTTCACAAGCAATAACAGAAAATGCTGAAAATAAGATCAAAATTGCTAAAACAATTCCTAACAGTCTTTTAGTGATCCTTATTCTTTTCATATCTTCCCTCCTTTCATATACTAAATTATCTAAAGGAGGCTTTTGTTATGAAAATTGTCGAAATTTTGTTTTTTTATACAAAATATGTTGTATTAACTTGTTGAAAATGCTATAAGCAACAGTTCATCTTTGGATATCATACTTGTAATATTGTATTTATACTTATCTTTAACCCAAATGATACACCTATAATTATCATAACTATAGTAGATATACTTTATATTATTTTCATAAATTTCTTCGTATGGATATTTTTCCGTATCAAGTATGGATTCGCTAGTTAACATGTATTTTTCTAATATGATTTTATTGCCATTTACTGCTTTATATTCTTTAGCGATAGCTTTTGGTAAAGTTATATCTTTAACCAAATAATAACCGTCGGGGATGTATCCAATATTTAAGTTTTCGTTAGTATTTGCCTTATCTCTATTAGTTGCGCTATATACCGTCCCCACACTAACATTATAAGCTCTATACGCTTTAATTGCTTCAATGGCAAAGGCGGTGATCGCAAGGGAAAGTATGATCGCCGCGATAATAATCATTCTTACGGCATTTTTAGTCAGTTTGTGATATTTATTATTCCTTATTTTCGAAAACAGCGCTTTCATTTTTCTTTCGTGCCGCCGGCTGAAAATATGCTCTTCCACCGGCAGAAAAGAATTGATCCATTCCTCCTGAGATAACAGGCAGGCTTCCAAGAGGGTATCATTCATAGATTACTACCTCCTTTTCGGCCTTCTCCTTTATCAGCTTTTTTGCTACGTGAACCCGCTGTCTCGCCGATACCTCAGTTATGCCAAGGATCTCAGCGATCTCCTTATAATGCACTTCGTAAATCTTATGTAGATAAAGGGGTATTTTGTATTTATCATCAAGGGAATCTATTGCTCTTTGCAGGATCCCAACGGAAAATTTGTTAAAGTATTCATCCTCAGATGAATCATCATCGAATTTTTCAAGCATGATAATATTTGTAGTGAGATCATCGTTTTTGACATTTTTATTAAACAGCTTAATGGCGTTGCCCTGAGTTACCGTGGCAAGTAACCCTTTTACCTTTTTATCATTTGAAAGATCAAGAGTTTCACATTTTTCCGCTATGTAAACGAACGTTTCCTGCACTGCATCCTCTGCAAGATCTTCATCGTGAACATAGTTTTTCGCTATTTTGCAGAGCAGTTTGCGGTGCTCGTAATAAAGCTCCTCAACTCTGTCTCGTATTTCTATATCCGAGATTATTTCTAAAAAAGGTAACATTCGTTTCCTCCGGTTCACACAATGTACATATGTCAAATTATAATATTTTAACTCGAATGCTGTCAACATCATCATTTTTAAGTGCGCTTTGTTTTGACATAATATTTATTTTTATAGGAGTAAAATAAATTCGGCGGTGATGATCTGTGACTGTGATATACGTTGACGTGCTGTTTATCGTTAATTTTTTTATAACCTTTTTTCTGTTGCTCGTTACCGCTAAGCTTTCGAAAAGAAGCGAAAAAATTTGGCGGCTCGTTGCGGCATCGTTCATAGGCGGAACGTATTCGCTGATAATTTTAATTGACGATCTCAGCTTTGCGCTGTCCTTTATCGGCAAGCTTGCCGCCGCATTTATAATGATTTTAGTAGCTTTTAAATTCAAGGGAATAAAAGCTTACATAAAAGAAACCGCCATTTTCTTCTTCGTCAATTTCCTTTTCGTTGGCATAATCGTGGGCCTGTGGCTGATATTTAAGCCGAAGGGCATAGTGATCAATAATTCTACGGTCTATTTCAACGTCTCCGCTAAACTGCTTTTGATAACGGCGCTGGTTGCTTATATCATATCCGCAATAATAATAAGGATATATAATAATAAAACCGCCGTTAAGGAGCTTTACAGCGTAACGGTGTTTAAAAACGGAAACGAGGTGCGCTTTTTCGCCTTTGCGGACAGCGGAAATAATCTTAAAGAGCCCTTTTCAAATTATCCCGTAATCGTGGCGGACAAAAAGCTTTTTGAAAATTGTGAATGTCAAAGGCTCATACCTTTTTCAACCATAGGCGGGGAGGGGGTGCTTTCAGCCTTCAGGCCCGATAAGGTGGAGATCAGCTCGTCCTTCGGAAGCGTGGCGGTGGAGGAAGTATATATCGCGATAAGTGATAACGTGAAAAAAGGGGAGTATCAGGGAATTTTAAATCCGAAAATTTTAAACGTTTGAGGTTGAACTATGTTTGATAAGATAAAACAAATTATATTAAGACTTTTCAAAAAAGAATGCTTTTACATAAACGGCCCTGAAACGCTTCCTCCGCCCTTAACAAAGGAGGAAGAGGAAACGGTTATGAACGAGCTTAGAAACGGCGACGAACGCCACAGGGAGCTTCTAATAACTCACAATTTAAGGCTTGTGGTTTATATTGCGAAAAAGTTTGACGGTTGCGTTACCTCAACTGAGGATCTCGTATCAATCGGCACGATCGGGCTTATGAAGGCAGTAAAAACCTTTGATCCCGATAAGAATATAAAATTCGCCACCTATGCTTCACGCTGTATTGAAAACGAGATACTTATGCATCTACGCAAGGTGAATAACGCAAAATTTGAAATGAGCTTTGACGATCCCCTCAGCATTGATTGGGACGGCAACGAGCTTACTTTGCGGGACGTTCTCGGCAGTGAGCCTGACGAGATATCCGTTGATATCGAATACAGTGACGAAAAAAAGCTTCTGCTGAAAATAATAAACTCCCTTTCCGATAAGGAAAAGGAGCTGATGAAGATGCGCTTCGGAATAATGGGTGAGACGGAGCATACGCAAAAACAGCTTGCCGATTTAATGGGCATTTCTCAAAGCTATATTTCAAGGCTTGAAAAAAGGATCATCAAAAAAATCCGCACGGAAATGATGCGGGAATACGTTTAATTTGTTTAATAAAATATGTATGGCAGGGACTTGCTCCTGCCGTTGAAAAATTGAACTTTTTATTCTTCAACAATAGAATTGCTTCTGAACAGAAGGCTGATGCACCAGATCGCCGCGAGACCTACTATGCAGTAAATAATTCTTGCGAAAACAGTATCCTGACCGCCGCAGATCCATGCAACGAGATCGAATTTGAAAAGACCGATCAGACCCCAGTTAAGTCCGCCGATAATGTTCAGGATTAACGCGATTCTGTTTATAATACTCATTTTATCATCTCCAAATAAAAAAGTCGTTAGTATGTTACCCATACCAACGGCTTTTTATTCATTTTGATGATTCTAAATGTTGGTGATCAAAATTTCCGCGTCTCCCGAAATCTCATATTTGCCGAAATTTGCGGGAATGAAAAAGCTGTCTCCCTTTTTGAAGGGCTGATTATCGATAGCTCCGTTTCCGTTTAAAACGAGAACGTGATCAAAGCTTTTTTCATCAGCTTCAAAAATCATTTTTGATTTGATCACATAGCGGTTAACGGTGAACAGATCGCATTTTGTGAGAAGCTGAGCCGTTCCGCCGTTAGTTTTTGTTTCCTCGCCGAAGGGCTTTATCTCATATTTTGCCGGCTCGGTTTTGGAAACGTCAACCGCTTTTTTGATATGAAGCTCTCTCGGCTTGCCGTCCTTGCCGACTCTGCCGTAATCGTAAACACGGTAAGTGGAATTGCTGTTTTGCTGGATCTCAGCGATCAGTGCGCCCTTGCCGATGGCGTGAACAGTGCCCGCCTCAATGAAGAAGAGATCGCCTTTTTTTACGTTTACAACGTTGAGTACGTCCATAAGCGTATTATTCTCAATTGCGGCTTTAAATTCCTCTGAGGAAATTTTTTCCTTGAAGCCGTAGATCAGCTTCGCGTCGTCGGTGGCGTCGAGAACGTACCATATTTCGGTTTTTCCGAATTCGTGTTCCACCCTTTGAGCGTAATCGTTATCGGGGTGAACCTGAATGGAAAGATTATCCTTAGCGTCTATCAGCTTGATGAGTACGGGAAAATATGGGAAGTCGGCGGCCCTCGTGCCTACAACATTGATTTTTCCATATTTTTCAATGATATCCTCAAGGGCTTCGCCGTTGAATTCACCGCCGTCTATCGTGCTTTTTCCGTCCTTATGGCAGGAAAGCATCCAGCCCTCGGCAACGGGATCAATATTGCAATCGTAGCCGAAATCGTCTCTGAGCCTTGTTCCGCCCCATATGTAATCCTTGAAAACAGGACTTAATTTAAGTATTTCCATATTATTTTATCCTTTTTATATGAAGTTTTAATTAACTATATCAAAATTTTGCTTCACATTCAAGCCGTAATGGTGTAAAATATCATTATATTTTTGAAAGGTAACAGGGAAATGGCGGCAGTAAGCGTGCAAAATTTAACCTTGTCCTTCGGCGAAAACACCATATTCAGGGATATTTCCTTTGACGTTTTCGATAAGGACAGAGTGGGGCTCGTGGGCGTAAACGGCGCGGGCAAGACCTCGCTTTTCAAGGTGATAAAAGGCGAATATCTGCCGGACAGCGGCGGATGTTTTATCGGCAAAAACGTCAAGGTAGGCTATATGGAGCAGCATACCTGCTCGGAAAATAAAACGGTTTATAACGAGCTTATTTCCGTTTTCAGCGATTTAATTGAAATGGAGAAGGAACTTGATGATATCGCTGAAAAACTCACGAAGAACGCCTCTCATGACCTTATAGCGAGGCAGGATACGCTCACGAACGAGTTTCAGAAGAACGGCGGGCTGACCTATAAAAGCCTGACCCGCTCAAGCCTGATCGGTCTCGGCTTTGAGGAAAAGGATTTTGATATGCCCACCTCAAAGCTTTCCGGCGGGCAGAAATCAAAGCTTATTCTTGCGAAGCTTTTGCTTTCTAAAGCTGATCTATTGCTCCTTGACGAGCCTACGAACCACCTTGATATCAGCGCGGTTGAATGGCTTGAAAGCTTCCTGCTTTCATTTACGGGATCGTTTATCGTCGTTTCCCACGACAGATATTTTCTTGATAAGGTCACCAATAAAACCATAGAGCTTGATAATCAAAAGCTTCGCTGTTACAAGGGTAATTATTCCGAATTTCTCGTTAAAAAGGAAGCGGAGCAAAAGGCAATAAGGGAGAAATACGAAAACGATTTAAAGGAAATTGAGCGCATTGAGGGCATAATCGCTCAGCAGCGCCAATGGAACAGGGAGAAAAATATCAAGACCGCTGAAAGCAAGGAAAAGGTCATTGAAAGAATAAAGGCGCAGATGGTAGCGCCCGATTCCGCGGCGCAAAAAATACGGTTTGATTTCACGCCGAAATGCGTTTCAGGCGAGGATGTGCTGGAGGTTTCGGAGCTTTCAAAATCCTTCGGCGATAAAAAGATTTTCGATAACGTTTCGTTCAATATAAAAAGGGGAGAGCGGGTTTTCCTTTTGGGCGATAACGGCTGCGGAAAGACAACGCTTCTAAAAATATTGATGAAGGATCATTTCGCCGACAGCGGAAAATTTAAATTCGGCGCGAATCTATTTACGGGCTATTTCGATCAGGTGCAGGCTAAGCTTGATCTCAGCAAAACGGCGATAGACGAGGTTTGGAGCGCCTTTCCGTATCTCACCGAAACGAAGATCAGAAACGCCCTTGCGGCTTTTCTTTTCAAGGGCGACGAGGTCTACAGAGTGCTTGAAAAATGTTCAGGCGGCGAGCGGGCGAGAATCGCGCTTCTCAAATTGATGCTTGGCAAATTTAATTTCCTGCTGCTTGACGAGCCTACGAATCACCTTGACGCGTTTTCGCGTGACGAGCTTGAAAA
The DNA here is from genome assembly GCA_022511205.1 of Eubacterium sp. Lineage (GTDB taxonomy): Bacteria > Bacillota > Clostridia > Oscillospirales > Acutalibacteraceae > Eubacterium_R. Next base: position 37,806 of record JAFLRY010000007.1, on the reverse strand, counting down.
CACGCTTCTTGAATACAGCGGCACTATGCTTATCGTTTCACACGACAGATATTTTATCAATAAGCTTGCAACCTCTATTCTGGAACTTACACCGAACGGAGTGAATCACTATCTTGGTAATTACGATGATTACGCAGAAAAACGCTTCGTAGCCGTGCAGGAGAAGAAGAAGAAGGAAGCACCCGCCAAGGTAAATGATTATAAGCTGAAAAAGGAACGCGCCAGCAATCTCAGAAAGCTGAACACAAGGCTTTCACGCATTGAGCAGGCTATCGAGGAAGCCGAGGAGAAGGCGGCCGAATTAGAGAAACAGCTGAATTCCAATCCGCCCTACGAGGAGCTTATGGAGATAACCGAGGCGTTTCAAAAAGCGACCGAGGAGCGGGACGTGCTCTATCTTGAATGGGAAGAGATCTCCGAGGAATTGACAACCTTTGAGGATTAATTTATAATTAAACTGTCTTCCGTTTAATGAAAATTGCCAGCAGTACCACACCCAAACTTTAGAGTGTTGGTACAAAAATGATTAATATAGCACGTAGCATTTCTTCGGTTACGGGAACACTGATGGCCTGGGACATTTCACATAAATATGCTGTAAAGTAGGTGAACGGATAATGTCATTAGTTCAAATTATTATTATAACACTTGTTATCCCTATTTTTGTAAGATGGTTTATTTCCAGTATTAAAAAGGAAGAAATACCTAAAGAAAATATTGTTTGTATGCCAAAGATCCTCTGCATTCTTGGCAACTGTGGCGCAATATTAGCCGGAATTTTGATTATCGGTAGTTTCTTTTTTTCAATACATCCTCTGATCTGGGTTGTATTAATCTGTGTTGCAGTGCTATCCTTGGTGTTATTGTTAGCATACAATAGTCTATGTATTGTTTATAATGAACAGCAGTTTTGCGTAAAAAAATTCTTTTTTAAGAGAATATATTATTATACAGATATTCAAAGCGTAATACCAAGTGCTGGGACAGGGTACACATTAAAAATGAAAACCGGCAGTGTAAGGGTAGATGGATTAGCAATTGGCGCTCAAGAATTTCTAAGTTTTGCCAATACAATGTATATTAAAAGTGGTAAAGGCTCTTGTATCCCCGATTCTCATGGCGGAATATTTCATGGCTATATTTTAAATCCATGGCCGATGATCATACTTTTTTGTATCCCCGGAATTGCTCTTCTCGGATTTGCTGTAGCAGCTACAGCTGATTATTACACGACAGCTTTTCCTCCCACTGAATTAGAAGAAACAACCATAGAAATACTGAATTGTGAACAGAGCTTTAAAGATATTCAATTTGAAACAGAGCAAGGTATTTTATGGATTCCAGAAAAAGCAGTTTCTAATTTTCAAGATCTTCAGATTGAAATTCAAGAGCAACAATTATTTCAGGTTGTTCATGAGCAATGGTCTACTTCAGCAAATCCTCGAGCTTGCATATGGCAAATAAAAAGTGAAGAAAATACTTATGCAACATTTGATATCTCTTTAGATGTCTATCAACATAGGCGTATAGTAAATATATTTGGCTTTTGGTTTGCTTGTTTTATATATTGGATTTTCGGAGCAATGTGTTATTACGTGCTGGATCACGCACCTCAATATCCACGGCTTACATCATTAATTGTTAGGAAAGAATATCACAATTTTTAAAGGAATAACACAGGGAAATGAATAAACCATAAGAGGATATAATGAAAAAGATCGTTATTATAGGCGCGGGAGCGTCGGGCTTAATGGCCGCCGCCGAAAGCGCTAAAAAGGGTAACGACGTTACCGTTATAGAAAAAATGCCACGCCCTGCGAGAAAGGTTATGATCTCGGGAAAGGGCAGATGCAATTTCACCAACGCCTGCTTTGATATGGAGGAGCTTATTTCAAACGTTCCCACTAATCCGAGATTTCTTTATTCGGCATTCTCAAACTTTATGCCGTATGATACCATCGCTTTTTTTGAGGAACTGGGCGTTGAAACCAAAATCGAAAGAGGAAACAGAGCGTTCCCCGCTTCCGACAAGGCGGTCGATATCGTAGACGCGCTTGTAAAAAACGCAAAAGCCGACGGCGCTAAAATTATAACGGGAACTGTTAAAGCCTTTGATTTTGACGGCGAAACGATCAATTCCGTTGTACTTGAAAACGGCGAAAGAATTCCCTGCGACGCGGTGGCAATATGCACCGGCGGTAAAAGCTATCCCGCCACCGGCTCAACCGGGGACGGTTATTCGCTTGCGAGATCGGTGGGGCATACCGTCACTAAAATAGTGCCGAGGCTCGTTCCGCTCGTTTGCGCCAATAATTTTATTCCGAGATTGCAGGGCTTGAGCCTTAGAAATATATCTATTAAACTGCAAAGGAACGGAAAGACTGTTTATAAGGACTTCGGCGAAATGCTTTTCACCCATTTCGGGATAAGCGGGCCTGTGGTACTCTCGGCTTCAAGCCATATAAACGAAATCGAAAAATCGGATTATCGTTTGATAATTGATTTGAAGCCCGCCCTCGACGAAGCAACGCTTGACAACAGGCTTCAGCGCGATTTCGGCGAAAACAGCAATAAAGATTTTATCAATTCGCTTTCGGCTCTGCTTCCGAAAAAGCTTATTCCGGTGATTGTTGAGCTGAGCGGAATTGAGCCATCACGAAAAGTCAATTCTATCAGTCGAACAGAAAGACTGAATCTTGGTAAATTGATAAAAAATCTCGAATTGAAAATAACCGATTTTTACGATATAGATGCCGCGATCGTAACAGGCGGCGGCGTTAACGTTAAGGAGATAAATCCAAAGACGATGAATTCAAAGCTTGTCAAAAATCTTTATTTTGCGGGCGAAGTTATAGACGTGGACGCGTACACGGGCGGCTTTAATTTGCAGATTGCCTTTTCAACGGGCGTTCTCTGCGGGCAGAGTATGTAAAATGATCGGCAATCGACCGATTTATAATGATAAGGAGAATAATTTATGATTAACGTTGCGATAGACGGACCTGCCGGAGCGGGCAAAAGCACGATAGCAAAGGCGGCTTCAAAAAAGCTCGGCTTTATTTACGTTGATACCGGTGCGCTTTACAGGGCGATAGCCTTAAATGCCGTAAGAAACGGCGTTTTACATGATGATGTGAAGCTTATCAAAATGCTTGACGATACCACCGTCAGCCTCGCATTTGACGAAAACGGCAGTCAGTGCGTTATCTTAAACGGCGAAGACGTTTCCGCCCTTATCCGCACTCCCGAGATCTCAATGGGCGCTTCCAAGGTTTCGAGCGTTCCTGCTGTTCGCGCGTTTCTCCTTGAGCTTCAAAGAGAGATCGCGAGAAAGAACAACGTTATTATGGACGGGCGTGATATCGGTTCCGTGGTCCTTCCAAACGCGGACGTGAAAATTTTCCTCACCGCTTCGCCTGAATGCAGAGCCGAAAGAAGATATAAGGAGCTTATCGAAAAAGGCGAAAAGGTTACCTTTGAAGAGGTTTTGGCAGACGTGAATCAGCGTGATTATCAGGACAGCCACCGTGAGATCGCGCCGATGAAGCCCTGTGAGGACTCCGTTTTGGCTGATACCTCCAGTTTGACGTTAGAGGAAAGCATTGAGCTTATCATAAAAATTGTAAAAGGGGAAAAATAATGAAGGCTTTTGATTATTCCGTAGTTAAGCATTACAAATTTTACGGCTTTGTAAAAAACGTTTTCGCTCCGTTGTTTAAGGTGCTTTATAAGCTCAAATTTAAGGGGCTTGAAAACGTTCCCACTGATAAAAACGAAAGATACATAGTGGCGATCAATCACACCAGCGCCCTCGATCCCGTATTCGTTGCGATCCCGAAAAACGTTCCGCCGCTTCATTTTATGGCGAAGATTGAGCTTTTCCAAAACCCGATCGTAGGCTGGGTCATTGAGCATCTTTACGGCTTCCCCGTAAGGCGCGGAAAGGGCGATACCTCCGCTATCGAATACGGCGAAAAAATCATCGAAGAGGGTCACGTTATGGCGATCTGCCCCGAAGGCACGAGAGTTAAGGACAAGGACGGCGTACCGCAAAAGGCAAAGTCCGGCGTTGCCCTTATTGCCAAAGCTACGAAAGCCTCCGTTTTGCCGGTTGCGATTTGCTGCAACGGTCCAATAAAGGCGGGAAAGCAGGTAACCGTATCCTACGGAAAAATGCTCACCCTTGCCGATATGGGTCTTGATAAGGAGGATGCTTCGATTTCCGATATCAAGAACGCCGCCAATCTCGTAATGGATAACATCCTCGCGCTTTGGGAGGCGGAAAGGAATGCAGATTAAGCTTGCGAAAACGGCGGGATTTTGTTTCGGCGTTGACAGAGCCGTTAATATGCTTTACGAGCTTGTTGAAAAGGGCGAAAAGGTCTGCACCTTAGGGCCGATCATCCACAATCAGCAGCTTGTTGACGATCTTAAAGGCAGGGGAGTCAAAACGATAGACACTCCTGCTGAGTGTGAGGAAGGCTACGGTATCGTTGTGCGCACCCACGGCGTAGAAAAAAGCGTTATCGCTGAGATCGAATCGGCGGAAATACCGTATACCGACGCCACCTGCCCATTCGTTAAGAAGATTCACAGGATCGTCGGCGCCCAGCCGGAGGGCACCGTAACGCTTATCGCGGGAGACGAAAACCACCCCGAAGTGAAGGGGATCTGCTCTTATTGCAGGGGTGAAAGCTTCGTGTTCAGCTGTGAAGAGGAGCTTGAAAAAATCATTTCCTCGGAAAAAATTGAGCCTTCAAAAAGCGTGATTTGTGTTTCTCAGACAACTTTTTCCATGAAAGAATGGAAAAAATGTAAAAAAATTTTTAAAAAAGTATATACAAATTGTGAAATATTTGATACAATATGTAGTGCAACAGCTGATAGACAGGAAGAAGCGCGCACTCTATCACAGGAGTGCGATGCGATGATCGTTATCGGCGGTCGCCACTCATCCAATACCGTTAAGCTGAAAAACGTATGCGCTGAAAACGCGCCTGCTTTTCTTATTGAAACGGCAGACGAGCTTTCGCAGATCGATCTTTCGCCTTACGAAGTAGTTGGAGTAACTGCCGGGGCGTCTACGCCATCGGTTATAATCAAGGAGGTACTCAAAACCATGTCCGAAGAAATTTTGGAAAAGGAAGTTGAAGCAGCTGAAGAAGTTGCTGAGACAGCAGAAGTTGTTGATCACGCCGAAGAGGCTGCTGTCGATGCATCTGCTGATGGTGAGACAACCTTCGCAGAAATGCTCGAAGAATCTTTTAGCGACAACGACACAAGCAAGGTAGTTAAGGGAATCGTAGTAAACATTACTCCGTCAGAAGTTTTCGTTGACGTTCCCGGAAGGAAGCAGACAGGCGTGATTTCGTCTGAAGATCTCTCATCAGAGCCATTTGATAAATGCGAAGACGTTGTATCGATCGGCGATGAGCTTGATCTTATCATCATGAAAACAGACGATCAGGACGGTGTTCTTAAGCTCTCAAAGAAGCTTACAGACGCTTTCAAGAGCTGGGACGATATCGTTGCGGCTAAGGAAGCAGGAGACGTTTTAGAGGGCACTGTAGCGGCGGTTATCCGCGGCGGCGTTCTTGTAGCCGTTAAGGGTACTCGCGTGTTCGTTCCCGCGTCACTTACAGGTGTTCCGCGCAATCAGGAGCTTGATATTCTCAAGGGCGCAACCGTTCGCTTTAGGGTTATCGACGTTAATAACGCAAGAAGAAGAGCCGTTGGCTCTATCAAAGCTGTAGTAGTTGAAGAGAGAAAAGCCGCCGAAGAGGCCGCTTGGAACAGACTTGAAGAGGGTATGGTTATTGAAGGAACCGTTAAGTCTCTCACCAGCTATGGCGCATTTGTAGATATCGGCGGAATAGACGGTATGATCCATATCAGCGAGCTTTCCTGGACGAGAATCAAGCATCCGTCAGAAGTAGTTAAGGTTGGCGATCAGGTAGAGGTTACCGTTAAAGCGCTTGACGCTGAGAATAAGAAGATCTCTCTCGGCTTCAAGAAGATCGAGGACAATCCGTGGGAGATCCTTAAGAGGGATTATCCTGTTGGTACAGTCGTTGAAAACGCTAAGGTCGTAGGCCTTGCCGCGTTCGGCGCGTTCGCAAACGTTATCCCCGGAATTGACGGCCTTATCCATATCAGCCAGATCAGCTGGGATCGCATCAAGACTCCCGCAGACGTTCTTAATATCGGTGACGAAGTTAAGGTTAAGATCACTGAGGTTGATTTCGATAAGAAGAGAGTAAGCCTTTCAATGAAGGAGCTTATCGAGAAGCCTGAGGAAAGAATTGAAGCGCTCGCTTATGACGGCGAAGCTGCTGAGGCTGTTGCTGAGGAAGCACCTGCTGAAGAGGCTCCTGCCGAGGAAGCAACTGAAGAATAAGACAATAGAAAATGCTATGGTCAACACCATAGCATTTTTTGTTTACATATTATCATTTTCTTCTTGAGAAGCTTCTTCTATATTAGGCAAAAGCTTTGATATGTCTATCGAATCGATCATACTTTTCGCAAGCGTTCGCACAATGCCGCTTATTTCCTCACCGGAGTTGTTTTCGGATCGCGCGGCTTCCAGTATCGCAAGAAGAATATAAGCGGAATTTTTCATATTAATATCGTCAAGTGTTTTTATACCGCCGCGCTTTGCGATTTTGTAGATAGATTCAACCGTTTTTTTCAGATCTTCCCGCGAAACGGTATCAAGGCTCTGGGTCAGCGTATCTTCCATATATTCGGATAAAATATTGAATCCGTCTGCTCTTTCAAATTCGTCTCCGTTTGTTGTCCAAGTGAAAACGTTGTGCTGAGCGATGCCCACTGCCGCGCTTCTGACTATCGTATATGCTCCGCCTGATTCAAGCATTCTGCCCACTATTGAGCCGTTCGGAGCAAGATTTATGATTTTTTCGCTGTTTTGCGGAGTGAACAGCACGCCTACAAGATCTTTCGGGAAGCCCGGGCCGTCGTTATTATATACGCTAATTATGCGGTCCCGATTTTCATATTTCGTGAATATGTAAGCAAACAGCGCAAGATTGCCGCCCTTTGAATGACCACCGAGATAAAAGCTTCCGCTGCGAGTGTCGAATATATGGTTGGTATAGCTAAGCGCCGCCAGCTGAGCCTTTACAGGAAAGGAATAGGCAAGCTCGGCGTCCTCATAAAAGCTGAGTATCTGCTCGTCAGTTCCGCGGTAGGATATGTAGGACAATTCATCGGAGATCCTAAAGGCTACGCCGCAAAAGGCCGTCTCATAGCTTCCGCCTGCGATCTCCTCAAAGTCGGTCACGGTAACTCCGCCGAAGCGCTGAGTTGCTCCAATAAGCTTCAAAAGCTCTTCGGTGCGTATCATCACTTTATTTCGCCTGTTGGCTTCGCTATCTGGCGTATAGTGGAAAGTATCGGCAACCTCTCTGAGCGGTTTTCCGTCGAAGTCCGAAAGATCAAGGTATGAAAGCCTGCTGAAAATAACGTTGTCAACCTCGTTGAGAGGCTTCAAACCAAACGGAATATCGCCGAATTCCACGGCGTAGTCAAATATCGTGCTCAAAATATCAACCTCGCAATTTTTTCAATTATACAATATATAGTACAAATTTTCAATAATTATGCTTCATATTGTTGATTTTTACCATTCTGCTTTCGAAAAGGTTAAAATTTGGTGTCAAAATGTTTTATTTTATTGAAAACTGTTACTTTATAGTATATTATATCAGCGTAAAAATGTAAAATGCAGGTGGAGTTTTTGTATGGAGCTTCTCAAGAATAAAATTCTCAATGAGGGTGAGATCTATGAGGGCAACGTCCTTAAGGTTGATTGCTTTTTAAATCATCAGATCGACGTTTCCTTTTTGAGTGAAGTGGGAAAAGAATTCCATCGCCTTTTTAAGGATCAGGGTGTTAATAAGATTCTTACGATTGAGGCATCCGGCATTGCGATCGCCTCTATGGTTGCTCAGGAATTCGGCTGTCCGCTTCTCTTTGCCAAGAAAACCAAGACGAAGAACATTGCGGGCGACGTTTATACCACCGCTGTTGAGTCGTACACCCACGGAACTACATACACCATTATGGTTTCAAAGCGCTTTCTCGGTAAGGGCGATAAGGTGCTTATCGTTGACGATTTCCTTGCCATAGGGAACGCCCTCAACGGTCTTATTGAGCTCGTAAAGGAAAGCGGCGCAGAGCTTGCCGGCTGCGGCGTGGTTATAGAAAAAGGCTATCAGGGCGGGGGAGACAAGCTCCGCGAGCAGGGCATAAAGGTTGAAAGCCTCGCGATCGTTGAAAGTATGAACCACGAAACGGGAGAGATCGTCTTTCGCGATTAATACGGTTATCAGGCGAAAAGCCTTATAATAATTCAAATTTCTAAATACGGAGGTAGAACACAATGAAAAACTTCAAAAAGATTCTTGCTATTCTCCTCAGCGTGCTCCTCATCGGCGGCATTTTTGCTGCTTGTGACGGAACCAAAGCACCTGAGAACGAAGGCGGAAACGAAAACGCTGAAGGTCTTAACATCAAGGTAGGCTTCATCTTCCTTCACGATGAAAACTCAACCTATGATAAGAACTTCATCGACGCTGCTAACGAGGCTTGCGATGCTCTCGGAATCAGCAAGGAAAACAGAATCATCAAAACCAACATTGACGAAAGCAACGCTTGCTATGAGGCTGCTATAGATCTCGTAGAGTCCGGTTGTACTTACGTTTTTGCCGACAGCTTCGGTCACGAGCCTTTCATGATCCAGGCAGCTGAGGAGAATCCGAACGTTCAGTTCTTCCATGCGACCGGCACAAGAGCGCACACTGAGGGCCTTTCCAACTATCACAACGCTTTCGCTTCAATCTATGAGGGCAGATATCTTGCAGGTATCGCTGCCGGTATGAAGCTCAACGAAATGATCGAAAAGGGCGATATCACTGCTGAAGAGGCTAAGATGGGCTACGTTGGCGCATTCACCTATGCAGAGGTTATCTCCGGCTTCACCTCATTCTTCCTTGGCGCAAGAAGCGTTTGCCCGACTGTTACTATGGAAGTTACCTTCACCGGTTCTTGGTATGACGAGGCTAAGGAAAAGGAAGGCGCTGAAAAGCTTATCGCTAACGGCTGCGTTCTTATCAGCCAGCATGCTGACTCAATGGGCGCTCCCACCGCTTGCGAGAACAAGGGCGTTCCGAACGTTTCCTACAACGGAAGCACTATTTCAGTTGCTCCCAACACCTTCATCGTATCCTCAAGAATCAACTGGGCTCCTTACATGAAGTTAGGTATCGAGGCTACCGCTAAGGGCGAGGCTATTGATGCTGACTGGACCGGCACTATCGCTACCGAGTCTGTTCTTCTTACTGACGTAAACGACAACGTTGCTGCTGAAGGCACCGCTGCTGCTATTAAAGAAGCAAGCGACAAGATCGTTGCAGGCACTCTTCACGTTTATGATACTGCAACCTTCACCGTTGACCCCAACCAGAAGCCCGGTCTTATCACTGTAGACGCTGACGGTCACCTTACCTCTTATATGGCTGACGTTAACACCGATGCTAACTACGAGGGCGACACCGAAGTTGTAAGCGATGGCTACTTCCATGAGTCCGAGATGCGTTCTGCTCCGTATTTTGATCTTGAAATTGACGGTATTACTCTTCTTGACAGAAACTTTGGTTAATTAAGGAAGTTTATACTCTATCAACAAAAATCGTGACCGTGCGAATAACACGGTCACGTGGTTTTTAATAAAGATTTACGGAGGAACGCGATGAACGAGGCATATGCTGTTGAACTTAAAGGCATAACTAAAATGTTCGGCAAGGTAGTTGCCAATAAAAACGTTGATCTCAACGTTCGCAGGGGTGAAATTCTCGCTATTCTTGGCGAGAACGGAAGCGGAAAAACCACCCTGATGAATATGGTTTCGGGAATTTATTATCCTGACGAGGGCGAGATACTTGTAGACGGTAAGGAAGTTGTTATCCGCTCTCCGAAAGACGCGTTCGATCATAAGATCGGTATGATACATCAGCATTTTAAGCTTGTAGACGTATTTAACGCCACGGAGAATATCGTTCTCGGAATCAAAGACGAAAAAAAATTCAATATTAAAGAAGCTGAAAACAGAGTTAAGGAGATCACCGAGAAATACGGCTTTGTGATCGATCTGCATAAAAAAATTTATGAGATGTCTGTTTCGGAAAAGCAGACTGTTGAGATCATCAAGGTGCTCTACAGGGGCGCTGATATCCTTATTCTTGATGAGCCCACGGCGGTGCTTACTCCGCAGGAAACGAAAAAACTGTTTGATATCCTGCGCCGTATGCGTAAGGACGGTAAGTCGATCATCATTATTACCCATAAGCTTCACGAGGTTCTTGAAATCTCAGACAGAGTTACTACTCTGCGTAAGGGCGAATTCGTGGGCACTGTCAACACCTGTGACGCTACCGAGCAGTCCCTTACGGAAATGATGATGGGCGCTAAGGTCTATCTCAATATCCAGAGGGAAGACCCGAAGAATCCGAGAGAGGTTCTTACGGTTAAAAACCTTACCGTCAAGGGTATTGACGGCAAGCCCGCGCTTGACAACGTAAGCTTCTGTGCATTTTCGGGCGAGATCCTCGGAATAGCCGGAATCTCCGGAAGCGGTCAGAAGGAGCTTCTCGAATCCGTTGCGGGGCTTCAAAAGGCGCTTCCCGGCTCAAGCATCCTTTACCAGCCCGATGAGGATACGGTTAAAGAGCTCGTAGGTAAATCTCCCAGAGAGATAAGAAAGCTCGGCGTGGCGCTTTCCTTCGTACCTGAGGACAGGCTTGGCATGGGTCTTGTAGGCAATATGGATATTATTGACAATATGATGCTCAGAAGCTATAAAAAAGGCTCTACCGCTTTTCTTGACAGAAAAAATCCCAAGGGTCTCGCAAACCGTATCATTGAGAGCCTTGAGGTCGTTACTCCCGGCGCTACGACCCCCGTTCGCCGTCTTTCAGGCGGTAACGTGCAAAAGGTGCTTGTAGGGCGTGAGATCTCCCTTAATCCTAAGGTTCTTATGGTTGCGTATCCCGTAAGAGGTCTTGATATCAATTCTTCTTACACCATATATAATCTGCTCACGAAGCAGAAGGAAGAGGGCGTTGCCGTTATTTTCGTTGGCGAAGACCTTGATGTTTTGATTGAGCTTTGCGACAGAATAATGGTAATAAACTCAGGTAAGATAACCGGCATCGTAGACGGCAAGAGCGCCGTTAAGGATGAGATCGGCTTGCTTATGACGAAGAGCACGGAGGAGGTATCTCAGGATGAGTGATAAACAGAAGATCCATGAGCCAAAATTTCATATGGCGAAAAGAGACGCTCTCCCGTGGCATATCTCTTGGCTTATCCGCATAGGCTCAATCGTTTTGGCGCTTATTGTTTGCGCTATATTAACAATGATCCTCGTAGGTGAAAACCCCTTTAAAATGTATGCAACGATGTTCCAAGGGGCTTTCGGAACTCCGAGAAGAATCTGGAACCTGTTTCAAAGTATAGCAATGCTTCTTTGCGTTGCGCTTGCACTTACTCCCGCTTTCAAGATGAAATTCTGGAATATCGGCGGCGAGGGTCAGGTTTTGGTTGGCGGTCTTGCCACGGCGGCTTGTATGATCTTGCTGGGAGGAAAGCTGCCAAATGCTCTTTTGATACCCATTATGCTTATTGCAAGTATTCTTGCAGGCGCAATTTGGGCTTTGATCCCTGCCTTTTTCAAGGCGAAATTTTACACGAATGAAACCCTGTTTACGCTGATGATGAACTACGTTGCCATTCAGCTTGTATCATATTTCTGTATGCTGTGGGAGTCTCCCAAGGGCTCTGGAAATATAGGAATCATAAACCAGGCAAACCATGAGGGCTGGGTGCCAACAATAGGAAATTACGACTACCTCCTGAATATATTGGTCGTTCTGGCGCTCACTGCGTTTATGTACATCTATCTTAAATACAGTAAGCATGGCTATGAGCTCACCGTAGTAGGTGAATCCGAAAACACCGCAAGATACATAGGAATCAACGTTAAAAAGGTAATTATCCGCACGATGCTTCTTTCAGGCGCGATTTGCGGTATTTCAGGCTTCCTGCTTGTAGGAAGCACGAACCACACCGTTACTACTACGATTGCCAATAACCGCGGCTTTACGGCGATAATGGTTGCGTGGCTCGCGAAATTTAATCCTATTTATATGATTTTGACTTCGTTCATTCTCTGCTTCCTTGAAAAGGGCGCGAATGAGATATCAACGGTTTTCGGGCTTAACCATTCATTCTCCGATATTATTACGGGAATCATCCTGTTTTTCATCATCGGCAGCGAGTTCTTTATCAATTATGAGATAAAGTTTCGCAATTCGCATAAGGAGGTAAAGTAATATGTTGTCAACTACTTTAATTACCTTCATTCAGCGAGCAGTCTGCCAGGGTATTCCGCTTCTCTACGGCTCAACGGGTGAAATACTCACCGAGAAATCGGGCAACCTTAATCTCGGTATTCCCGGCATTATGTACGTTGGCAGTATCAGTGGCGTAATCGGCGCGTTTATGTATGAGCAGTCGCTGCCCACGCGTGACGCGATCAATCCTATTTTAGCGATCCTGATCCCGCTTCTCAGCAGTATACTCGGCTCTGTTTTAATGGGACTTATCTACTGCTTCCTTACTGTTACGTTAAGAGCCAACCAAAACGTAACCGGTCTTGCCATAACCACATTCGGCGTTGGCTTCGGTAACTTCTTCGGCGGCTCGCTTATCAAGCTTACGGGAAGCGACGTTCCCTCTGTTGCGCTTACTAACACAAGCTCTTTCTTCAGAAAGGCACTGCCCTTTGCTGAAACTACGGGAGCGTTCGGAAAGATTTTCCTTTCCTACGGCTTCCTTGCTTATATGGCAATAATTATTGCCGTTCTCTGCGCAATATTCCTGAAGCGCACCCGCGGCGGTCTCCACCTCAGAGCAGTTGGCGAAAACCCCGCAACGGCTGACGCGGCAGGCATCAATGTTAACCGCTCCAAGTATCTCGCAACCTGCATCGGCAGCGCTATTGCCGGTCTCGGCGGACTTTATTACGTTATGGACTACACCAGCGGCGTTTGGTCAAACGACGGCTTCGGAGACAGAGGCTGGCTTGCGATCGCGCTTGTTATATTCGCTATCTGGAAGCCTGATATGGCAGTTCCCGGATCGATCCTTTTCGGCGGGCTTTATATCATTTATCTCTACATTCCCGGACTTGCGCTTCGTACACAGGAGCTTATCAAAATGCTTCCGTACATCGTTACGATCATCGTTCTTATTATAAGCTCAATGAGAAGCAAGAAAGAAAATCTCGGCCCCGGCTCGCTTGGCCTTTCCTACTTCAGAGAGGAGCGATAGCATGCTTTCGGACGTTGAAAAGATACTCGTTACCGAGGAAGAGCTCAGAGAGATAAACAAGCGTCTCGGCGCGCAGATAACTGAGGATTACAAGGGAAAAAAACTACTCGTTCTCGGAATTCTCAAGGGCTGTGTGTTCTTTATGACGGATCTTGTGAGAAATATCGATCTGCCCCTTTCCATAGATTTTATGACCGTATCCTCCTACGGAAGCGGAACGGAATCCACGGGCAGAGTGAAGATCACGAAGGATGTTGATATTGACATCAAGGATTATGACGTTCTCATCGTTGAGGATATTCTTGACAGCGGTAAAACGCTGAATTACGTTTCGGATATCCTGAGAACGAGGGGAGCGAGATCGATCAAGATCGCAACGCTTCTCGATAAACCCGAAAGAAGGGTTGCGCCCATCACTCCCGATTACGTGGGCTGTGACGTACCCGATGAATTTGTTGTGGGCTACGGCCTCGACTACGATCAGAAGTACAGAAATCTTCCGTATATCGGTCAGCTCCGCCGTTCGGTTTACGAAAAATAAATTACGAAAAATAAACTCCCAAGCAGTTAAACTGTTTGGGAGTTTTTACGTCTTATTCTATAGAGTTTTTAATTGCTTTTTCATATAATTGATCGCTGATCTCATAATAAAGCCCGTGTACGTTCCTGTATTAAGATAAACCAAAGCCTCGTTCCAAAGGCGGTAAAAGGCGCATTTTTGATCGCACTTTTCAGATACCTTGAATTTGCTTTTATAGTTATCATATAATCCGAAATGCTCACCCGTAAGATTCATCAGCTGAAAGAGATCGTATTCTCTGTCCGCATACATTGAGTTTAAAGGATCGATAAAGGCAATGGGCTTAAGGTTTTTATCGATCATAATATTCATAACGTTCAGATCGCCGTGGATAAGGCAGGCTTCGGTTACTTCATCGGTAAAAATGTTGTCAAACTCTTTCCACGCTTCATGCATTATATCCAAAACGAATTTGTCAAATTTACCTTCTTTATTCTTTTCTATGGCATCCTTATAGATTTTCTCTGCGAATGGCCTGTAAAAATCGAGCCAAGTATCATAAATGGGGCTTTCTATGGGGCCATACTTGTCTGATTTTATATTATGTATCGCAAGCTGAGCGTTGATTACGATATCAGCAAATTCCTGCCGCTTCTTTTTAGAAGCGAAAAGCAGGGCGGGGCTTAAGCCGTTTTTGCCGTCTATGAATTCAAAAAGCATACAGTCGAGAGGGGACTTGTCCCGATCTGTAGTTACAAAATACACTTCGGGAATTTTAATGGACTTGCTTTGCGCCAATGTTCTTAAAGCAAAGGCTTCCTTTTCGGCCATATCAGGCGTTAAAAATACTTTAAAGGCATAGGGCTTTGAATTTTTATCGGTGCATTTATAAACCCTGCCAAAGGAGCCGCCGCCCAAATATTTTACACTTTCAATATCTATACCGGAATGATTCTTTATTACGGAAATAATCGTGCTGTTATTCAATGTCATATAAATAACCTTTCTTTATTTGCTTTGATGAAATATCCATTCCACCCAAGGCTCTTTCTTATAAAATTTAGCGGACATTGCGTGGCCGTACTTATCCCAGCGGGTGTATTTTACGTTTCCGCCTAAAGATTTAAGCTTATCGTAAAAATAATCGTCACTGTCAATTTTTACTACCGTGTCGTTGCTTGAATGCGTCATCCAAACGGGAATGTTCGTTATTGCTTCAAATTCGGCATCGGTCAAGGTCTTATAATGATAATGTTCTCCCATCGCTTCAACTGCCGCCGCATATAGATCGGGTGAATTGAGCAGGGCATTCCATACGCATCCCGCGCCGAAAGAAGTTCCGAATATGTAAACTCTTTTGCCGTTAATATCATTTTCTTGCAATAGCTGTTTGATAAGCAACGCGCAGTTATCGGTATATCTGTTTCGAATCGTATTTTCGGAATCGCCGTCTATCCAGCACCGGGTAGATTGCGGAATCAGAATATTGCAGTGCCGTTTCATAACTCTGTTTCCGCCCGCATAGAAAAGGAATTCCCAAAATTGCCTGAAATTATCATGCCCGATAGCTCCGGCGCCCGCTAAATAAACGATCAGCGGCTGATTCTTCTTTTTTGCTTTCTTGAATCGGTAGGGCATAATAAAGCTTGTGTCAGCGTTGATATACAAATGCTTGTTAAAGCCGAGCATTCCAATTGAGGCTCTTTCAACCTTACCTCGCTTGGCGTTATTTAATACTTTCTCTTTGAATTGGTTGTCTGAAAGATAGCTCTTGTACATATTATACTGCGCCCAAAAAATCAGGTTTGCATATTTTCGGGAGTATTTATCTTCCTTTATCGCGCCGTTTAAGGTTATGTTGTAATTGTAGCCGTCTGTGCCGAAGGCGGGCATTTTGCCGAATTTTTCAATGATATCCGGCAAATTGAACGCTTTTGCAAAATCATCATAGCTTTCATCGTTGAAAGCAACTTTGTAAACGTTGCCGTTCATATATCTTTTTACAATAAACGGCTCTAATTGTTCCGTTTCAGACCAGGATCTGTTTGCGTAGAAAAAGTATTCCATCTCTGCTCCTTGACGTTTAGATTTTTTCGGTTTTGCCGACTTTTGCGTTGGGGGAGATCTCGATCTGCTCGCTGTACTGCACGAGATCTATTTCACAGCCGTCGCTTATAGCTACGATTCTTCCCGATACTCTCGGCGTGACAACGCCCTCAAGGGCGATAACGTCACCCTCAATGGAATTGCTTACTCTTACGGTAGAAGAGCTTCGAATCAGTGAAGAGAATAGGGGAAGCTTTGCTTTTCTTTTTGACTTCTTTGGATATATGCTTATCCTGCTTCCGCCGATACTGCCGATCTGCATTCCGCTTTCAAATTTTATTTCGATTTCTTCAGCATTGAGCAGACCATCGCAATCAAGCTTTCCGCCTATTTTGATCAATTCAGCTTCCGCGTCTCCGCTTAAATTGCCGGCTCCTGCTATGCTCAGCGTACCCGCCTTTATTGAGCCGCCGCATTTGAAAGCACCGGCTGTGCTCATTTTTTCTTTTACAGTGATATCGCCGCTGCAAGAGGTAGACCCTGCGATACTTAAATTGCCTGCTGTAATATTTTTGTCAAACTTACAGCTGCCGGCGATCTCCATTTCATTTTCACATTCAATATTATCATTTGCGTGGGAAGAACCCGCGCAGTGATAGCTTAAACAGCGAATATAGCCTGTTACGTTTGCGCTTCCGCTGATTTTTACGTTATCGTATTCTCCTGGTGTAATAACTCCCGTTCCGGAAATTTTCATATCCATAATTTATTTCCTCTCTTTCGAAATTTTATCGTTAAGAATTTCCTGTGTTATATCTGTTTTGTTTCGGTTGCCGTTTTCGATCATAATTCCTTGTATGTCCGCAAAATTAAACCGCTTTTCGCCAAACACCGTGTTGATTACAAGACAGTTTTTTTCCTCAGTCTTCTCATTGAACTGCTTTGAAAGATCGTCTAAAGAGAAATCCTCTTTCTGGCTCATTATCAATTCAACACGCTCGCAAATCAGCGTTTTCGGAAAAAAGGTTTCCTGACCGGTTACGGTAGCTTTCTTGATAAACCAATCTTCGGGGATAAGCCCTTTGCGCTTCCAGCGGTACAAAGCGCCGTAGGAAATGGCGTATTTTTCAAGAAGCTCTTTTTTTGAGATCAATTCACTTTCCATATATACCTCCTTGCCGTAACATTGTTACGCTTATATAGTAGCATAACATTGTTACGCTGTCAACAGGGAATTAAAAAATTGTTTCAAAGTTTAATTTTTATTGAACAATTTGTCTAATTTGCGGCTTAGTAATATGATTTTTGTAATCTTTATGTAAAAATCTTAAAAAAGTTGTTTATTTTGTAATCTAATAATGTTATAATCATTAATAATGTTACAATCTTTGTAAAAGGGGGAGAGCGCCTTGAAGCATATAAGAGCAATCTTACTTTTGCTCGTTGTTGCCGTGCTTCTCGGCGGTTGTTCTTTCGGTTCTGCTCAGGAGCTTATTGATCCGATCTCTCCTACAGGAACGAACGCCGATATAAAAGACGCGCTTGAAAGCTTCTGCAGGGATGGCTATGCGCTGAAAACGCCCCTGACAGGCGATTTTAATACTTCATATATTTTTTACGATCTTGATCTTGATAACGAAAACGAGGTTATTGTTTTCTATCAGTCCGCATCCGATCCCGATAGAACGGATATGGCGGTTATGGACAGAAGCGGCGGCAGCTGGAGCGTGGTATCCAGCGTTGAGGGCGAAGGCAAAGACGTTTATTCGATAGAATTTTGCCGGCTTGACAAGGATGATTATCAGGAGATTATCGTGCTTTGGGATACCTCAGTCAATTCATCAACTCATATGCTCACGGCGTATGATGTGAAGCTTGATAACGCATCTATTGCGCTTTCTAAAATCGGCAAGTCGATGACCGTCAGCAACTATATTCCCGTTGATATTGACAATACGGGAGTTAACGAGCTTTTGATCTTCACGGTGAGCGGCGGTTTATTCCCCTCAGCCAAGGCAACGCTTTATACCGTTGATAAAAACGGCTTTTCGGCGAGATCAAGCACGAAGCTGGACGCGCATATTAAAGGCTACACCCACATAATCTCCGAAAACACCGATCAGGGCTTTTGCGTTTTTGCAGACGCGGTGCAAGCTAATAAAACTCAGATGTTAACGGAGCTTATAATCTGGTCTGATTACTACGGCGAGATCGTTGCTCCCTATTACAGCTATTCCTCCGGAACAACTACAAGAACTGCGAGAAACTCAAAGCTTTGCAGTATGGACGTTGACGGTGACGGTTATATCGAAATACCCCTTGACGCGCCGGATATCACGTTGCCGGAGCAGGTTGAGGCGGTAGACTGGAAGCAGTACAGAAGCTCTGTTCTCAAACACGCTTGCTATACGCTTGCCGTTCAGAGGGACGGCTATCAGCTTCTGATACCAAACAAGTATTTTGATAAAATTTCCGTTTCCTACGATGAGGCAGACTCTAAGCTTACCGTAAGCGATAGCAAGAATAATTTTGTTTTTTCCGTTATGCGCTTATCACGGTCAAGCTACGATGAAGATCCCGCTTTATATAAGGATAGTATAGAGCTGAAGAGTGATTTAGGTTATATTTATCTTGCCGAGCTCGGCAACGATTCCGATATAAAAATAACAGCCCAAGACTTGAAATCAATGATCAAATCTTATGAAGGAGAATAACCTATGAAAAAGATTTTAGTTGCAGAAGACGAAGAATCTATCCGCGAATTTATAGTCATCAATCTGACGAGAAGCGGCTACGACGTTGTTCAGGCGGAAAACGGCGCGACGGCACTTGCCATTTTCAACAAGGAAAAAGGCGATTTTGACGTTGCTATTCTTGATATTATGATGCCTGAAATTGACGGCCTCACCGTTTGCAAGGAGCTTCGCAGACGTTCGCCAGATTTAGGTATTATTATGCTTTCGGCAAAAACGCAGGAAATGGATAAGGTTACGGGACTTCTCTACGGTGCGGACGATTACGTTACTAAGCCTTTTTCTCCCAGCGAGCTTATGGCGAGAGTTGACGCTGTTTACAGGCGCGTTGAGATGACGAGGGGCTTCAGGAAGAACGATACTACGGGAGAGACGATCCGCCTTGACGAGTTTGAGCTCAATCTGCGCAACCGCACGCTTTCAAAGGGCGGCACGATGATAGAGCTTACGCAGGTAGAATTCCAGATCATTGAATACTTTTTCAAAAACCCCAATGCCGCGCTCGGCAGAACCGATATTCTGAAAACGGTCTGGGGCAACAATTATTTCGGAGACGAAAAGATCGTAGACGTAAATATCCGCCGTCTGCGTATGAAGATAGAGGATAATCCCTCTACGCCCTCACGGCTCATCACCATTTGGGGCATCGGCTATAAGTGGGTAACGAATAGCAATAAATAATTTTTTAGATATATCAGCAACACGGAAGTAATTATTAATGAGAAAAAAACTGTTCAAAGAATTGCATAATTTGAAGCTGGAGGGAATCACCAAGCGTTGGTTTATCAACGTTGTAGGCTTGATTTTTCTCTTTCTCGTTATCGTTTTCGTTACTTCCTCCGTTGCGGTCAAATCATATTATTATAAATCGGTCGAAAGCATATTAAACAGCGGCTCCTCCACTTCGGCAGTTGGCTTTTTCGCTACGAATCTTGAGCTTGGAACTTCCCTTAAAACCTCTGCCGCAAGATTTATAGACAGCTATA
This sequence comes from Eubacterium sp., assembly GCA_022511205.1. Classification (GTDB taxonomy): domain Bacteria; phylum Bacillota; class Clostridia; order Oscillospirales; family Acutalibacteraceae; genus Eubacterium_R. The sequence continues at coordinate 18,088 of JAFLRY010000007.1, read as the reverse complement.
ATTATAAGGACAGAACGACCCTCTGGATCATAGACAACAACGCGAATATCATCGCTTCATCGGATGGTTTTATTGAAGAAAACCCCGATATGCCTGATTACATCGAAGCGCTTGCGAGTGATAACGGCATGAGCAAATTCATCGGCAAGCTTGAAAGCGGCGAAAAAATAATGGCCGTTACCCGCGTTATCAAGAATTCGCAGGGGACGAGCGTTGGCGCTGTTCGCGTTATGGCTTCAATGGAAAAGATCGATATACAGATATTCACCGTTATTGCCCTGATTTTTGCGGCGCTTATGGCCGTTATCGCGATAATCCTGCTTTCAAACCTATCGTTTATCCGATCGATAATCATACCGCTCCGTGAGATCACGGATACCACCAAGCAGATCTCAGGCGGTAATCTTGACGTCAGAATAGAGAAAAAATACGATGATGAGATCGGTAAACTCTCCGATTCGATCAACTCAATGGCGCTCGATATCGCTGCGGCGGATAAGCTGAAAAATGACTTTATCTCAACGATTTCCCACGAGCTCAGAACTCCGCTGACTTCCATCAAAGGCTGGGGCGAAACGCTTCTTTTCGGCATAGATCAGGAACGCGACCCGATCACGAATAAGGGTCTGCAGGTTATCGTAAACGAATCGGGAAGGCTTGAGGGCTTCGTTGAGGAGCTTCTTGATTTCAGCAGACTTCAAAGCGGAAGAATGACCTTGAGGCTCGTTAAAACCGATATTTTCGCCGAACTAGATGAAACGGTTTTCACCTTCCGTGAAAGGGCTATGAGAGAGGGTATTGAGGTTAGATACAGCATTCCCGATTTCCCCGCGCCTGCTAACGTAGATCCTAACAGGATCAAGCAGGTGTTTATGAATATCCTTGATAACGCGCTGAAATATTCCAATAAGGTGAACGGAAAGATTTTCGTTAAGGCGGAATTTTCCCAGCTTAACGGCGGAGACGCTGTTAAAATATCTATTGCCGATCAGGGTTGCGGTATTTCAAAGGACGATCTGCCCCACGTTATGGATAAATTCTATAAGGCAAACGTTTCTGTAAGGGGCTCGGGAATCGGTCTTGCCGTTACGAATGAGATCATTGAGCTTCACAAGGGTAAGCTTGAGATAGACAGTGAGGAAAACGTCGGCACGCTCGTTACCATCTATCTGCCCGTAGACAGTATGCCGACTAAGCAGGAGATCGATATGTCTGAGCCTAAGATAGACGAGGTTTCCGACGAAGATATTAGTTTGAAAGGTAATAAAACGGATGAGTAAGAACAAAACTCATATAGCCTCAGTAGGCGGTCAGGCGCTCATAGAGGGCGTTATGATGCAGGGACCAAAGGGAACGGCTACTGCTATCAGAAAGCCCGATTCAAGTATTTTTGTAGAGCATCACAGCTTTACTCATATCAAAGATAAGATCAAGCTTTTGGGATTTCCTGTTATTCGCGGAATCGTTAATTTCATTGAATCGATGATAATGGGCTACCGATTGCTTATGTATTCTGCGGAGCAGTCCGGTATGGAGGAGTATGATACTGAGGAGCTCAGTAAATTCGAGCAATGGCTTCAGGATAAATTCGGCGATAAGCTGATGGGCGCCATTACGGCAATAGCTTCCGTATTGGGAATTCTTCTGGCGTTTCTTTTGTTTATGTATTTCCCCGTGCTGTTTTTTAATAAAGTAAACGAATGGGCAGGCGGAGTTCTCACAGACTGGCAGGGAACTATCGAGGGTGTTTTAAAGATAATTATCTTCGTTGTCTATATCGCGCTTGTCAGCAGAACGAAAGAGATCAAGCGCCTGTTTATGTACCACGGCGCGGAGCATAAATCAATTGCCTGCTATGAGGCGGGCGAAGAGCTTACCGTTGAAAACGTGAAAAAGCATACCCGCTTTCACCCAAGATGCGGAACTTCTTTCATTTTCGTTATACTGATTTTCAGCATAATAATTTATTCAGTCATTGCAAAGGTTTTCCCGGGGATCGCGCAAGTACGCGTTTTGTGGCTTCTTTTAAAGCTTGCTTTTCTTCCGATCGTTATGGGGCTTGGCTATGAGTTTATCAGATACGCGGGCAGACACGATAATCTTTTCGTTAAGATTGTTTCCGCTCCCGGACTTTGGATGCAAAGATTCACAACTAATGAACCTACCGATGACATTATTGAAGTTGGTATTGAATCACTAAAGGCAGTTATAGACGATGAGCCGAAGGGCGATGAAGAACAGTGACGTTATCCGAAGCCTTCAATTACGGCGTATACTTCCTGTCATCAAACGGGATCGATGAGGCCGAATTTAAATCCCTGTGTCTTGCGTGCCACTTGGCAGGGATAAAAAACAGCGAGTATCCGCTTCACAAAAACGATGAAATCATTATGAAGCGCTTTGCCGATCTTTTATGGCGCGTTAAAAGCGGTGAACCGCTCCAGTACGTTATTGGTAAATGGGATTTTTACGAATCCGAGTTTTACGTTGGCAAGGGCGTTCTCATTCCGCGCCCCGAGACCGAGGAACTGACGGAGCTTGTTATAAATAAAGCGCGTTCTCTTACTGCGCCCTTAATATACGATCTTTGCGCGGGAAGCGGATGTATAGGCATAAGCATTGCAAAAGCAGTGCCGACTGCCACAGTTTACTGCATTGAGAAAAGCGCTGACGCGATGTTTTATCTGCTGAAAAATGCCGAGGGTGTTGAAAACGTTAAGGTCATAAACGGCGACGTTTTCTTTCCGCCGGAGCTTCCAAAGGCTGATATAATCGTATCCAATCCGCCGTATATTAAGACCGGGGAGATAGCTGAATTACAGGCCGAGGTGCTGAAAGAGCCTGAAATGGCGCTTGACGGCGGCGAGGACGGGCTTGATTTTTACCGCGCCATCTGCAATAAGTGGAAAAATCTCCTTTCTCCAAACGGCTCGCTGTTTTTTGAGATCGGCGAGGATCAGGGAGGCGATGTTTCATTTATCCTTGCAGACAACGGTTATATTCATATTGAAATAACAAAAGATATGTACGGCAGAGACCGTATCGCAAAAGCAAACAATTAGACTGACTGGAGTATTCTTATGTCACTATTCAGATTATTTACAAGTGAACTCAGCGCGTCATACGTATTCGCTCTCGTTTTATCGAGAATTTTTGTAGTGTTTTTCTGTATGCCCGTTCACGAGACTGCTCACGCCTGGATGGCAAGCAAAATGGGAGATAATACTGCGAAAAATTTCGGCAGAATTACTTTTAATCCCTTTGCCCATCTTGATTTAATAGGCACTGTTATGATATTCTTATTTGGTATCGGCTACGCGAAGCCCGTTCCTGTTAGAGAGAGGAATTTTAAAAACCCCAAAAAGGGAATGGCGCTCACTGCTCTTGCCGGGCCTGCTTCAAATCTGCTTATGGCGATCATCGGAGCATTCGTATATTATATCTTTTTATTCTTCACCTTTAAAATTGACAATGAGGCGATCGCCCTCGTTCAAAATTTCCTTTACTTTGCCGCTTATATAAACGTCAGCCTGGCGGTTTTCAATCTGTTTCCGATCCCGCCGCTTGACGGCTCAAAGGTTTTGGCGATGATAATTCCAAATAAATATTATTTTAAATATATGCAATATGAGCGTTATATAATGATCGGATTAATGGCTTTGCTTTTCACAGGCTTGCTCAGCAAGCCCATATCCTTTCTTTCCGATCTCGTTATGGACGTGATCACCTTTATTCCGCATTTGATTTTCACAGCGCTTGTTTCTTGAGGATATATGGCACAGATCAATTATAAGCTTGAGGTGTTTGAAGGTCCTATGGACTTGCTTCTCCACCTCATTAACAAACACAAATTGAATATAAACGACATTCCCATCGTTGAGCTTGTAAATCAGTATCTTGATTATGTTCGCCAAATGGAGGATGCCGATTTTGAGATCGCCGGCGATTTCCTTGAAATGGCGGCAAGGCTCATCTATATTAAAACCGTTTCGCTTCTTCCAAAACACGAGGAGGCGGAAAAGCTGAAATCCGAGCTGACAGGCGAACTGATCGAATACCGCGACTGCAAGCTGATGGCTGAAAAGCTCAGCAAGCAGACTGATGGCTTCAACAGATACGTTCGTGAGCCGCAGCCCGGTTGGGTGAATTACGATTATGAACGCTTCCACGAAAGCGAAGAGCTTCTCAACGCCTATATTTCCGCGGCGGGCAGGGCACAGCGCAGGCTTCCTCCGCCCGTGGATTCCTTTAAGGCGATAGTGGCAAGAACCTTCGTAAACGTTGCTACGAAGATCAACACGGTTATGAGAAGGCTTTGGAGCGGCAAAAAAGTTCAATTTCTAACGCTTTTTGAAGGCTCGAAAAGCAAGAGCGATATAGTAGCGGTTTTTCTCGCGGTGCTTGAGCTTGCGAAAACGAAAAAGATTTCCATTGAGGGTTCTATCAACAACCCGGACGTTCAGATAATTAATGAGGTAGAAAATTTTGAGCAGTGATAAAAACATTATAGCAAGGCTTGAGGCAATGCTTTTTGCTTCCGGAGAGCCGGTTGAAGCTGTTAAGCTTGCCGAGCTTCTGGAGCTTGATATAGAGAGTGTAACGAAAATGCTTGGCAGGCTTGCCGATACATACGATGAAAAGGAAAGCGGCATTTGCCTTGTTCGGATAGACGGAAAATATCAGCTTTGCACCAGAGAGGAATATGCGGACGACGTTCGAGCGCTTCTTGAGGTAAAGAAAAACACTCCGCTTTCACAAGCGGCGTTTGAGGTGCTGGCGATCGTTGCTTATAATAAGAGCGTTACCAAAAGCTTTATAGAGCAGATAAGGGGCGTTGACTGCTCCGGGTCAATAGCGAATCTCGTTCAAAAGGGGCTTATTGAGGAAAAGGGCAGGCTCGATCTTCCCGGAAGACCTCTTGTTTACGGCACTACAGATAGATTTTTAAGATGTTTTTCGCTGAGCAGTCTTGAGGATCTGCCGGAGCTTCCCTCTGTTGAAGAGGTGGAAAACATTGCTAAGGATAACGGTCAAACCTCTCTTTTTGACAATGAAAAGGAAGCAATTATTCTCGACGGTGAAGAGGACAGCTTAGATTAGTTTTGAAAGGGTGATGTGAATGTTAGCAACCTTGATCGCGCTTGCGATTATCTTTCTTGCCATAACAGGCATTCTTTCTGTTTCAGCCACCTTTACCGTTATTTACGATAATAAATGGACTACCACCGTTAAGATTTTATGGTATGAAAAGGAAATTAAGCTCAGCAGTATACTGAATTTCATACTTTTTCCCGATAAAGCCGCGCAAGAAGCGAGAACCAAGCAACAGGAAAAGAAATCAGCGGAAGATAAAAATGCTGAAATGAAGCCCGCAACGGAAAGTGCTGAGGCAGAGCCTGAACAAAAGACGAATCAGTCTCCCAAAAAGGCAAGCAAGCCGAACTACATAAAGAAATTGTTTGATGAAGACGGCGTGGTAGGCATTTTACTCCTTATATCAAATATGTTCCAATCCGCCTCCAGCGCCATAAACACTTTATTTAGGGGCTTCCATATTTATTCATTATATGTTAAAATGATTATAGGCGGCGGAGACGCGGCCGATATTGCGGAAAAATACGGTCAGATTTGCAGTTATTATTATCCTGTTAAGGGATTGATCTTAAACGGCATGAAAGTCGATGAATACGATGAGGTGTTTTTCGCTGATTTCATTGCTCCGCGCAGTGAATATGAGCTTCAGCTTATCGGCTCCATAAGTTTGAGACTGCTTCTTAGAATCGGCTTTTCCGCAGTGAAAACCTTTTTGATAAATATGATTCAAAACAATAAAAACAGCAAATAAGCTTTAAAAGGAGATATTTAAGATGAAAGAAACACCGGTAAACAAAATAATGGAAAACACCCTTGAAAAAATGCGTGAAATGGTAGATGTTTCCACCATTATCGGCGAGCCGATGGTTACGGGAGACACGACTCTTATCCCCGTATCAAAGGTTACTTACGGCTTCACCAGCGGCGGAACTGATCTTCCCTCAAAGCAGGGCGCTGAGCTCTTTGGCGGAGGCGGCGGAGGCGGTATCTCCATCACTCCAGTTGCGTTCATCGTTATCCAGCACGAAAAGGTTAGACTTATGCAGATAGATAACTATACCTCATCTGCTGACCGTGCGATTTCCATGATCCCCGAGCTTATCGATCAGATCTCTAAGCTTGTTAAAGCTAAAGAGGGCGAGAGCGAAAGCGCAGAAGAGCCTGCCGCTGAATAATTGAATTATTAAAGTAATGATCACCTGCATATATTTTAATTGGCGTTGGTGCGCCTGAGCGTGCCGCATACGCTTTATATAAGCAGGTGATCATTTTGTTAAAAAAAGCAGTTTCCGTTCTTTTCGTTTTTGTTCTCTTGATAAATAGCGGTATTATTGCCCGCGCGGATAATATCAGCGCCGCGGCGGCAATCGTTATTGATGCTGAATCCGGCGAGATACTTTATGAAAAAAACATACACAGCATCAGAAGTATGGCGTCCACCACGAAAATCATGTCCGCGCTTATAGCATGTGAAAGCGGCGGGCTCGACAGTATCGTTACCATTACAAATGAAATGGTGAACACCATCGGAACTGTGGTCGGTCTCAGAGCGGGAGATAGGATTTCCCTTTATGATCTTATAGTGGGAATGCTTCTTGCATCGGGTAATGACGCGGCGAATTCCGTTGCCATTTATCTCGGTGGCAGTATTGAGGGCTTCGCGGCGATGATGAATGAACGCGCGCGCCAGCTTGGTATGCAGGATACAATTTTCGTTACCCCTTCAGGGCTTGACGAGGGTGATCACCACTCCTGCGCTTACGATATGGCTGTTTTAACGGCGGCGGCGCTTAAAAACGATGTTTTCGCAAATATATGCAAAGAGCAGAGGCTGGAAATTACTATAAATGACAGTAAGCTTACATTATATAATCACAATAAGCTCCTTTATCAGCTTGAGGGTTGCGTAGGCGTTAAAACGGGCTATACAGATAAGGCGGGCAGGTGTCTCGTTTCGGCAGTAGAAAAGGATTGCGGAACGATGATCTGCGTAACGCTCGGGGCGCCCGATGATTGGAACGATCATAAAACGCTTTATTCCTCCTGCGAAAAGAAATATCAGAAGAAAGAATTCACGAATACTGTGAATATTGACGTTGTGGGCGGAATGAAAAACACGGTTTCGGCTTCTTATTTTGCTGAAATCACGGTAATTAACCCGCAATACGTTACGGTTGAATACTATTATTTCCCGTTTGTCTACGCGCCTGTGAATAAGGGCGATGAAATCGGGAAAGCAGTTATAAAATATAAAGAAAAGGAAATGAACTCCGTGCCCATCAAGGCGGAGGAAAGCATTGAATACTATGGCAAACAGGAATGAAGTAAGGCTTCAAAAATTTATGGCGGATTGCGGTATCGCTTCCCGCAGAAAATGTGAGGAGATCATCGATTCCGGCAAGGTCAAGATTAACGGACATATCGCACAGATCGGAGATAAGGTAAACGTTAAAAAGGATATCGTAACAGTTCGCGGAAAACGGATAAATAAGGCCACACAAATGCGCTATATTATGCTCCATAAGCCCCGCGGTTACGTTACCACCGTGTCTGACGACAGGGGCAGAAAAACCGTTATGGAGCTGGTTAAGGACGTTGATGAAAGAATCTATCCGGTCGGAAGACTTGATCGTGATTCCGAGGGCTTACTGCTTCTCACGAATGACGGCGCGCTTGCCAACGCAATGACCCACCCTAAGCATAATTTTGCTAAGACCTATCGAGTTACCGTTCGTCCGGCTGTTTCTGATGAAATGCTTTATGATCTCAGAAACGGTATTGAGATAGACGGCAGAATGACTGCCCCCTGTGACGTTACGATTATTTCACAGGAGCAGGGAAGAGTGGTGCTTGAATTCGTGCTTCACGAGGGCAGAAACCGCCAGATACGCAAGATGTGTGACGCTGTAGGGCTTGAGGTGGCAAGGCTGAAAAGAACTTCTATGGGTTCATTGAAGTTGGGAATGCTGCCGCAAGGTAAATGGCGCGAGCTCAATGAAAACGAGGTTAAAAAACTGCTTCGCTCTGCGGAGAAAGCAGAAAAGATTGAGAAGGAATAACATATGGAGCAAGAAAAGTTTAAGCTTCCCGATAATTATAAGCTTGTATGGAGCGAGGATTTCACCAAGCCCCTTGATACCGATTTCTGGTTGATACCCGATTGCCCGAGACGAGGCGGCTATTGGTCGCCGGGACAAGTTATCATTGAGAACGAAAAGCTCGTTATCAGAACCGAATATGTAAACGGCGGCGATCAAAGGGGATATCATACAGGTTGTTTGATCTGGAAAAATCTTCGCGCCACCTACGGCTATTATGAAATTCGTTGTAAGCTTCAGAATACGAAAGGGGAATGGCCTGCCTTTTGGCTGATGCCAGATTCATTGAAGGGCAAAAATGCCGACGTCGGTTGCGAGATAGACATTTTTGAAAACGCAATTCCCTATAGGATTCAGAACGCTCTGCATTGGAACAGCTATCACAGTCAAAAAAAGAACAGACACACTGCAGATGATCTTTATGAAGGCTTTCATACCTTTGCTCTTGACTGGAAAAAGGATTCATTGAGATTTTATTATGATAACAAGCTATTATGGGAGGTCAGTGATCCTAAGCTTATCAGCCACACTCCGGTTAAGCTTGAAATAAGCACGGAGATAAACGGTAGAATTCATAAAGGTAATACACCGAAGCCCGGCAGACTTTTTTGGATCGGCAACGGAATTATTTCGGATCAGGGAAATAAACTCCCTTCCGATTTCATAGTGGATTACGTAAAGGTTTATGATAACGGTGAATTGTCTTTTTCGGATAGCAATTTCGTTTCATTTGACGGATATATAAAATAGAATAATTCAATAAAAAACAGTTGTAATTACTTGATTAAGATGTTAAAATAATCCACAATGGATAATTTGGAGTTTTTCGAATATTCGATTTATAGTATACAAGGAGGATCATTTAGTGAGTGAACTTACAGTAAAAGATACGGAGGCGCGTAAAAGGCTTGTTTCCCTTTTTGATGACGGAAGCTTTTCCGAGCTTGACGCTTACGCCAAATCTGCTGACGGCGAGATCGAGGTCATTGCGGGCTACGGCACTGTAAACGGCATTTGCGCCTATGCTTTTTCGCAGGACGTAACCGTTGACGGCGGCGCTATCAGCACCGCTCAGTGCGCAAAAATCAAAAAGATTTATAATCTTGCGGCAAAAACAGGCTGCCCCGTTATCGGTATCTACGATTCAAACGGAATGAAGCTTAAAGAGGGCTTTGAGGCGCTTAACGCTTACGGAGAGATTTTGAAGCTGTCCACTTCAGTTTCGGGCGTTGTTCTTCAAATCTCCGTTATTGCGGGCGCTTGCCTCGGCACCTCGGCGCTTATGGCCAATATGGCGGACGTTGTTATCGCCGTTAAAGACGCTGATTTCTACGTTACCGCTCCTGCTGACATAACGGCGGAGCAATCTTTCAAGGACGGCACGGTGGATATTCTTACCGATGACGTTGACGGCGCTTTGGCGGCCGCCAAGGAGCTCGTTTGCGTGCTTCCGTCCAACAATCTTGAAATGCCGTTTCCGTGCGAATACAGCTATGATGGAGTTATTAATGGCGGCAAACTTGCTTCAGCAGAATCTTATGTTTATGATATAGCTGATAATAACAGTGTTATAGCTATCAAAAGAGGATATGCTCAAAACGTCTTTACGGCGTTTGGAAGCATAGAGGGTTCAACGGTTGGATTCGTTTCGTTTGACGGCGACACTGTTTGCCCCTCATGCGCTTATAAAGCGGAAGCCTTCATCAAGCTTTGCGACGCATTCAATATCCCGATCGTTACTTTTGTTAACGCCAAGGGACTTAAAAGAGGCAAGGAGAGCCAAATGCTCGTTTCGGCAACGAAGCTGACCTCCGCTTACGCCACGGCTACAAGCCCAAAGATTTCCGTTATCACCGGAAGCGCCATCGGAGCGGCCTACATCGCTCTTGCGGGCAAGGGCGCAAACGCAGATCTCGTCTTTGCTTGGGACAACGCTGTTGTATCTCCGCTGGAGGTGGATTCTGCGGTAGCGTTCCTTTATAACGATCGTCTTGCCAACGGCGAGAGCAGGGAAGCCCTTGAAAAGGAATACGCTGAAAACCTTGCTTCCCCGTTTACTGCGGCGGCTTGCGGCGCTATAGACGATATATTCACCCCCGAGGAAACGAGAACGAAGCTTATCAACGCCCTCACTTTCTTAGACGGCAAAAGAGAAACAACTATTCCGAGAAAGCACTCGGTTAAATAATTAGGAGGATAACGATTATGAAAAGATATACTATTACCGTAAATGGAACACCTTATGATGTAACTGTTGAGGAAACCGGCGCTGCCGCTTCCGCTCCCGTCGCAGCTCCCGCTGCCCCTGCCGCACCTGTTGCCGCTCCCGCTGCCCCTGCCGCACCTGTTGCCGCTCCCGCGGCTTCCGCGCCTGCTGCCCCCGCTGCACCTGCTGCCGCTGGTGCTGTTAAGGTTGAAGCACCTATGCCCGGAACTATTCTTGATGTTAAGACGTCCGTTGGCGCTTCTGTTAACGAGGGCGACGTTCTCTGCATTCTCGAGGCAATGAAAATGGAAAACGATATCGTTGCTCCTTCAGCGGGTACTGTTGCTTCAATCAATGTAAATAAGGGCGACAGCGTTGAAGCCGGTCAGGTTATCGTAACGCTGAACTGATAGAGGTGTCTGATATGGCGAAAATTGGTATTACAGAAACTGTTCTGCGTGACGCGCACCAGTCTTTGATCGCAACGAGAATGAAAACCGGCGAGTTTGCCGACATTCTCGAAAAGATGGATAAGATCGGCTTTCATTCACTTGAATGCTGGGGCGGCGCCACCTTCGATTCCTGCCTGCGTTTCCTCAATGAAGATCCGTGGGACAGACTCCGCTTAATTCGTAAAAAATGCCCCAATACGAAGCTTCAGATGCTTTTCCGCGGTCAGAATATGCTTGGCTACCGCCACTATGCGGACGATATCGTTGATTATTTCGTTAAAAAGAGCATTGATAACGGTATCGACATTATGCGTATATTTGACGCGCTCAACGACGTTCGCAACCTTGAAACGGCGATCAACGCCGCCAAGCAGTACGGCGGACACGTTCAGGCGGCTATTTCCTACACGACAGGCCCTGTTTTTGATATAGACTATTATTGCAATTACGCAAAGCAGCTTGAAAGCGCCGGCGCGGATTCTATCTGCATTAAGGATATGGCCGGTCTGCTCACTCCTTACGGAACATACGATCTCGTTAAAGCGCTTAAGGAGACCGTTAAGATCCCGATCCAGCTTCACTCTCACTATACCTCAGGACTTGCTTCTATGGTACACCTTAAGGGTATTGAGGCGGGCGTAGACGTTATCGATACGGCAATGAGCCCCCTTGCTATGGGTACTTCTCATCCCGCCACCGAATCAATGGTTGCGGCACTTCAGGGTACGCCTTACGATACAGGTCTTGATCTTAAAGCGCTTACGGAGATTCGTGATTTCTTCGTTCCGCTTCGTGAAAAGTATATTGCGGAAGGGCTTCTCAACACGAAGATGCTTGGCGTAGACGCCAACACGCTTCTTTATCAGGTTCCCGGCGGAATGCTTTCAAACCTGCTCAATCAGCTTAAGCAGGCAGGCAAAGCCGATAAGCTTGAAGAGGTGCTTGCGGAAGTTCCGCGCGTTCGTGAGGACAGCGGCTATCCGCCCCTTGTAACTCCCACCTCGCAGATCGTTGGCACTCAGGCGGTGTTCAACATCATTATGGGCGAGCGTTACAAGATGGTAACAAAGGAATTCAAGGATATGGTTGCCGGCAAATACGGCAGAACGCCCTGCGAGATCGATCCTGAATTCAGAAAGAAGATAGTCGGCAACGATCCTGTTATCGACTGCCGCCCCGCCGATCTCCTCACGCCCGAGCTTGATAAGTTCAGAAACGAGATCGCCGAGTATTACGAGCAGGAGGAGGACGTTCTCTCCTACGCTCAGTTTGATCAGGTTGCCGTTAAGTTCTTCCAGAAGAGAAGAGACGCAAAGTATAATCTTGACGGCAAGCATGATAACATCGAAACAAAGGTTCATCCTGTATAAAATTAAGCTCCCTTTTTATAAGGGAGCTTTTTTCTTGACGGCTTTTCTTAATAAATGGTATACTATAAAAAAGTTTAAATAAGGTGATGTTTTGAAAGCTTTTATGATTGGCGGAACCGGACTTTTGGGTTCTGCCGCGGCTAAGATTCTTATTGATAGGGGAAACGAGGTTAAAACGCTCTCACTTCCTCCGCTTCCTGTTGGCGCGGAGTTTCCGGAGCAGATGGAAATAATCTTGAAAGACGCGAATAAACTATCAGACGATGAGATTTTAAAGCTTATGGAAGGCAGTGACGTGTTCGTTTTTGCCACAGGCGTTGACGAGAGAGTTGAGTTTTCTGCTCCTGTTTATGATAAATATTATCAGTATAATATCGCTCCGCTTGAGAGATATCTGCCACTTGCGAAAAAGGCCGGTATTAAGGGAGCGGTTGTATGCGGATCATATTTTGCCTGGCTTAATAAGGCGCAACCGGATATGAAGCTTTACGAGAAGCATCCCTATATAAGAAGCCGAATAGATCAGGAAAAGGTTTGCGAAAAGTATTCCGATAAGGATTTTTCTGTTGCTGTTTTGGAGCTTCCGTATATTTTCGGAACTCAGCCCGGCAGAAAACCTGTTTGGGTGATTCTTATTGAACAGCTTAAACGGTTTGAGAAAATGCCCTTTACAATGTATCCCGCAGGAGGAACGGCGATGCTCACAGTCCGTCAAACAGGTGAAGCATTAGCAGGTGCGGCAGAACATGCGTACTCTGCTTCATTAAATGGGGAAGGGCGTTTTCGTGCCTACGGAATTTCCTGCTATAATATGACTTGGAGGAAGTTCCTCAAAATAGTTTACCGCGCTATGGACGGAACGCCGAATAGAAGAATCGTTGACGTTCCAAAATGGACCTTTAAAGCGTTTGGCTATAAAATGCGCGGAGATTATGCCAAGAGAAACGTTGATTATGGAATTGATCCTGTAGGTCTTGCTGATATTATGGGAATGAATTTGTTTATTCCTACTGACGATTGCGCAGAGCTTGGGTGCACGCCGGATGATATTGAAGCCGCTATTTTTGATTCAATCAAGCTTTCAAAGGAAGCTTTTGATGGTAATGCGCAGCTTATTGGAATGAAGGGTGAATAAAATGGAGCAGAATATTATAACGCTAAACAGTGAATTCAGTGAGCTTGATAATCTTTTTGAAAAGCTGAATATTAAAACGCTTATGCTCGTCTGCGGCAGATCGTTTGATCGTTTAAATATTAAAAACTATTTTGACACGCTAACAGAAAGACCTGGAGTAAAAATAATTCGATTCAGTGATTTTAAGCCGAATCCTTTGTATGAATCAGTAGTTGAGGGCGTGCGCATATTCAACGAAAACGCCTGTGACGCTGTTTTCGCCATTGGAGGCGGCAGCGGTATGGATGTTGCCAAGTGCATTAAAATGTTTGCGAATATGTCTGATAATGAGGATTACGTTTTGCAGGATATTGTTCCAAACGATATTCCGCTCATCGCTATGCCAACAACCGCCGGATCGGGCAGCGAAGCTACAAAGTATGCAATTATTTATTACAAAGGCGAAAAGCTGACTGTTACCCACGAAAGCTGTATTCCGTCAATGGTTATTATGGATCCATCAGTTTTGGAAACGCTTCCGCTTTATCATAAGAAGTCAACGATGCTTGACGCGCTTTGCCACGCAATAGAATCCTACTGGTCTGTAAAATCAACCGAGCGGAGCAGGGAATACGCCGAAAAGGCGATTACTGAGGTTTTAAAATATAAGGCTTCCTATCTTGCAAACGAGCCTGAGGGGAATGAAAAAATGCTTTGGGCGGCGTTCACGGCGGGCGAAGCAATAAATATCACAGGCACAACTGCGGGGCACGCCATGTGTTATAAGCTTACAGGCTTATATAATTTCGCCCACGGGCATGCAGCGGCGCTCGGAGTTTCTAAGCTTTGGCATTATACTGTTGAACATACCGATACTTGTATCGATCCCCGCGGTGAGGCTTACGTTTGCGGTATGCTCAAAGAGCTTTCGACGCTGTTTGGATGTGAAAGCGCCGAACAGGGGGCAGAGAAATTTCAAAAGCTTCTCGATTCCCTTGATCTTCCGAAGCCAAAGGCAGGGGAGAATGATATTGAAATTCTAACGAAATCAGTTGACCCTGCAAAATTGAAAAGCAATCCTGTTTCACTTAATGAAAATGTAATAAAAGAATTATACAAATCGATTATTGGTTAAAAAAACACGGCTGCGCAATTAAGCACAGCCGTTCATTTTTAAAAATCCGCACATCCGCCGAAAGCTGAAGATAACCTGCGGTTAAAGCAGGTGGGTCTTATCCGCAATACTTTGTGCTCCCAACGTCCGCAAAAGCGGGAGGTCTGCATACCCATAGCGCGAGCATAAGTCCCATAGTAAAAGTTGTTCGGGTTATTAAAGCCTTCGGTTGTCGAGATGCACAGACCGTAAAACAAGTTAATTATTGCTCAGGCTCGAAATATTCAACCTCGTATTTTTCCTCAACCTTTGCCATAAGGATATCAGCGATCTGCTCATATTCCATTTCGTCTTCGATCTCTTCAAGATATTCCTCGCCGTTTTCCTCAAGCACCTTGAGAATGATAACCTCGTAATCCGCTTCAACGATCTCCTCGGCATCGTCGCGGTATTCGGTGATGGCAACGTAAACGTCGTCGTCAGTTTCATACCGTTCAAGAAGCTCGAAAAGTATTTCATTTCCGTTCTCGTCGGTAACAGATAAAATATCCGGCTCGTAAAGTTCTTTCTCGTTATCCATAGTATCCTGATTCCTTTCATAAGGCGGTTTAACGTGATTTGCTCAAACCGCTATCATTTCTATTATAACCTGTTTGTGTTGTTTCGTCAATAGAAATATATGCTTGTACAAAATTAATAATTATTTACAAAAATGTTGAAAAAAACTATTGACAATGCATAAATTGTGTGCTATTATTTAGATGAACTTAAGGGAAGGAAATATAAAGGAAAAACAAAATCATTCTTCCAAGTTCAATGAAGGAAAGGAGGGCCATTGTCCGATGGTTAATGTAGAACCTGATCAGACAATCGCCTGCTCAGTATTCAGGTAAATAACGGAAAGGCTGTCGGCAGCATCTGTAAAGAAAGATAACGGGCAGCAGCATTCAATGCAAATTAAAAGTTATGGCAGGAACCAATACGAATACTCAGGCGAACACAATTGAATTTCACATATATAATTTATGTTTGGCTTGTCCTGCAAAAGCCTGAAGAGGAATCTTCAAGAAAAATATTTCAAAGAGGTACAGTCCGATGCACTAACTAATATAATCAAAATGCATTATTTTTAAGAAGGTGATTCCATTGTTTAGGAGTTTCATTGTATTAAAAAAATAAATGTGTGAGGTTAGTCCAATGTACTAGTTAAACTTAATATAGAAAACGCTCCCGCTGAAAAAGCGGGAGTTTTTTTAGTTAATAAGTAATTGTGAAGCGTTAAGAGGTATTAAGAGTAAAGATTTTTAAGCCATTTACTCTTTGGCTTTTCTGAAAGCTTCATAACTGCTAACGAAAGAAAATACGCTATTGCGAAAGTAAGAGCAAAGCTTATAAGGAATATTGCCTGTTTCTTAAATATGATGTAAGTCAAAGCGCCGAGGATTATTTTTATCCACGGATGTATGAAATAAATGAGTGAGCTTAATGTGCGCATCTTTTTATAATTCCTATTATCCGGAAGCTGTATATCACGAATTACGGCGAACAGGAAAAATGCAGTTGGCACTAAGAACAAATAAGTATCGTGTGATCTTGAAAATCCTAAGAACTGAAAGCCGAATGATTCCGTAAATAAAAGTATCAGCGAAACCGCAAGCCCCGTTAATGCCGACTTTCTTGATATTTTTATTTCATAATACGCAAAAAGCATTCCGATCCCTACGAAGATAAGTCCGTCAAACAGACCGTCCCGCGTTGTGGTGATAAGGCTTTGAACGGCTTTAAGTATATCCCAAACGAAAGTGCCTCTCAGCGGTTCAAGAAACCCAAACCAGGATTGACCGAAAAGCCCTAAGAAATAGAATATCCCGCCTCCCGCTATGATGTATAAGGGCTTAACGCGCTTATAAAGCAGGAAGGATATCACGATCGTTGCGAAAATCAGCGCGTTCAGATACCACAGATGGGAATAGCTCGTGCTGAAAACGAAATCCTTAAAATAACTAATAATACCGTGAAGGATGCCTTTTTTATCCGTAAAGATGCTTCCCAACCTAACAGGAAAATATATTAAGGACCATATGAGATAAAGCTTTATAAGCCTTAAAACATATTGTTTTGAAGGCTTGATATCAAAGTTTTTTATATCGGTTTTCTTAAACAAAAAATAGCCCGACGTGATGAAGAAAAACGGAACCGCGATCCTCGCCAGATAATCCTGAATAAAAAAGTTGAGATAGGTAACAACGGTTGAACCGTCAGCGCTTCCGAAAGGCGGAACGTGAATGGCCACAACGAAAACAGCGCAGATAAACTTTGCAAGGTCTATGGCGTTGTTTTGCTTGCCGAGAGCCTTTTCCTTTAATGCTGATTCCATAAATAATACCCCAAGAGAAAACTATAATATGATTATACTGAATCTATTTTGAGTTTTCAATAGTATGCGTTCTTGACAAATAAAATATTTTCTGTTACTATATCTTCAATAATCAACGGCAGTGAAGAAGAGGAGTATTTTTCCAATGCCTTTCAGAGAGCGGTTGTTGGGTGCAAAACCGCAGGCTAAGAAAGAGAAGGTAGCTTCGGAGCCGATGGGGTGAAATAACAGTAGCCTTGTCCGTTTCCCGCGTTAAGGGGTTGAGCGGCGCTTATCATAGCGCAATTTGAGTGGTACCACGGAGATTTTATGCCTTCGCCTCATTATGAGGCGGAGGCTTTTAAATTTTATAAACAACGTCTGACTTGCAAAGCAAGGCAGGTTATATTTTTCAGGAGATGATAAAATGGCAAAAGATCTGGCAAAGCAGTATGATCCGCGCGAGGTAGAGGATCGCACCTATAAATTTTGGTGCGATAAAAAGTATTTCCATGCGGACGTCAATTCAAAAAAGAAGCCTTACACGATAGTGATCCCTCCGCCCAACATCACGGGTCAGCTTCATATGGGACACGCTCTTGACAATACGCTTCAGGATATTCTTATCCGTTATCACAGAATGAACGGATACGATACCCTTTGGCTTCCCGGTACAGACCACGCTTCGATTGCTACCGAGGCTAAAATCGTTGAGGCGATGCGAAAAGAGGGCCTTACCAAGGAGGATCTCGGCAGAGAAAAATTCCTTGAACGCGCTTGGGAATGGAAAAGGCAGTATGGCGGCAGGATCATCGAGCAGCTAAAAAAGCTCGGCTCCTCCTGCGATTGGGACAGAGAACGCTTCACCCTAGACGAAGGCTGTAATAAGGCTGTTGTTGAGGTGTTCAATAACCTCTATGAAAAGGGACTTATCTACCGTGGCGAGAGGATCGTTAACTGGTGTCCTCATTGCTTAACTTCAATATCTGATGCTGAGGTTGAATACGAGGATCAGGCAGGTCACTTCTGGCATCTGAAATATCCCTTTGCTGACGGAAGCGGCTATCTTGAGCTTGCCACCACGAGACCCGAAACGCTTCTCGGCGATACGGCAGTTGCCGTTAATCCCAACGATGAGCGCTACAAGGATTATATCGGCAAAATGCTTATTCTTCCTATCGTTCACCGTGAGATACCCGTTATTGCGGACGATTACGTTGACGTTGAATTCGGTACAGGCGTAGTTAAAATTACTCCCGCTCACGATCCTAACGACTTTGAGGT
>JAFLRY010000069.1 GCA_022511205.1 Eubacterium sp. | reverse complement strand
GCGGCAATTCCCATAACTAACGCTGTTCCCAATAATCCTAAGTTCATAATGATTCTCCTTTATAATCAAATTTCTTCTTTAAAAGGTTTGAATTTATGCCCGCTCCAGGACATATTCAAATGTGATGAAAATTCCAATGTGTTCAGCCTGATCCCGTGAACGATAACAGACAGAACGTTTAATATCATATTCAGTCCGTGACCAAATACCAAAATAAAGATGGCAACGATCATAAACAGAAACTTTCCGAACATCGGCCCGGCAAGCTCGTTTACCGTTGAGGATATTGCCGCGCCCGCAAGCCCCACGGCCCAAAGGCGTATATACGAAACGATATCTGAAAAAACGTTTACTACGCCAAGCAAAACCGAAACGATATTTGTAAGACTTGAAAGTATGGATTTTATGATGCTTCCTTCGTAGTTTGAAAATACGAAGCTCAATACGAAGCCTATTCCTATCAAAGCGATAGCGACCGTACCGATAGGAACACCGCCTAATACAAGCCCAAAGCTGAACACTTCGGCATTTACTACAAGGCTAAGCACCAAATAATAAATTCCGAAAAGCTGCAATATCGAGCCGATATCGCCGAGCAATTTAACCGTTTTTTTATTTCTTACAGCGCCCTTTATATGCGCTACTGTCAACTGTATAAGCGCCAGCGAAAAACAGAATATCTGTAAATTTTGCGCGGTTGTAAGCCCTGCTTCGCCCTGCGTCCAGAACGGATACCATATTCTGTCGGCATAAACGTTTGAAATTACAGGTATCGATAAGCTCTTAAGCCAATTCGGTAACTGCTCGGGAGCAAGCCCGAACCACGTGCAGGTAAGCGTTCCCCATAGCATCGTTGACAATCCGAAAAGGCCTATAAGCAAAAATGCGGGGGAGATCTTCTTTTTTGAAACGACTGCTTTTATGATCGGTATAGCCGCTACGGCGCAAATCAGCAGCCCGTAGCCGCCGTCCCCAAAAATAATTCCGAAGAATATGAGTATAAACATTAAAAACCAACCGGAAATGTCATACTCAAAATATCCGGGAACAGTGCCCAAAAAGTCGGTCAGCGGATAGATAAGGCTTACAAACTTGTTGTTCTTCAGCTTGGTGGGAACATTATCCTCCTCACATGGCTCTTCCACAAGAAGTCCCCAGGAGTTTTTCTTGGCTGTCTGTTGCAGTCTGTCAAGATTATCCGCCTCAATATATCCTTTGAAATACGCCACGGAAACCGCTTTGCTCTCATCGGCTGATAGGCTTTCATCCGCCATACCCGTAGCATAAACCTCAAATTCAATTTCCTTTTCAAGGGACTTTATTGCCTTCCTCATGCTTTCAGCATATTCCGCGTAGGAAGCGATTTGTTCGTCTATTGCCTTTATACGGGCGCTGAGTTCATCAATTTTCTCCGCCATTTCAGCGGTAGAGATCCGTGGCAGCTCCAATCTGTAATTGCGCAGAGATTGGACAAGCTCGTCTTCGCCTTCAAATCCTGATTTGAGTAATAAAAATTTAACGGAAGCTTTATTTGAATCCAACCTCACGGTCTTTACGCTGTCACTCAAGCCTTCGTATTCGGTTTTCGGCATCTCATAAAACGAAATATCAATGCCTTTTGAGGCTAAGTCACCGATGCTGTGCGGATCAAGCTCACCCCAGTTTTTCAGACGTTCAAGCTCTATATCAAGAGCGATCCGCTCTGATTGACACGCCTTTTTCTCCTCGGCGAGAGAAACGATCTCTCTTGCTACAGACAGCGTTTTGGAAGCGCTTATCTCCTTTTGTTCCGCCTTTTTATTCTTCCCTATGGTGAAAGCCGCGTTTTCAAGAAGGGTGATTTCTTCCTTCAGCTCGCTGAGCCTTTCACCCGAGCCTTCGGTTATTTCGATATGAACGATTCCTAATTTGCGGAGTTCTTTAAGTGTTTCTGTTTTTTTATCTCCCAGGATTATGAGAGATACTTTTTTCATAGGCACGATCATAGCGAATAAACCTGCCTTTCGGAAGCCTCAGCATTGCGAAGGGCTATTTTGCGTTTTGATATTTTAGAACGCACTACGGCACTGACCTGTTGGTCTGCCAGATAGATCGATATTTTTCTGATATTTTCCTCCGTTTCGGGGATTTTAACCTTTTCAAACAGGTTGACCCTTTGAGAGGTTGCACGAAGTTCCTCCTCTAAGAGTCTGACCTGCTCATCCAACACTTCCGCCTCCATATCCAGCAGCATTGCCTTTTCCATATGATCTGCGGCGATATCCACCCAAAGGGGAGTTTCATACAGATCATAATCGCCTCTGGAGAAATCCGCTCCGTCAAAGGTAGGGATCGCGACGCCCGCAATATTACCGCTTTCTTTGCGAATGTTGCTTACGGTAATTACCCCTTCGGGAAAAGCGTCTTTTTCACTGAAAACAGCGATCCAATCTCGAAAGCCTTTTTCAAGACCTTCTTTTTCTTTTCTTACCGCCCTTGCTTTGGCTTCGATCGTGCGGATTTCCGCTTGGAGCTGCTGCTTTTTAAGCGTCAGTGTAGGCAAATATCTTCGGTACATTTTGAGTGCGTCCTTTTGTACCTTTAACT
>JAFLRY010000068.1 GCA_022511205.1 Eubacterium sp. | reverse complement strand
TGCGGCACGCGCCCTTGCGCGCACAGTGCCGCAGAGAGCATTATTAAAATGATGTACCATTCGGCGCGGTGTACGTTGTTCGCGCGCCGAAAAAAAGAAAGGGGATTCTTAAGGGGACTAGAGAGCGTAGCGAACTCTCCCCTTAAGTCTCTTTCTCTGGTTACTCTCTTGCGTGACACGAAAGAGAGTAACGCCCCGCCACGGCAGTGGCAAATTTAATCAATAAAGTAATTTCGCCCGCCACGCAGTGGCAAAAGCTATAAAAAACCGCGCCGGCAGGCGCAAAAGATACTTTTTTTGAAAAAGCACTTGACAATCGATTTGTTAAGTGCTATTCTTTTAACAACATCAATTCCTACTAATTCTATAGGCAATGTGGACATCTCGCCGAAAGGAGCAGAATTATGAAGAATAACCATAAAACGAAAACTGTCTTATATTCCTCTTTTAACCGAATGTGTCAATGTTGAAACTTATAAAATAAAGCATATTAAATTTTAACATCACATATTTTTAAAGGAGATTTACATCATGTCAGATTACAAATATCATTTTGAAACATTACAGCTTCACGTTGGCCAGGAAACCGCCGACCCTGCTTCGGATGCAAGAGCCGTTCCGATCTATCAAACCACTTCCTACGTTTTTCATAACAGCGATCATGCCCAAGCGCGATTCAATCTTACGGACGCGGGAAACATTTACGGAAGACTTACTAATTCAACTCAGGATGTTTTCGAGAAGAGAATTGCCGCTCTTGAAGGTGGCGTTGCGGCACTTGCCACAGCTTCGGGAGCGGCAGCTCTTGCCTACACCTTCCAAGCGCTTGCTAAGGCGGGCGACCACATTGTCAGCGCAAAGACCATCTACGGCGGAACGTATAACTACCTTGCCCACACCTTCCCCGAGCACGGCGTTACCACCACCTTCGTTGATCCCGACGATCTCGCAAATTTCGAAAACGCCATTCAGGAAAACACAAAGGCGATTTTCTTTGAAACCCTCGGCAATCCCAATTCAAATATCGTTGATATTGAAGGACTCGTTAAGATCGCCCACAGCCACAATATCCCCGTTGTAGTTGACGCAACCTTCACCACTCCCTATCTTCTTCGCCCCATTGAACTCGGCGTTGATATCGTAGTACACAGCGCAACCAAGTTCATCGGCGGCCACGGTACGACCCTCGGCGGCGTTATCGTTGACAGTGGTAATTTTGACTGGGCAGCAAGCGGCAAATTTCCGCAGTTCACCGAACCAAACGCCAGCTATCACGGCGTGAGCTTCGTTGGCGCGGCAGGCGCGGCGGCATTCGTAACTTATATCCGCGCAATACTTCTGAGGGATACCGGCGCGGCGATCTCGCCCTTTAACGCGTTCCTGCTTCTTCAGGGCCTTGAAACCCTCTCACTCCGCGTTGAGCGCCACGTTGAGAACACCAAAAAGGTGCTTGATTATCTCGCGAACCACCCGCTCGTTGAAAAGATCAATCATCCTTCGTTAGACGAAAAATACAAGGATCTATATAACAAGTACTTCCCCAACGGCGCAGGCTCGATCTTCACCTTTGATATCAAGGGCGGCGAGGCAGAAGCAAAGAAATTCATTGATAATCTTAAAATTTTCTCACTTCTTGCCAACGTTGCGGACGTTAAATCACTCGTTATCCACCCGAAAACCACAACGCACTCCCAGCTTTCTCCCGAGGAGTTTGACGAACAGAAGATTTATGACAACACGA
This sequence comes from Eubacterium sp., assembly GCA_022511205.1. GTDB lineage: Bacteria > Bacillota > Clostridia > Oscillospirales > Acutalibacteraceae > Eubacterium_R. The sequence continues at coordinate 1,245 of JAFLRY010000068.1, read as the reverse complement.
TTCGTCTTTCAATCGGTACTGAGCATGCGGACGACATTATCCACGATCTTGATCAGGCATTCGAAGCAATCAAATAACTCTTGAAAGGAACATCTTTATGGCCATTTACAATAACGTTACAGAGCTTATCGGCAAAACTCCGATCCTTAAGTTGAATAATTTTGCCGCCGCAGAAAACGCGCAGGCAAATATCCTTGCTAAGCTTGAATATTTCAATCCCGCCGGCTCTGTTAAAGACAGGATTGCAAACGCGATGATCTCTGCCGCCGAGGCTGACGGAACGCTGAAAAATGGCGCAACTATCATTGAGCCCACCTCCGGCAACACGGGAATAGGACTTGCCAGCGTAGGCACGGCAAAGGGCTACAAGGTTATTCTCACCATGCCCGAAACCATGAGCGTTGAGCGCAGAAATCTCGTTAAGGCATACGGCGCTGAGGTTGTTCTGACTGAGGGCGCGCAGGGTATGAAGGGCGCTATCGCCAAGGCGGAGGAGCTTAAAAACGCCACTGAGGGTGCTGTTATCCTCGGCCAGTTTGTTAACCCTGCCAACCCCAAGGTTCATTACGAAACCACAGGCCCAGAGATTTGGGCTGACACCGAGGGCAAGGTAGACGTTTTCATTGCCGGCGTAGGCACGGGCGGAACGCTTTCAGGCGTTGGTAAATATCTCAAGGAGCAGAATCCGAACGTTAAAGTTTACGCGGTAGAGCCCTCTGCTTCCCCGGTTCTTTCGGAGGGGCACGCGGGCGCGCATAAAATTCAGGGAATCGGCGCGGGCTTCGTTCCCGATACCCTTGACACCTCCGTTTACGACGGCATTATCCCCGTTGCTAATGAGGACGCGTTTTACGCGGCAAACAAAATTGCCAAGACAGAGGGAATACTCGTTGGTATTTCCAGCGGCGCGGCGGCATTTGCGGCTACTCAGCTTGCTCAAAAAGAGGAGTTCAAGGGCAAGAATATCGTAGTTCTTCTCCCCGACACCGGCGAAAGATACCTCTCAACCGCTCTTTTCTCATAAGAAAAGCTAATAAAAAACAACGGCAGAAGGCACACGCTTTCTGCCGTTATTATTTATATATTTGTCGCTACCGTGGCGGGAAGATTTTTAAAATAACTTTTGCGCCTACAGCGCATGTCAATATGTTTTAATGTATTCTTTTCCGCTATCGCGGAGGGTGAATATGTTTTATTAATCAGATTTGCCACTGCCGTGGCGGGGCGTATCATTCTTTTGAGTCG
>JAFLRY010000067.1 GCA_022511205.1 Eubacterium sp. | reverse complement strand
AAAAGTAATGGTTATCTGTGAAAATCCAAAGCACAAACAGCGTCAGGGCTAAGCCCTAACTTTAAAATCGGAGGTAAACTGTAAAATGGCACGTATTTCAGGTGTTGACTTACCTAATGATAAAAGAGTAGAGATCGGCCTTACCTATATCTACGGTATCGGCAGAACGACCGCCACTCAGATTATCAACGCAACCGGAATCAATCCGGACACAAGATGCAGAGATCTGTCCGAGGATGAGGTTTCTAAGATCCGTGATTACATCGAACAGAACATCACTGTTGAAGGTGACCTTCGCAGAGACGTTGCATTCGATATCAAGAGACTTATCGAAATCGGTTGCTATCGCGGCATTCGCCACAGAAAGGGTCTCCCCGTTAGAGGACAGACCTCAAAGAACAATGCCCGCACAAGAAAAGGTCCTAAAAAGACCATAGCAAACAAGAAAAAGTAATTGTAGGAGGAAACAAAGTATGGCTACAAAAAAGACCACAACCACTCGCAAACGCCGCGAGAGGAAGAACATTGAGCGTGGTACAGTTCATATTCAGTCAACCTTCAACAACACTATCGTCACGATCGCCGATATGCAGGGAAACGCTGTTTCTTGGGCTTCGGCTGGCGAAATGGGCTTTAAGGGCTCAAGAAAATCTACTCCCTTTGCCGCTCAGACTGCTGCTGAAACAGCCGCAAGAGCCGCAATGGAGCACGGTATGAAAACTGTTGAAGTTTACGTTAAAGGACCGGGCCAGGGCCGTGAAGCAGCTATCAGAGCTCTCGAGTCAGTAGGAATGAGCGTTACCCTTATTAAGGACGTTACTCCTATTCCTCACAACGGCTGCCGTCCGCCGAAAAGACGTCGTGTATAATTTAATGGAGGTTACTTGATATGGCAAGATATACAGGACCTGCTTGTAAGCTTTGCCGCCGTGAGGGAAAGAAGCTTTTCCTCAAGGGAGACAGATGCTATACAAGTAAATGTGCTATCGACCGTCGTTCCTATGCACCGGGACAGCACGGCCAGAACCGCAAAAAGATTTCAGGCTACGGTATGCAGCTTCGCGCAAAGCAGAGCGCTCGCCGTTATTATGGAATTTCGGAAAGTCAGTTCCACAAATATTTCCTTATGGCTGACAGAAAAGCCGGTGTTACCGGTACAAATCTTCTTCAGATCTGCGAAAGCCGTTTGGATAACGTTGTTTACGAGGCAGGCTTTGCAAGCTCAAGAGCTCAGGCTCGCCAGTTTGTAAACCACGCTCATTTCACCGTTAACGGTAAGAAGGTTGATATTCCTTCATATCTTCTTTCTGCCGGAGACGTTGTTGCTGTAAGAGAAAGAAGCAAATCCACTGATGAGTTCAAGGGTATCGTTGAAGCTAACGCTTCCCGTCCTGCTCCCATCTGGATGGAAAAGAATGCGGACGCTATGGAAGTTAAGATCATCAGAGCGCCTGAAAGGGAAGAGATCGCAACTCCTGTTGAAGAGCATCTCATCGTTGAGTTCTACTCTAAATAATAACTAATCATTTCTTTTATTTATGCAACAAATTTTTAAGGAGGCTTTTAAATGATAGAAATTGATAAGCCGAATATCGAAATAGTAGAGTTATCTACTCAGGGAAGCAGAAGCGTAGGCAGATTTGTTGTTGAACCCCTTGAAAGAGGCTTCGGCACCACCCTCGGAAACGGTATGAGAAGAGTTCTTCTTTCCTCACTTCCGGGCTATGCTATCACTTCCGTAAAGATTGATGGTGTATTACACGAGTTTTCAACCATTCCGCACGTTAAGGAAGACGTTACGGAAATCGTATTAAACCTTAAAAACGTTATTCTTAAGATACACGATGAAGCCCCCAAGACCCTTTACATTAAGGCTCGCGGCGAAGGCGAGATCACCGCTGGTGATATTGAGCACAGCTCTGATATTGAGATCCTCAATCCCGGGCTTCACATCGCTTATCTTGATGAGGGCGCGGAGGTTATTATGGAGCTCACCGCCAACAGCGGCAGAGGCTACGTTCCCTGCGACCGCAATAAGCAGTTAATGGATCTTCCCATCGGTACTATCGCCGTGGATTCGATCTATACCCCTGTTCTTAAGGTCAACTACACAGTTGAAAACACCCGTGTAGGACAGCAGACCGATCTTGATAAGCTCATCCTTGACGTTGAGACGGACGGCACAATACCTGCTGATGAGGCAGCGTCTCTTGCCGCTAAGATCCTTAACGATCACCTTAAGCTCTTCGTTGACCTTTCTGAAGAGGTAGGCAGCAAGGAGATCATGGTTGAGAAGGACGACGACGGCAAGGAAAAGGTTCTTGAAATGACGATCGAAGAGCTTGATCTTTCAGTTCGTTCTTTCAACTGCCTGAAGAGAGCAGGAATTAATACAGTAGAAGATTTAATCGGTAAATCCGAAGAAGATATGATGAAGGTTAGAAATCTCGGACGCAAGAGCCTTGACGAGGTAATCGCAAAGCTTGCTTCCCTTGGTTTCGGACTGAGTCATGATGAGGACTAAAGGAGGGAATTTCTATGCCAGGTACCAGAAAATTGGGCAGAACTACTGACCACAGAAAGGCTATGCTCAGAGGAATGGTTACTTATCTTTTAGAAAACGGCAAGATTGAAACAACCGTTACAAGAGCTAAGGAAGTTCGTGCTATGGCTGAGAAGATGATCACTCTCGGTAAGAACGATACCCTTCATTCAAGAAGACAGGTTCTTGCTTACGTTACGAAAGAGGACGTAGTTAAGAAGCTTTTTGATGAAATCGCTCCGAAATATGAAGATAGAAACGGCGGTTATTGCCGTATTATCAAAACAGGCCCTCGCCGCGGCGACGCAGCCGAAATGTGCATCATAGAGCTTGTATAAGATAAGACTTAAGGAACGCTTTAACCGGCGTTCCTTTTTTCGTTATACAAAATTTTCATTTTAATATTCTTTTCCACTGCCGTGGAGGCATAATACGAATTAAACCATTCGTAGGGGACGGCGTCCTCGACGTCCCGTGACAGTACTGTTTTTAATATATTATATTGTATTTATATTCATACTTTGTTGCTTGCGCGGCGGGCGAATATATTTTATTAACTAGATTTGCCGCTGCCGCGGCGGGGCGTATCATTCTTTTGAGTCGCAAAAGAACGATA
>JAFLRY010000066.1 GCA_022511205.1 Eubacterium sp. | reverse complement strand
ATTGCTTTCTCTGGTTACTCTCTTGCGCAACACGAAAGAGAGTAACGCCCCGCCGTGGCAGCGGCAACATAAAAGCATTAAACTTATTAGCCTCCGCGCCAGCGGAAAAGAATACGTTGTAATAATCAACCTGCGCCGATAGGCGCAAAAAGAAACTTTTTTAATAAAAACCCTGCGCCGACAGGCGCAAAAAATCGCCCCTAAAAGCAGGGGCGTTTCGCTTTTTATTTTATATTTTTATATGGCTTTTTCTTTAAAACCCAATCCTCTTTGTTTGTCTGCTTAGCGCGGGCGATGGCAAGGGCGTTTTCGGGCACATTATCCGTGATTGTTGAGCCTGCTGCCGTAAAGGCGTAATCGCCGATTTCAACGGGCGCGATAAGATTCGTGTTGCAGCCTAAAAATACGTTATCGCCGATCTTGCAACGGTGCTTATTTTTTCCGTCGTAATTAACGGTGACCGTGCCGCAACCGAAGTTTACGTTTTTGCCCACGTCCGAATCACCGATATAGGTGAGGTGAGCGCATTTCGTACCCTCGCCGACTACGGAGTTCTTTACCTCAACGAAATCGCCGATATGAACGCCTTTGCAAAGCCTGCTGCCTGCCCTCACCTGAACGAAAGGTCCGCAATCAACGCCGTCCTCAACCTCACTGTCCGTCAGCTTAACGTTGTCAAGGATAACGCCGTTGCCGATTTTTCCGTTTTTGATATAGCTGTTCGGACCGATCGTGCAGTTTTCGCCGATAACAGTATTGCCAAGAATTATGGTATTCGGCAAAATCGTAGTACCAACGCCGATTTTTACCTCCGCGCCGATCATAACGCCGTCCGTGCAGGGGATGTTTACGCCGTTTATCATATGGGTGTCATTGATATTTCTTCTCATTATGGTATTGAGATTGTTGAGCTGTTTCCTATCGTTAGCGCCGAGAATGACCTCGCTGTTTTCGCAAACGTACGCCCCCGCATTTTTGCCCTGCTTTATGAGAATTTCAAGGCAATCCGTGAGGTAGTATTCATTCTGAGCGTTGTTGTTCGTTAAATTCGATATGGCATAGAGAAGATCATTGCCGTTAAACCAGTAAACGCCTGCGTTTGATTCCTTGATCTGCTTTTCCTCGTCGGTGGCATCCTTATGCTCAACTATGCGAAGAAGCGTTCCGTTTTCATCGCGCTTGATGTGGCCGATACCCGCCGTATCATCAACTATCGCGGAAACAAGTGTAATGGAATTCTCGTTTTCCTTATGATAAGCGTACGCCTTATTGATAGTGTCCGCGTCCATAAGAGGGCCGTCGCCGTTCAAAATAAGGATTTCATCATCCTTGTGCTTTTCAATAAAGTCCTTTGCCATCATAACGGCGTGACCGGTACCAAGCTGGGGATTCTGATAGGCAGTTTCGATTTCTTTCGGGAGATACGCTTCAACGATCTCGTGCCTGTATCCCGTAACCACGCAAATTTTTTCACAGCCCGCTTCCTTTACCGCCTTGATAACGTAGTGCAGCATGGGCTGAAAAAGCACCTCGCACATAACCTTTGGCATATCGGATTTCATTCTCGTTCCCTTGCCGCCGGCAAGAATTATCGCGCATTTCATAACGTTTTCTCCTTATCTGTTCATTAAAACAAACCTTTCACATATAACATTATGCACGAAATTTAAAACTTTTTCAATATATTTTCCAATATTGATAATTTTTGCAAAAAATATGTTTGTATTTTTAAAACATATATGATATAATGTTTCCGCAATAAAAGGCAAAACGGGCTGTATTTCGGTATAGCTCGCTTTACCAAGTAATATTAACAATTTTTAGGAGGTTTACTCACACATGGCAAAAAAGTATTGTTATCTTTTTTCAGAGGGTAATGCGAACATGAGAGAGCTTCTCGGCGGTAAGGGCGCGAACCTTGCTGAGATGACCAACATCGGTCTTCCCGTTCCTCAGGGCTTTACCATCACCACCGAGGCTTGCACTCAGTATTATGAGGACGGCCGCGAGATCAACGACGAGATCATGGCAGAAATTAACGAGTACATCGTAAAGATGGAAGAGATCAACGGCAAGAAGTTCGGCGACAAGGAAAATCCGCTTCTCGTTTCCGTTCGTTCAGGCGCCCGCGCTTCAATGCCCGGTATGATGGATACCATCCTCAACCTCGGTCTTAACGAAGAGGTTGTTGAGGTTATGGCTGAGAAATCAGGCAATCCCCGTTGGGCTTACGACTGCTACAGAAGATTCATTCAGATGTATTCCGACGTAGTTATGGAAGTTGGCAAAAAGTATTTTGAGCAGCTCATCGATAAGATGAAGGAAGAAAGAGGCGTTAAGCAGGACGTAGAGCTTACCGCTGAAGACCTTAAGGAGCTTGCTGAGCAGTTCAAGGCTGAGTACAAAGACAAGATCGGCGCAGATTTCCCGACTGATCCTAAGGAGCAGCTCATGGGTGCTGTTAAGGCCGTATTCCGTTCATGGGATAACCCCCGTGCAAACGTATATCGCCGTGATAACGATATCCCTTATTCTTGGGGTACCGCTGTAAACGTTCAGGCTATGGCATTCGGTAACATGGGTGACGATTGCGGAACCGGTGTTGCCTTCACCCGTGACCCCGCAACAGGCGCTAAAGGTCTCTTCGGTGAGTTCCTTACCAACGCACAGGGTGAGGACGTTGTTGCAGGTGTTCGTACGCCTATGCACATTTCCGAAATGGAGCAGAAATTCCCCGAGGCATTCGCTGAATTCAATAAGGTTTGCGGAATTCTTGAGAACCACTACAGAGATATGCAGGATATGGAGTTCACCGTTGAGCACGGCAAGCTTTATATGCTTCAGACCCGTAACGGTAAGAGAACCGCTCAGGCTGCTTTACAGATCGCTTGTGATCTCGTTGACGAGGGCATGAGAACGCCTCAGGAAGCTGTTGAGATGATCGATCCCCGTAACCTTGATACTCTTCTTCACCCGCAGTTTGACGCTAAGGCGCTTAAGGCTGCTACTCCTCTCGGCAAGGGTCTCGGCGCTTCTCCCGGCGCAGCTTGCGGTAAGGTTGTATTCACTGCTGACGATGCTGTTGCTTGGCATGAAAAGGGCGAGAAGGTAGTTCTCGTTCGTCTTGAGACTTCACCCGAAGACATCACCGGTATGAAGGCTTCTCAGGGTATTCTCACCGTTCGCGGCGGTATGACCTCTCACGCTGC
>JAFLRY010000065.1 GCA_022511205.1 Eubacterium sp. | reverse complement strand
CCTTGAATTGCTTTCTCTGGTTACTCTCTTGCGCAACACGAAAGAGAGTAACGCCTCGCCACGGCAGTGGCAAATATAAAAAATTAAAAATATTCAGCCTGCCACGCCAGTGGCAAAAATAATTTTAAAAAAAGACACCGCGCCGCAGGCGCAAAATACGCTCCTTTTTATTATAAAAATAAATTCTTTGAATATTTATAAGCTTATTATTGTATAATCTTTATATTGACATCCTGTTTTCGCGAGCATATAATAAATTATTATAAATTTACGGAGGAATAATTATGAAATTTTGTAAAAAGTTTTTTGCGGTTTTGCTCTGCGCGCTTCTTATTGCGGCGGCGTTCGCAGGCTGTGCTCCCTCATCCAAGCCGAATAACGGAGCTGAAAATCAGGATCTTAAGGTGGCAATTCTTCAGTATATGCCCCACTCAAGCCTTGATAACTGCACTCAGGGCGTTGTGAACGCTCTTGATAACGCCGGTATCGCCTACGACATTCAGATAGGCTCCAGCGGAAGCGCTTATGCGGACTGCGAAAGCTATGCCGCTCAGATGGCTGCTTCAGATTACGATCTTATCATCCCCGTGGCAACGCCTGCTGCTTTAACTGCTTACGCTGCGGTGCGCAACGCTTCAAAGGATACTCCTGTAGTTTTCTGCGCTGTTTCCGATCCCGTTGAGGCAAAGCTTGTTCAGTCCCTCGAAGCTCCCGGCAACAACTGCACCGGCACTGCTGACGCTTTCGACATTCCCGGTCAGGTTGCTCTTATCAAACAGCTTCAGCCGGAGATCAAAAACCTTGGCGTGCTTTATACAGACAGCGAGGCAAACTCCATAAGCCAGCTCAGAACACTTCAGGCTGAGTGCGACGCGGCGGGCATCACCCTTATCGCTCAAGGCATTCACGAGGCTGCCGAGCTTGCGGAAGCGGCAAGCGTACTCATTCCGAAGGTTGACGCTATCACCAATCTTACCGACAACAACGTTGTAGACAATATGCAGGTTTTCCTTTCTCAGGCAGAGGACGCAGGCGTTCCAGTTTACGGCTCGGAAATAGAGCAGGTTAAGAAGGGCTGCATTGCTTCAGCTTCTCTTGATTACGTTGCCCTCGGCGAAAAGACCGGCGAAATGGCGATCGACATTCTCAAGGGCGCAAACGCTTCGGAATACGCGGTTGTAACCGTTATGGATTCATTCATCGTTATCAATTCCGATATTACCGAGAAGCTCGGAATCACGATCCCTGCTGAACTCAGCCAAGCAGAAACCGTTAAAACGGAAACCGCTGAATAAATTAATGCAATTTGAGCAGAACAGCGTTCTGCTCTTTTTGTCAATGTTGCCGCGTTCCAAGCGTTACAAGGTTGGGCGCGCGCTTTAAGGTGAAATTATGGAAACGATAAACATCATTAAGGTTGTGCTTGAAGAGGGCTTGAAGTATGCTATCCTCGCCCTCGGCGTTTATATGACCTACAGTATACTTGACTTCCCCGATCTGTCCGTTGACGGCACGATGCCCCTTGGAGCGATCACCTCCTGCGTGCTTATTCTAAACGGCTTTGATCCCTGGATCAGTCTTATCATCGCCTTTGCGGGCGGTCTTGCGGCGGGTTGCCTTACCGGTCTGCTCCACGTTAAGCTGAAGCTTCAACCGCTCCTTTCGGGTATTCTCGTCTACACCTTGCTGCTGACCATTAACCTCGTTTTGGTAAAAGCGGGCACGGGCGGGCAATCAATAGCATCTATCTTCGGAGAAAAGACCATCTTTAACAGCGGAGTAGCCAATATTCTGCCACAAGCCATCGGCGGAGTAAACGTAAGAAAGGTTTTGGTGCTGGCAATATTCATAGTTGTATTAAAGCTCATCATTGACCTTTATCTTAAAACGAAATCGGGAATGCTCCTTCGTGCCACAGGCTCAAATCAGCAATACGTTATTATGCTGGCAAAAAATCCCGGATCGTCTAAAATTCTCGGTCTTGCAATAGGTAACGGGCTTGCGGCCATCTGCGGAGCGGTGCTTGCCCAGAGTACAGAGACCGCCAACACTTCAATGGGCGTTGGAATGGTAGTGTTCGGCCTTTCAAGCGTTATCATCGGCCTTTCCGTTTTCAGGCGCGTAGGCTTTATGAAGGCTACCACCATGGTAATCCTCGGCACGATCATTTATAAGGCGTGTCTGCAGATCGCCGTTGTTATCGGCCTTCCCAGCGAATACAACAAGGCGCTGATGGCGGTGCTCTTCGTTATCGCCCTCGTTTTCAGCGGAAATCTTAAGGAAAAGGCTAAGAAAAGGAGGGAGAAGAGTGCTTGAATTAATCAACGTTACGAAGCGCTTCAACGTGGGAACGGTTGATGAGGCGACTGTTTTCGACGGCTTCAATTTCAAGATCAAAAAGGGCGATTTTATTTCGGTAGTCGGCTCCAACGGCAGCGGAAAAACTACTCTTCTCAATCTCATCTGCGGCTCGCTGAAGCCCGATGAGGGAGATATTCTTTTCAAGGGCAAGAGCATTGCAAATGTTTCCGAGTTTAAAAGAGCGCACATTATAGGCAGAGTTTTTCAGGAGCCGAGGATAGGCACCTGCGCCGATCTGACTATTCTTGAAAATATGGCGCTGGCGGACAATAAGAACAAACCCTTCGGTCTCGGCAGATGCGTAAGCAAAAAGCGCATTGATTATTATAAAACTCTGCTTGAGCAATGCGATATGGGGCTTGAAAACAGGCTCGGCGTTCAGGTGGGAACACTTTCCGGCGGTCAGCGTCAGGCGTTGGCGCTCGTCATTGCCAATATGACGGACATTGAATTGCTTATTCTCGATGAGCATACGGCGGCGCTCGATCCAAAAGCCGCCGACCGTGTAATGGAGCTTACCAAAAAGCTGGTGGAGAAAAGCTCGATAACCACTCTTATGGTGACCCACAATCTGCGCTATGCCGTTGAATACGGTAACCGCCTCGTTATGATGCACGAGGGTAAAACGGTGCTTGACCTTAAAGATGAAGCAAAAAATAAGGAGAAGGTTGAGGATCTTCTGAAAATATTTGATGAAATAAGCATAGAAAAAGGAAACTAAGAAGCGGAGCGCATTCAGCGCTCCGCTTTTTTATACCGCTGCCGTGGCAGGCTTATTTTTAATTATTTTCCGCTGCGCGGAGGGCTCAATATTCTATATTATTTAATTTTTTCGCTGCCGCGAGGCGACACTCTCTTTTGTGTTGCAAAAGAGAGTGTCCAGAGAAAACAATTCAGGG
>JAFLRY010000064.1 GCA_022511205.1 Eubacterium sp. | reverse complement strand
TTACTCTCTTGCGTAACACGAAAGAGAGTAACGCCCCGCCGCGGCAGTGGCAAATATTTAAGATAACAGAATATACCCCTTAGTCAAAACGATGTTTTGGCTGAGGGCTTTTCTTATTAAAAACAATATGATAAATACTTAAAATTCCTGTTGAATTTGAAAAGCCATAGTGCTATAATGTTATAGGTTAAGCAGGTTTGTCCTGATGGCCTAAAAATTATATATTATTATTTTACATAGGAGGAATTCCAATGGCAAGAAAAAAGAAAACAATGGATGGTAACAACGCCGCCGCTCACGTTTCTTATGCGTTTACGGAAGTTGCTGCTATCTATCCCATCACACCCTCTTCTGTTATGGCTGAGGTTACCGATGTTCTTTCATCTCACGATACGAAGAACATCTTCGGTCAGAACGTAAGGGTTCAGGAAATGGAATCAGAAGGCGGCGCGGCCGGCGCGGTTCACGGTTCTCTTTCCGCAGGTGCTTTAACGACTACTTATACGGCTTCTCAGGGTCTGCTTCTTATGATCCCGAATATGTATAAGATCGCGGGTGAGCTTCTCTCATCTGTTATCCACGTTTCCGCACGTTGCGTTTCAACTCACGCGCTCAACATTTTCGGCGATCATTCGGACGTATATGCATGCCGCCAGACAGGTTATGCTATGCTCTGCTCCAATAACCCTCAGGAGGTTATGGACCTTGGCGCCGTTGCTCACCTTTCAACGCTTAAGTGCGGTGTTCCGTTCCTTCATTTCTTCGACGGTTTCCGTACCTCCCACGAGGTTCAGAAGATCGAGGTTTGGGATTACGATGAGCTTAAGTCAATGGTAGATATGGAAGACGTTAAGCGCTTTCGTGCCCACGCTCTTAATCCTGAGCATCCCACTCTCCGCGGTTCTGCTGAAAACTCAGACCTTTTCTTCCAGCACAGAGAGGCATGCAATAAGTATTATAACGATGCCGTTGAGACCACCGTTAAGTATATGGACGAGGTCAACGCAAGAATCGGCACCGATTACAAGCCCTTCAATTACTACGGCGCGCCCGATGCTGAGACCATCATCATCGCTATGGGTTCTGTTTGCGATACTATCGCTGAAACCGTTGATTACCTCAACGCGAAGGGCGAGAAGGTCGGCTTAGTTAAGGTTCATCTTTACAGACCCTTCTCCGCAAAGCATCTTATCGACGTTATCCCCGCCACTGTTAAGAAGATCTCCGTTATCGACAGAACGAAGGAGCCCGGCTCTATCGGCGAGCCCCTTTACCTTGACGTTGTTGCGGCATTCAAGGGCTCAGCTTTCGAGACTACTCCCGTATTCAACGGCCGTTACGGTCTTGGCTCTAAGGATACTGTTCCCGCTCATATCATCGCCATCTACGACAATATGAAGGCGGCAGAGCCGAAGCAGACCTTCACTATCGGTATTATCGACGACGTTACTAATCTCTCCCTTGAGGCCGGCGAGAACGTAGATACCACTCCCGCAGGCACTACTTCCTGTAAGTTCTGGGGCCTTGGCTCAGACGGTACCGTTGGCGCCAACAAAGACTCCATCAAGATCATCGGCGATCACACCGATAAATACGCTCAGGGTTATTTCTTCTACGATTCAAAGAAGTCAGGCGGCGTTACGGTTTCTCACCTTCGTTTCGGTGACAGCCCGATCACTTCTACGTATCTTATCAACAAGGCAAACTTCGTTGCCTGCCATTGCCCCTCATATGTAACAAAATATGATATGGTTCAGGATCTTGTTCCCGGCGGCACGTTCCTTCTCAGCTGTATCTGGACGCCCGAGGAGCTTGATAAAGAGCTTCCCGCGGCTATGAAGAGATACATTGCTCAGAATGATATCAATTTCTACATCATCAACGGTATTAAGATCGCTGAGGAAGTTGGTCTTCGCGGCCGTGCTTCCACGATTCTTCAGTCCGCTTTCTTCACCATCTCCGGCATTCTTCCCGTAGAAGAGGCTATCGAGTATATGAAGGAAAAGGCAACCGCTAAGTTCTCCAAGAAGGGCGAAGCTATCGTTGCCGCTAACCACAACGGTATCGACCGCGGCTCTAAGGAGCTTATCAAGATCGACGTTCCCGAAAGCTGGAAAGACGCTGTTGACGATGAGGCTGAGCTTGAAGTTAAGACCGATCGTCCTGAGATGAAGAAGTTCGTTAAGGAAATTCTTGATCCTGTTGGCCACCAGAAGGGTGACACGATCCCCGTATCCACCTTCGTTGATATGGCAGACGGCGTATTCCCGCAGGGTTCCGCGGCATTTGAGAAGCGCGGTATCGCGGTTGACGTTCCCGAGTGGATCCCCGAGACCTGCGCGCAGTGTAACAGATGCGCAATGGTTTGCCCCCACGCTGTTATCCGCCCCGTTGCTCTTACTGCTGACGAGCTTGCGGCAGCTCCCGCAAACACCAAGGCGGTAGATCTCAAAGTTCCAAAGAACACAGGTCTCAGCTACGCGCTTATCGTTTCAACGCTGGACTGCACCGGTTGCTCCTCCTGCGCAAACGTTTGCCCCACGAAGTCACTTGTTATGAAGCCCATCGCTTCTCAGATGGATCAGCAGCCGGTATTCGACGCTCTTTGTGACGTTGATCCCAACCCGACCGTTGCTTCCGATAAGACCATCATTTCCACCCAGTATCTCAAGCCCTATCTTGAGTTCTCAGGCGCTTGCGCAGGCTGCGGTGAAACTCCTTACGCTAAGCTCGTTACTCAGCTTTACGGTGATAAGATGTACGTAGCGAACGCCACCGGTTGTTCATCAATCTGGGGCGGCTCTGCTCCCTCAACTCCTTACACCGTAGACAAGAAGGGCAACGGCCCTGCTTGGTCAAACTCTCTGTTTGAGGATAACGCTGAGTTCGGTTTCGGTATGTTCCTTGCTAACGCTCAAATTCGTGAAAGACTTGCAGGAGATGCTCTTGCTCTTAAGGATTCTGTAGTAGCAGAGGAAGTTAAGGCTTACCTTGACACCTTCGAGGATACCCGCGCGAACGACGCTCCCGCAAAGGCTCTTATCGCCGCTCTTGAAAGCGCTGAGCTTACCGGCGCTGAGAAGGAAGCCGCTGAGGACTTCCTTAAGGATAAGGATTATGCCGCTAAGAAGAGCCAGTGGATCTTCGGCGGAGACGGTTGGGCTTACGATATCGGCTTCGGCGGTCTTGATCACGTTATCGCTCAGAATCAGGACGTTAACATTCTCGTATTCGATACCGAGGTTTACTCCAACACCGGCGGTCAGGCTTCCAAGGC
>JAFLRY010000063.1 GCA_022511205.1 Eubacterium sp. | reverse complement strand
TAATGTCTTATTTATTTCATTCATTGTAAGTACCCCAATCATCAAATTCCGATTTGTCGGTATTTATTATATCACATCTCAGTCAAAAAAGATAGCGGGTATAGAAAAGTCCCCGACTCTGAGGGATCGGGGACAAATTATTTAGTCAATGGGCTTCATCGTGGGAAAGCAGAATAATATTGATTTTCCCTTGAAATATCAGCACTTTTCTCATTTCGATGTATCTCATTTATACGAAATTATACAAATCATCATTTATGTCGATGGATACGGTTCTATTCCTAGTGAATATTTAACTTCATTTTTAATTTCATCATCAGGCAAATCGTATGGAAATGGATCTGCATCTTCCATGCTATTTTTCATCAATTCATCATATGTCCCACATTCAATAACAATGTAAGGCTTATCATTGCATATGAATTCATCTACTCGGAAATACTCGTTTTTGAATTTGAAAATAGGCCTTTGGGAATAATGTATTTCCTCAATATCGCCTGAATATGATGTAGTTTTTTGTTGGTAAGGAAGGTTAATACTTAATTTAACGGCACCCAATTCACACATTATCTGTTCAACATAATCTTTTTTCTTTTCAAATTCATCTCGTGAAACATTATCATAGAACCACATCATATCACCTCCAAATTCAAATTCCGTGTCGATTCATTATATCAACCCAGTTCGTAAAAGACAATGTCCATCGAAAGCTTTTATCGTTTCCGATGGACATAGTATCGTTTATTCAATCGGCTTCATCGTCGGGAACAGGAGAACGTCTCTTATGCTATAGGAATCTGTGAGGAGCATAACGAGCCTGTCTATTCCTATGCCGAGACCGCCGGTGGGGGGCATACCGTATTCAAGAGCGGTGACGAAATCGTGATCGATCATATTCGCCTCGTCATCGCCCGCCTCGCGGAGCTTCATCTGCGCTTCAAAGCGCTCCATCTGGTCGATGGGATCGTTGAGCTCCGAATAGGCGTTGCCGTATTCGCCGCCGAGAATGAAAAGCTCAAATCGCTCGGTGAGAGCGGGACAATCCGGCTTTTTCTTCGTTAAGGGGCTAACCTCAACGGGATAATCCATAATAAAAGTTGGCTGAACGAGGTTCTTTTCAACGAATTCCTCAAAGAAGGAGTTGAGCACGTTGCCCCATTTCGCCTTGCCCGCTTCGATCTCAATACCCTTTTCCTTGGCAATGGCAACAGCCTTTTCATCATCACCCATAAACTCGGCGAAATCAACTCCGCTATACTGCTTAACAGCGTCTATCATCGTAACGCGGGCGAAGGGCGATTCAAGGTCTATCTCCGTGCCGTTGAAGGTGATATGAAGATTGCCGTTGCAAACCTCATTTGCGGCGTATCTTATCAGATTTTCGGAAATATCCATCATTCCGTGGTAATCAGTGAACGCCTGATAAAGCTCAATGCAGGTGAATTCGGGGTTGTGGCGAACGTCCATACCCTCGTTTCTGAAGTTTCTGCCGATCTCGTAAACCCTCTCCATTCCGCCGACGATAAGCCTTTTAAGATAAAGCTCGGTTGCAATACGGAGATACATATCAAGATCAAGTGTATTATGGTGTGTGATGAAAGGTCTTGCCGCGGCGCCGCCGGGAATGGTATTCAAAATCGGCGTTTCAACCTCAATAAAGCCGAGGTTATCAAGATATCTTCTTATAGCGGAAATGATCTTCGAGCGCTTGATAAAGGTATCCTTCACGTTGGGATTCACGATCATATCAAGATAACGCTTTCTGTATCTCGTGTCCGTATCCTGAAGGCCGTGGAATTTTTCGGGAAGCGGAAGAAGCGATTTTGAAAGAAGCCTTATGGTGTTGGCATGAACGGAAATTTCGCCCGTTCTCGTTTTGAACACGTAGCCGGCTACCTCAACGATGTCGCCGATATCCCATTTTTTGAATTCTTTATACGCATCCTCGCCGATATCGTTCATACGAACGTAAACCTGGATTCTGCCGTTTCTGTCCTGCAGATCGATAAAGTTCGCCTTGCCCATATCGCGCCATGTCATAATCCTGCCGCAAATGTAAACCTCTTTTTCCTCAAGCTCTTCAAAGTTTTCTTTGATCTCGTTGCTCTCGTGGGTCTGCTTTGCAACGGTGATCTCGAAGGGGTCTTTACCCTGCTGCTGAAGCGCGGTGAGCTTGTCTACTCTGATCTGCCTGAGTTCGTTTTCGGAGAGAACCACCTCTGCAACCGCCATAGGAGCGGCATTTGCGTTGTTACCGATAAGCACGATATTGTCAAGCGCCTCCTGCTCGGAATCAGCAGTACCCGTGCAGGCAACAGCGCCAGTCTGCAAGAATAAGGTATACTTGACCTTATCGCCGTCCGCCTCAACAAGGTACTTGGGATTGGTCTTTTCCTCGTCGCCAGCAAGCGTGTTTTGCACCTTCATTCTGCTGTTTTTCTTAACAGCCTTCACGCCGCGCTTACAATCGTCCTCCTTCTCAAATACGGGAGAAACCGCAACAGTCTTGTCATCTATTATAAAATCAAATGCGAAAGTGCCGTCCGCATTGTTGCGGATCTCAAACTTTCCTGCCATAAAACTACCTCTTTTATAATTTGTAATCCTTTACTCTAAACGTAAAATTTCATATTCAAGATTGCCGATGGGGGCTTCAACAACTACGGTCTCGCCGATCTTTGAACCCATAAGCGCCTTGCCAACGGGGCTTTCATCGGAGATCTTTCCGCTGGCGGGATCGCTCTGGGCGAAGCCGACTATTTCATAGGTTGCCTCAAAACCGTCAGAAAGTCTTTTAACAACAACCTTTGAGCCCATTGATACGGCATCGTTGCCTGCAACGTCGATGATCTCAGCGTGATCGAGCTGATATTCAAGCTCGTTGATACGGGCTTCGATCTTTGCCTGCTCGGATTTTGCTTCATCGTATTCGCTGTTTTCGGAAAGGTCACCATAGGAACGGGCAACCTTCAGCTTTTCCGCTATATCAATACGGCCTGCCGTTTTAAGAGCTTCCAGCTCTTTTTCCAGCTCTGCCTTGCCAACTGCTGTCATTTTAAATGTTTTTGCTGCCATGAGAAAAACTCCTTTAACTATAATTAATCACTTTATTATATATTATAAAATATGGCAAGTCAAGTAAAAAGAATTTTGATTTTGCGCCTGCCGGCGCGGAGTTTTTTAAAATGTTTTTTGCCGCTATGCGGCGGGTAAATTATTTTATTGTATAAGTATTGCCGCTGCCGCGGCGGGGCGTTACTCTCTTTCGTGTTGCGCAAGAGAGTAACC
>JAFLRY010000062.1 GCA_022511205.1 Eubacterium sp. | reverse complement strand
CACTGCGTGGAAGGCCGAATTCTTTTAATTATTTAGAATTGCCACTGCCGTGGCGAGCTAAATAATTTTTAATTTTTTATATTTGCGCCTGCCGGCGCGGGACAAATTTATTTTATTTTCAGATTTTGCCACGGCAGTGGCAAATATTTTAAATAAAATAATTTCACCCGCCGCGGCAGCGGCAAAACATAAAAACAATTTTACATACCCTCCGCATAAGTGGAGTATTCCCCCGCTTCCTTAACAAGGAAGCTTTTATTTTATATAGATCGGGCCGGTAATGGCAATGGGGTGAGAATTGCCGTCTATCGTCCCCCAGAGCTCAGCGCGGTACCAATGGGATTTTTGAAGCTCAATTTCTGCGACAACTTGATCTGCGGGGATTTCAAGCGCCGTGCTTCCGCCGTTTGTGACAATTTTTATAGAATCGTATTTGATTTCATTAGGCTGAGTGTATTTCTCCCTTGCGGAAAAATCGGTAATGAAGCTAAGTTTTGCCATGCCACTGGGAAGCGTATCACCGATATTGTAAATATTTTCACTCCGGCTGACAGTAAAGGCGAATTTTGCGCCAACGGAAACCACCATCCTGCCCTGCTTTATTGCCTTTAACGCCGCGGCTTCGCTGACATCGCCCTCAAAATCAAGATACGTACAGCCAAAAAGTCCAACCTTACTCGGCCTGTGCCAGTCCCTGCCGTAGCTTGCGGCAAGGTGATAGCCCTTGTCAAGAAGCCGTGTCCACATGGCGGTGGCTCTGTCGTTTTCGGTGTTTCCCTCGGAAAAGCCCTCGTGCCATATCTCGATATAATCAACGTTTTCCCAATTATTAACCTTGAATTCCCATCTGCCTCCGGTGCAAATCGGTGAACCGCATTGGTATGGGTGAGCCACCCCTACCGTGCCGTCTGCGGTTTTAACGGCGCTGATCTTTTCATCAATATTATCCGGCATAGCATCACGCCAATCAACAAAGCTTTTCGCGCCCAACACCAGCATATGACCAAAATACGTAGTCCACTCAATGCCCTTGATGAACGGACAGATATCGGCGTTCAGTTCCTCCGTACCGCTGAATGTGTTATGATCAGTCAACGCAATAAGCGACAAACCGTTTTCAACTGCGGCTTCCTGTAGTGATTCCGGGGTAAAATCGCCGTCAGAATGTATCGTGTGACAATGAAGCTCAACGGGAAGATAGCTCATTTTGAC
Source organism: Eubacterium sp. (assembly GCA_022511205.1). Classification (GTDB taxonomy): domain Bacteria; phylum Bacillota; class Clostridia; order Oscillospirales; family Acutalibacteraceae; genus Eubacterium_R. Next base: position 3,038 of record JAFLRY010000062.1, on the reverse strand, counting down.
TCCTCCCCTGCTACTTTGATTGTATAATTTACGTCGCAGGCGCAGCAATGAACGTTCAGCACTACCTGCCATTTGCCGCTATGAATTTCGCCTTTCACGAAACCCGGCGAAGCAAAATCCCTGCTTATTTCGTGGTGTTGCTTATCCGCCTGCCTGTGCGCCGCACCCCTGTAAACGCCGTTATCGTCAAGGGACAGGGTGATAAGATTTTTAACAGGCATAAACTCCTGCGGCTCTGCCTTGTATTCATCACCAAGATATTTCTCTATGCTTTCCGCCAGAAGCTTTTCCGCCTTTTCCTCGTCCTCCAGGGTTTTCGGAGAATATTCATAATCTATCATCAGCTTTTCAATTCCCTCAGGAACTGTAAATTCAAGGGGAATATTCGTTTTGTCCTTCCGGGGCAGAACCCTGCCCGCTTTTTCAAAAATGATCATACCGCGCCTCCGCGTGTTATTTAATACACTATAATTATAATTGTAGGAACGCTTTTTTTCAATCGTTGAATTCGCAAAACAAAAGTGATATACTTATGTGGGTGATTCTAATGGATATCAATTTTAAAAGGTGGATGGAAAATCTTGATTCTGACACGCCGCTTCTTCGTTACAATATTCCGGGAACGCACGACTGCGTTACGCAGTATGTTCAGTTTTCCCACATTTCAAAGTGCCAGAACAGCAATATTTACGAACAGCTTTGCATGGGTATCCGTGCCCTTGATATAAGGGTGCAGAGTGATGGCGACCGCCTGAAAATGGTTCACGGCATCGCGAAGGCCTACAACACACCAAATAAATTCGGCAAGCAGATGGATATGGCGGACGTGCTGGAGCATTGCTATCGTTTTCTCGATGAAAATCCCGGAGAAACAATCGTTTTCCAGTTTAAGAATGACAGCGGCACGGAAAACGAAAAATGCTTTGATAATTTATTTTATACATATATTAAAGGCAACGAAAGCAAATGGTTTCTTGAAAACCGCGTGCCCACCCTCGGCGAGGCGCGTGGAAAGATATTCCTTATCCGCCGTTGCAAAATGCAGGCAAAAGAGGAATTTACCGATCTCAACACGGGACTGGACTTTTCAAAATGGGTGGAGCAGGACACCGCCGTACCCGAGCCGCTAACTCTTGAAACGAACAGCCTTGATAAAGCCGTGTTCATCGTGCAGGACAGATTCAAGTACAAGCCCGTTCCCCGCTGGAACGAGTGCATAAAGCCGTTTCTTGATAAATCTGCGCCCTTTGACGGAACGTATATAATAGATTATCTCTCCACCGCAGGCGGCTTCAAAGGTCCCTATAATAATTCTAAATATATCAATCCTCATTTTATGGAATATCCGCTTAACGGCGATTTTTATTACGGAACGATCTACTGCGACTTCCCCACAACGGAATTGACGGCGAAAATAATCAGCACCAACTTGGGCTGAGACGGCGCAAGCCTACAAAAATAAATAAAATCATTAACTCAAAAAAGCGCCCTTTCGGTCAATGTGTTAAATTTGCGCAATAATGGCAATTTTTATGATTTACCACTTGAAGATGAAGTGCGCTTTGGTTATAATATGTTTGTAATTTTTAAATTAATAAAAGGAGTATAAAGTATGACTTATTCACATGAAGTTGAACAGATGTGTACCGTTAAAAAAGGTCCGCATCACGGCCCTGCTCCTATTCCCGAGGAGGGAAAATGGGTAAAGGCCTATCAGATCAGTGACATCAGCGGTTTCTCCCACGGTATTGGCTGGTGCGCTCCCCAGCAGGGCGCCTGCAAGATCAGCCTCAACGTTAAAGAGGGCATCGTTGAAGAGGCGCTCGTTGAGACGATCGGCTGTTCGGGTATGACCCATTCAGCGGCTATGGCGGCAGAGATCCTTCCCGGCAAAACTCTGCTTGAGTGCCTTAACACCGACCTTGTTTGCGACGCGATCAACGTTGCTATGAGAGAGATCTTTAAGCAGCTTGCTTACGGTCGTTCACAGAGCGCTTTCTCAGAGGACGGTCTCGTAGTTGGCGCGGCTCTCGAGGATCTCGGTAAGGGACTTCGCAGCCAGGTTGGCACAATGTTCTCCACCAAGCTCAAGGGCGTTCGTTACATGGAAATGGCAGAGGGCTACGTTACCCGCATGGCGCTTGACGAAGAGGGCGAGGTTATCGGCTACGAATTCGTTAAGGTTGGCAAAATGCTTGAAGATATCCGCCACGGTAAAACCCCCGATGAAGCTTACAAGGCAAATATCGGCAACTACGGTCGTTTTGCGAATGCCGCAAAATATATCGACCCCCGCGAAGAATAAGATAAGGAGGAACGTAAAATGGCAAATGATGTAAAATTTGAAGGCAAGGAAAGAAGACTTGCCAAAATCGAAAAATGTCTTGCGGAATACGGTCTTTCAAGTCTTGAAGAAGCAAGAGACCTCTGCTTATCCAAGGGCATTGACGTTGACGCGATCGTTAAAGGCGTTCAGCCCATCGCGTTTGAAAACGCCAGCTGGGCATATACCCTCGGCGCGGCAGTAGCGATCAAGAGCGGCGTTAAGAGCGCTTCCGAGGCTTCCGAGAAGATCGGTATCGGCCTTCAGGCATTCTGCATTCCCGGCTCTGTAGCAGAGCAGAGAAACGTTGGTCTCGGCCACGGTAATCTCGGCGCAAGACTTCTCAGCGAGGAGACAAAGTGCTTCGCTTTCCTTGCGGGTCACGAGAGCTTCGCGGCTGCGGAGGGCGCTATCGGTATCGCCCGCACCGCCAACAAGGTTCGTAAAGAGCCCCTTCGCGTAATCCTTAACGGTCTCGGCAAGGATGCGGCTTATATCATCTCCAGAATCAACGGCTTTACCTACGTAAAGACTGATTATGATTTCTACACCGGTGAGCTCAAGGTTCTTGAGACCAAGGCCTTCTCAGACGGCGAAAGAGCCGCTGTTAAGTGCTACGGCGCAAATGACGTTCTTGAGGGCGTTGCTATTATGAAGGCTGAGGGCGTTGACGTTTCCATTACCGGTAACTCCACCAACCCCACCCGCTTCCAGC
>JAFLRY010000061.1 GCA_022511205.1 Eubacterium sp. | reverse complement strand
GAGCGTTAGCGAAATCTCCCCTTGAATTGCTTTCTCTGGTTACTCTCTTGCGCAATACGAAAGAGAGTAACGCCCCGCCGCGGCAGCGGCAAAATCAAAATAATAAAACATATTAACCTCGCGCCGACAGGCGCAAAATACTGCCCCTTCCGCGGCAGCGGCAATATTAAATAATTAAAACATATTTTGCGGGTGACAGGGGATTACTCTCCCTGCGCCTTGAGCTTTTCGGCGGTATCGGCGGTGATGAGGGCGTCTATCAACTCGTCAAGATCGCCGTTGAGCATCTGCTCGATTTTATATAAGGTCAGGCCTATTCTATGGTCGGAAATTCTGCCTTGGGGATAGTTATAGGTGCGTATCCTTTCAGAGCGGTCACCCGTGCCCACCTGCGCCTTGCGTTCGCCGGCGATCTCCGCGTCGTGCTTCGCCTTTTCGGCATCGTAAAGGCGTGAGCGCAAAACCTTCATTGCCTTTTCCTTATTCTTGTGCTGGCTGCGTTCGTCCTGACATTCAACAACTGTTCCCGTGGGTATGTGGGTAATTCTTATCGCCGATGAGGTCTTGTTGATATGCTGGCCGCCCGCGCCGCTGGAGCGGAAGGTGTCTATCTGCAGATCCTTTTCATTCAGCTCAAAATCAATATCCTCCGCTTCGGGAAGCACCGCAACCGTAACCGTTGAGGTGTGGATTCTTCCCTGGCTCTCCGTTTCGGGAACACGCTGAACGCGGTGAACGCCGCTCTCAAATTTAAAACGGCTGTAGGCGCCGTCTCCCTCAACGGAAAAGCTGATCTCCTTAAAGCCGCCGAGCCCCGTTTCATTAGCGTTCAGCAGTTCAGTTTTGAAGCCCTTCGCATCGGAATACATTGAATACATACGGTAGAGTACGCCTGCGAAAAGCGCGCTTTCCTCACCGCCGGCGCCGCCGCGGATCTCAATAATAACGTTTTTATCATCGTTAGGGTCGCGGGGAAGCAGGAGAATTTTCAGCTCCTCGGAAATCCTCTCCATATCCTCCTTGCTCTCCTCAAATTCACTCTTGACCATTTCGGCAAAATCCGCGTCAAGCCCGCCCTCGTCAAGCAGAGCGCGGCTCTCCTCATTCGTTTCCTTTGCCTTTTTGTATTCGCGGAATTTTTCAACAACGGGGGTGAGCTGTTTTAATTCCTTCATCAGCTTCGTATATTGCGCCTGATCGGTGACGATTTGGGGATCGCAGACCATTTCGTTTACTTCATCAAAGCGCTTTTCAACTTCAATCAATTTATCAAACATTTTTAACTCCCTTTATGCTTTTTTCTGCCTTGATCCTCGCCACCATAACCTCTCTGCCGCATTTCATGCATTTCAGCTTGTAATCAACGCCGAGGCGCAGCAGCTCAAATTCGTTACATCCGCAGGGATGGGGCTTTTTCATAATAACTATATCGTGAAGCTTCAGTTCCATAAAATTCACCTATGCAGTATTGTAGCACAATTGGCTTTTTTTAGCAACATAATTACATCAGCATTTGCATATAGATAATTGTAAAATGCTAAAGAGAGTGATGTTATGAAATTTTATCCGGAGGGGCAAAACGAAAGTTTACAGCGAAAGTTCGAATCCCTTGAAGAGGTAAAAACAGCGATGATGAACGGCAGTGTTATTGAATCCCGCGTTTTGCTTTGCGACAGCGAGCATAATCTGCACGTTGATCTTGGAATTATAAGAGGCATGATACCGCGGGAGGAGGGCGCTATCGGCATAGACGACGGAACCACGAGGGATATCGCCCTTATTTCAAAGGTGAATAAGCCGGTTTGTTTCACGGTTCTCGGCTTTCAGCGAGACGATTTCGGAAATATCAGCGCAATTTTATCGAGAAAGGCCGTTCAGCTCGGTTGCAAGAGGAATTTTATCGATAAGCTTAAAGAGGGCGACATAATCAACGCCAGGGTAACGCACCTTGAAAAATTCGGCGCGTTTATTGATATCGGCGCGGGCATCAATGCCCTTATCCCAATTGATATGCTTTCCGTGTCCCGAATCAATCATCCTCGCGAAAGGCTCGTTGAGGGCGAAAATATCAGGGTAGTGCTTAGAAAAAGAGAGCCTGAAAAGCTGACGTTTTCATTAAAAGAGCTTCTTGGAACATGGAAAGAGAACGCTATGCTCTTTGAGCCGGGCGAAACGGTTACGGGCACGGTGCGCAGTATCGAGCCCTATGGCGTTTTCGTTGAGCTTATGCCGAATCTTGCGGGGCTTGCCGAGCCGTGCGACTATCTTTTTGAGGGTCAGCAGGTGGCGGTTTACATAAAATCAGTTTTGCCCGATAAGATGAAAATTAAACTTGTTATCGTGGAAGCCTTTGAGGAAGCGGAAATGGCGAGCGAGCTGACATATTTCGTCAGCGCCGATCATATAGACCGCTTTGATTATTCCACGCCCAACGCGCCCAAGGAGATATCAACCGTTTTCGGCGAATGAATGCGGAAGCTTGACAGCAACTGATTTTTATGCTACGATTTTAAAAAATGAACACAAAAAAGCTGTGATAAGAAACAGTAAGCATCTCGGATATATCAGAGAGAAGGCGGCAGGTGCGAGCCTTTATTGAACAGATGCCCAACCCGTCTTTGAGCTGTAGGCGAAAATCGCAAGGCAGGGGAAGCCGATTCGCGAGCAAGTCCCTTACCTTTAAGTAAGCCTCACCGGGAGCTCCCGTTACAGAGCGGCGGCATCGTATTTACTGTGCCGAAGAGTGCGGATCATATCCGAATTTAGGTGGTACCACGGACGTGTTGTATATTGCATAGTTCGCCCTAAGCCGATAAACGTTGGCTTAGGGCTTTTTTGTGTTAAAACGGAGGTAGTCTATATGAAATTAGAAAAACTGGTAGGAGAACGCTTCCGCGAAAGACCGTCAGACTGTGTTGTAGACAGTCACGCTTTTATGGTGCGCGGAGGTTATTTGAAGAACGTTGCAAACGGTATTTTTTCGTCCTATATGCCGCTGAAAAGAGTTATGCGGAAAATCGAGCAGATATTGCGCGAGGAAATGGATGCGATCGATGGGCAGGAGGTGCAGTTCCCCGTAGTTATGCCCGCTTCTTTATGGCAAGAGTCCGGCAGATATGAGAGCATCGGTAAGGAAATGGCTCGCTTTAATGACCGCGGCGGCAGTCCGCTCGTTCTCGGCATGACCCACGAGGAGGCAGCCGTTCAGCTGGTGCGCGATTACGGGCATAGCTATACGAAATATCCATTTATGGTTTATCAGATCCAAACGAAATTCCGTGATGAAGCGAGGCCGAGGGCGGGGCTTATCCGCGTTCGTGAATTTACTATGAAAGACGCCTATTCTTTCCACACGAGTCAAGAGGATTTGGAAGCTTATTATTCCCGTTGCCATAAGGCATACGAGCGCATTTACGCGCGGGTCGGTCTGCAGGAGGTTATTTCGGTGGCTTCAGATTCGGGAATGATGGGCGGCAATATTTCCCACGAATTTATGCTGCTCACCCCCATAGGCGAGGATTCCATTGCCATATGCAAGGAGTGCGGCTACAAAGCGAATATGGAAGCGGCGGAGTGCGTTATTCACAACTGCAGAAACGAAGTTTCAGAGCCGTTGACTTTGGTGCATACGCCGAATATCCACACAATTGAGGAAGTTTGCGAGTTCCTCCATTGCGATAAAAAATCCTCTTGCAAAGCTGTGGTTTATCAGCGAAATTCTGATGATAGTTATATTATTTTGTTTATTCGCGGTGATCTTGAGGTGAACGAAACAAAGCTTACGAATTTTCTGGGATGTGATATTCACCCCGCTGTTATCACCGAGGAATGCGGACTGAAGGCGGGCTATATCGGTCCTGTCAATTTAAATGGCGATTTCACGGTATTGTTTGACCGTTCGCTTGAAGGGCTGAACGATCTCTCCTGCGGTGCGAATACGGAAGAATATCATTATACAGGGCTTGATATGGAGCGCGACGTTGAGGCGTTGGAGTACCACGATTTCGCCAAAATTCAGGAGGGCGGGATTTGCCCTCATTGCGGGAAGCCTGCAATAACAGTTTCCCGCGGCATTGAGGTGGGAAATATTTTTCAGCTTGGAACAAAATACACCAAGTCCATGAATATGTCCTACGTTGACAGCAACGGCAAAGCGCAATATCCGATAATGGGTTGCTACGGCATAGGCGTTGGCAGGCTCGCGGCGGCGATCTGCGAAGCGTACCATGATGAATACGGCCCCATTTGGCCGCTGTCGGTATCCCCGTGGCAGGTTCATCTTTGCGCCGTTCGCCCCGATGACGAGCAGGTCAAGGCATATGCTGATGAATTGTATACTCAACTTCAAGATAAAGGCATAGAAGTTATTTATGATGACCGTAACGTCAGCCCCGGAGTTAAGTTTTCCGATGCTGATCTGCTGGGCGTGACCTACAGAGTTATTGTCAGCCCCCGAAATATGAAACGGAATATTGTTGAGATAGTGTCAAGAGACAAGAGCTTTTCCGTAAGCGCTTCAATAGAAGACGCGGCCGATGAAGTATCGAAAATTATAATCAATTCAAATAAAATGTAAAAAAATAAAGCCGTTCATAATGAACGGCTTTGATGGAGCGGATTACGAGACTCGAACTCGCCACCTCCACCTTGGCAAGGTGGCGCTC
>JAFLRY010000060.1 GCA_022511205.1 Eubacterium sp. | reverse complement strand
AAAAAACAGATACGGAAAATCCGTATCTGCTTTTTTGGCGCAGAAGGAGAGACTCGAACTCTCGCGGCGGTTACCCACCCTACGCCCTTAGCAGGGGCGCCTCGTCACCAACTTGAGTACTTCTGCAAAGTTGTAACTTAAACACACACTGTCAAGTTTTGCGCACCTCATCGGTGCTTTAATAATATAACAAAAGATTGAAAAAATGTCAATATCTATTTTAACAATTGATAATTTAATATTTCATCTCATAAACTTTATCGGTGGTATTATGAGTAAAAAGCTATTTAAATATGAGGTTGCGGGCTTTATTTTCGTTGGGATATTCGGCACTTTGAACCATTTCCTTTTTGAATTGTTTGATTCAAACGTTATAATAGCCCTGTTCTGCCCGGTGAACGAAAGCGTTTGGGAACATTTAAAGCTCCTGTTTTTCCCCTATTTTTTATGGACCGGGATAGAATATTTCCTGTTAAAAGACCAGCGCAATTATTTTTGCTCTAAGCTGAAAGGCGTTATATTCGGAATGATTTTCATCGTTACCTTTTTCTATACCTACAGCGGCGTAAGCGGTAACGATAACACCTTTATAGACATACTCTCATTCTTCATTGGAGTTGCCATTGCGTTTATAATCAGCTACGAATTTATGAGAAACGGAAAATCCGGCTCGCCCCTGCAAGAAAACGCATCGCTTTTTATATTCATATTTATATCGGCGGTGTTTTTTATATTTACTTTTGCGCCGCCGCTGATTCCCCTCTTTGAGGACCCTCAGCGGTTTACTTACGGAATATAAAGCGGGACATCGAGAGCAGCGATACGGGACATCGAGAGCAGCGATACGGGACGTCGAGGGCAGCGATACGGGAAGTCGGGGACGCCGTCCCCTACAACAATTATCGCTCTTTAATTAACTTCGTAACATCGGCGATGCCCTTGCCAACATCCATTGGATTATGTGCGTCTGAGCCCGTTGAAAACGTCACGCCTTCCTCTGAGGCGATCTTGAAGAAAGCCTCGCCAAGACCTTTTTTATTTCCCCTCGAAGTGTTCATTTCAACCGCAACGTTCTTTTCCTTTGCCGTTTTGCAGAATTCTCTGTATGTATCCGTTAAATCATAGCCTGGGTAAAGCGAATGGCAGGTTATGAGATCCGGATGCGCGATAGTATCAAAAATTCCGCTTTTCAAAAGCGTATTTTCCATTTCGAAATATCTCTTATAGATATTGTCAACGTCTTTGCCGATCCACTGATATTTGCGTTGATTGAAGGTCCAGTTGTCTATCCAGTGGACTGAGCCGATAAGGTGGTCGAAAAAGCCGTCTGCAGTCAGCTCCCTGATCTCGTCTTCGTACTGTTCAAACCAGCACACCTCTATGCCGAAATTGATTTTCACAGGGTATTCCCTGCACCTGATTTTCTCTGCAAGGGCTTTGAATTCATCGATAGAATGCGCGCGCTTTGCCTTTTCGTCAAACCATTTTCTTTGATAAAGGTTATATTCTCTCGCCTCATTAAAGGTTTTCAGAAACTCCTTAAACCTAATGCTATGCTCCAGCAGAGTGATCTCGCCGATGTTTCTCTCTACGGCGGTTTTTATAAACTCCTCTACCCATTCAACAGTATATGGACCTTGCTCTAAATGGATGTGTTGATCCTTTAATTTTTCCATAAAATCACCGAAACAGCCGTGATATTCTCACGGCTGTTATTTCTGCAAATATAATGACAGTAATTATTAATTATTGTGACCCTTCTTGAATCTCTTTGCGCCCTCGGCACGGAAAGCATCGATTCCGCCCTTTTCATCATAAAGCTTAGCAGCCTCAATGCAGATATCAAGGGAAAGATTGATGCATTCCTCGCTCATATTATCGGGTGTATCAAGGCGGGTATGATAATAAGTTTTGGGATCGTGGTTAACGCCGCAGAAGCCCGAAGCAAGAAGTCCGTAACGGCTGAAGCCCTCAGCGTCAATCGCGCCGGGATAGATATCAGTCTCTTTCATTTCGATACCGCAGTTAACGCCCGCTTCATAGATAACCTCTGCAACGGCGTTAGAGTTCTTCTGCGTACCGGTGCAGCCCTGAGTATAGATCTGAAGCTGCTCGACCTCGCGCATAGTATCCATAGCGATATAAATAGTCTCAACCTCGGAAAGCTCATCCTTATGAGCCTTTGCGTAAGCAACGGCGCCGCGGAGACCTGCCTCCTCAGAGCCTGAGAGAAGCGCGCAAACCTCGGTGTTTTCAAATCTGAAATCGTTATCAGCCATTTCCTTAAGAACGCCCATAGCTATGTAATCAGCGGTGAGGTTGTCGTTAGCGCCGTCTACGATCACTTTCCAATTGATAAAGAAGCAAATCGCAATGAAGAACGGAACGAGGATCAGCTGAACGATACCGGCAATGAGCCAGAATTTGCTTTCATAAGCTCCGTTGCCAAACAGAGCGTAGCAGATCCAAACAACGTTGAATACGGAGATAGCGATAAGTCCGCCGATAGAGCCGCCCATTACGGGTGCAAGCGCCTTAATACCGCCGTGAAGAGAAAAAGTCCATTCGTTGGCCGCGTCGGTATGACCGCCGAAGATGATTCTTCTCTTGACCTCACCGGTGGGATAGCGGCGAGCCATAACGTTTCTTGAAGTTTTCTTCGGGAAAAGAAAATCAACGAATTCACGATACATAAGAAATTCGATAACAAGGCAAGCAAGTGCTAACATAACAAAAACGGTTGCGATAACCGCAAGAACCGCGCCCTTAACAACGCCCTGATAAGTAAGCCAGTAAAAAATAACGGAAATAATTCCTATAATTCCTCCGAACGGGATCCAGCCCATGAACGCGCCGGGATGAAGTGTGAAATCCTCCATTTCAACCTTATCCGCCCATTGCTCCAGCTCTCCCTTGAGATACTTCTGCGCCTTGCGCTCGCTGTGTGTTCCCGGAGCGCGGTCTTTAAAGTTTTCGCAAACGTAACGAATACCGTCTACCATATACTTTTGCGTGGCCTGAGAAGCGCCTTTAGTAAGTTTCATAAACAAACCCCTTTCAATATAATTACAGAATAATTATACAATAAACCCGCTGATCTTTCAACCATAAATAATAATCTTTTTTTGCCCGGAAAAGGGCTGATCTTCCCACTGCTTTGATACCGTGAACCATCGCTCTCGCTTTTTGACCTGTTTTTTGTATCAAATTATATAATTTTTTTCGTTTTTAACAAAAATATTTCTGCATATTTGTTTATTGTCAACAAAACTTTAGTCTGCTAAAATATTAAAGAAACAACAAAAGGAGGAAAATATAATGAGTATTAAAAACGAATATCTTTTAAGACTTCTCGAAAGAGTAAAGCACCGTAACGCTCACGAGCCCGAATTTATTCAGGCAGTTGAGGAAGTGCTTGAATCTCTTGAGCCTGTTGCGGAAAGGCATCCCGAGTACATTAAAAAGGGTATTTTTGAAAGCATCGTTGAGCCTGAGAGAATTATTAAATTCAAGGTTCCGTGGGTTGACGACAACGGCGAGGTTCAGATAAACAGAGGCTTCAGAATCCAGTTCAACAGCGCTATCGGACCTTACAAGGGCGGTCTTCGCTTCCACCCGTCTGTTTACGAGGGAATCATCAAGTTCCTCGGCTTTGAGCAGATCTTCAAGAACAGCCTTACCGGTCTTCCCATCGGCGGCGCAAAGGGCGGCTCCGACTTTGATCCCAAGGGCAAGAGCGACCTTGAGGTTATGCACTTCTGCCAAAGCTTTATGACCGAGCTTTCCAAGCACATCGGCCCTGATACCGACGTTCCTGCTGGTGATATCGGCGTAGGCGCACGTGAGATCGGTTTCCTTTTCGGTCAGTATAAGAGACTTCGCACAGAGTACGTTGGCGTTCTCACCGGTAAGGGTCTTAACTACGGAGGCTCACTCGTTAGAACAGAGGCTACCGGCTACGGTCTTTGCTACTACACCGAAGCTATGCTTAACGACCACAACGATTCATTTAAGGGCAAGACTGTTGTCATCTCCGGTTCAGGTAACGTTGCTATTTACGCTTGCCAGAAGGCTACCCAGCTTGGCGCCAAGGTAATCACCATGAGCGATTCTAATGGCTATATTGTAGACAAGAACGGTCTTGATCTTGACCTTATCAAGCAGCTCAAGGAAGTTGAGAGAAAGAGAATCAAGGAATACGTTGCATATCATCCGGAAGCTGAGTACCACGAGGGCTGCAGCGGCGTTTGGACCGTTAAGTGCGATATCGCTCTCCCATGCGCTACTCAGAACGAGCTTGATGAGGAAGCCGCAAAGGCTCTTATCGCCAACGGCGTTATGGCGGTTTGCGAGGGCGCTAATATGCCTTCAACTCCCGAAGCTATCGCTCAGTTCCAGAATAACGGCGTTCTTTTCGGACCTGCAAAGGCAACCAACGCCGGCGGTGTTGCTACCTCTGCTCTTGAAATGAGCCAGAACAGCGGCAGACGTTCCTGGACCTTTGAGGACGTTGATGCTGAGCTTAAGGATATTATGGAAAACATCTACAAGAACAGCTGTGAAGCGGCTAAGGAATACGGTATGGAGGGCAACCTCGTTGCCGGCGCGAACATCGCGGGCTTCCTTAAGGTAGCGGACGCCATGATGGCTCAGGGTATTGTTTAATACTCATTTGCTCAATAATAATTGACTCCCGAAGGATTGCCCTTCGGGAGATTTTTGTTTTGTTTTTTATAAAAACAATAAAAATTTGCCACTGCCGCGGCGGGGCGTTACTCTCTTTCGTGTTACGCAAGAGAGTAA
>JAFLRY010000006.1 GCA_022511205.1 Eubacterium sp. | reverse complement strand
TGGCCCGATATGACTTGGGTTTACATCATTGCATACGATATCTGGAACTTTGAGTACACTTACCTCAATCTTCCCACCCACTCTTGGTATTGCGGTTTCGCGCTTCTGCTTGCGCCCACCGTTGCGGCTATCTTCTGGAACAAGGGCGGCTGGATCCAGAACCGCGCCAACACGCTTGCAACCTGGTGTATGTTTGCTCAGGTATTCCCGCTGTTCCAGGATTCAAGCATCTTCTCCGTTATCCCGTCACTGTATGCGGACGGCTTCATGGATCCCGCAATTCACCCGACCCTTGCGGATCCCCGCGCGGGCGGCTTAGTTGCGATCGCTTCTATCCTTGTTAACGCGGCGGCGCTTGCTTATATCATCAAGCGTTCAAAGAAACTGCATATAAATCCCTATAAGCACGACGTTTTCGTTGGAACGAAGGACTTTGAGGAAGCAATGGAGCGCGTAGAGGACCAGGCAGTTTAATCGAATATCAACATTATTATACGCCGTAGGCTTATAAGAGCATACGGCGTTTTTTAGAAAGGAGTAAATTTATGTCAGACTTATTCTTTACGAAACCTGAAGGTCTTGTTGTTGACGGACCTTTCCGTGAGTCCATCGCAAAGCTGGGCAAGATGATCACAGACCGTATTCCTCAGAAGCTCGGTCTTGAAAAGATCACGAAGGACGATCCCGAATACTGGGCGCTCGCCACACTTGTTAGCGATGAGGAAGCGGAGCTTGCTTTAAAGCTGGGCGTTCGTAAGCCCAAGACCTTCAAGCAGATCCAGGAGCTTTCGGGTATTGAAACCGAGAAGCTTGAAAAAATGCTTGAACATATGTCCTGGACGGGTATACTTGAATATAACCGCGAAAACCTTGACGGAAAGAATCCCAATAATGAAAAGCGCTGGTTAGTTCCTATGTACGTACCCGGCAGCGGTGAATTCTCAAATATGAACAGAGATATTTTGGAGAAACATCCTGAGATGGGCAGATTCTTTGAGCGTATGGCTTTCCTGCCTCTTACGAAGGTTACCCCAATGGTACCTCCCGGAGGCGCGGGAATCGGTATGCACGTTATCCCCGTTGAGAAGGCGATCTCAATGGAGGAAAAATCCATTTCCATCGAGCATATCTCCCACTGGCTTGATAAGTATGACGGAAAGTATGCCGCTTCTCCCTGTTCCTGCCGTATGTCCCGCAGAACCTTTGACGAGGGCTGCGCCGATGACTTTAACGACTGGTGCGTTGCAATGGGCGATATGGCAGACTACGTTGTTGAAACCAACAAGGGCGGCCGCTACATAACCCGTGAGGAAGCGTTGGAAATCTTCAAAAAAGGCGAAGACAACGGCTTCGTTCATCAGATCACCAATATTGACGGCGAGGATAAGATTTTCGCGATCTGTAACTGTAATGTAAACGTTTGCTACGGACTTCGCACCTCTCAGTTATTCAATACACCCAATATGTCCCGCTCAGCTTATGTTGCGCACATTGATAAAAACGAGTGCGTTGCCTGCGGACGTTGCGTTGAGTATTGCCCCGCCGGCGCTGTAAAGCTCGGTCAAAAGCTTTGCCACTCCGACGGCTCTGAATTCACCTATCCCCGTCAACCTCTGCCCTCCGAGCAAAAGTGGGGTCAGCATATGTGGACCGTGGATTACCGCGATAAGAACCGCATCAACTGCCACGATACCGGTACTGCTCCCTGTAAAACCGCCTGCCCCGCGCACATTGCTGTTCAGGGCTATCTGAAGCTGGCGGCTCAGGGCAAATACACCGAAGCGCTTCAGCTTATCAAGAGAGAAAACCCCTTCCCCGCAGTATGCGGACGCATTTGTAACCGCCGTTGTGAGGATGCCTGCACCCGCGGCACGATCGACGAGGCAGTTGCTATAGACGAGGTAAAACGTTTTATCGCTCAGCAGGATCTTGACGCGGAAAAGCGCTTCATACCTGAAAAGGTAATTCCGAAGAGCGTTGGCGAATTTGAAGAAAAAATAGCCATCATCGGCGGCGGTCCCGCAGGACTTTCCTGCGCATTCTATCTTGCTGAAAAAGGCTACCGCCCCACCGTTTTCGAAAAGGAATCAAGAGCCGGCGGTATGCTTATGAACGGCATTCCCGATTTCCGTCTTGAAAAGGACGTTGTTGAGGCTGAGATAGACATTCTGCGCGAAATGGGCGTTGAATTCCGTTGCGGCGTAGAAGTAGGTAAGGACGTAACCATCGCTGAGCTTCGCGAGCAGGGCTACAAGGGCTTTTACGTTGCCATCGGTTTACAGAGCGGCGGCAAGCTCGGCGTTCCCGGCGACGACGCGCAGGGCGTAGTAGCAGGTATAGATTTCATACGTGCCATTAACATCGGCGGCGAAGGAAAGCTTTCCGGCAAGGTAGTAGTTATCGGCGGCGGAAATATCGGCGCAGACGTTGCCCGCACGGCGGTTCGATGCGGCGCTGACAGCGTATCGATCTACTGCCTCGAGAGCTATGAAGATATGCCGATGGGCGAAGAGGATCGCTCCGAATGTGAGCGCGAGGGTATTGAGATCCACGCCGGTTGGGGACAGACCGAGATCCTTTCCGAAAACGGCAAATGCACGGGGATCCGTTTCCGCAAGTGCCTTTCCGTTAAAGACGCCGAGGGTCGCTTCGCGCCCACCTTTGACGACAGCCAAACTGAAGAAGCCGAGTGTTCCACCGTTCTTTATTGCATAGGTCTTAAGGTTGATTGGAAAGAGCTTTTGAAGGATACGAAGGTTGAATTCAATCCCAACGGAACGGTTAAGGCTGATCCGCTTACTTATCAGACTGCAGAGCCCGATATTTTCGTTGGCGGAGATTCCTACAGCGGTCAGAAGTTCGTTATTGACGCTATCGCGGCAGGTAAAGAGGGCGCGATCTCACTTCACAGATTCGTACAGCCCCATTCCAGCCTGACGATAGGTAGAAACCGCCGTCAGTTCATTGAGCTTGATAAGAAAGATATAAAGATCGACGAGGAAACCTTCGACAATACGCCCCGTCAGCGCATAGGCTACAACGAGGCGCTTCGCAAGAGCTTCAAGGACGAGCGCATTGCGTTTACAGAGGAGCAGGTTAAGAAGGAGACCGCAAGATGCCTTTCCTGCGGCGCTTCCATCGTTGATCCGAATAAGTGTATCGGTTGCGGCGTTTGCACCACCAAGTGCGCATTCGACGCTATTAAGCTTCACCGCGATCATCCCGAATGCTCAAAGATGATCCCCGCTGAGGATAAACTTAAGGGTATTCTCCCCTATGCCGCAAAGCAGGCGATCAAAATCAAGTTCGGCAAAAAGAAGTAATTATGCACGAGCTTGGAGTTGTATTTCACGTTATAAGAACGCTGGAAAATACGGCGGCTGAAAATAACGTAAAGAAGATAAATAAAGTAACGCTGCAGCTGGGCGAGGTTTCCACGGTCATTCCCCATTATCTTATTGACTGCTGGAAGTGGGCTTCCGCGAAAACCGAGCTTCTGAGCGGCGCTGAGCTTGCAATTGAAACGATCCCGGCCGTAACCTTTTGCGAGGATTGCGGCAGGGAGTATGCCACCGTAGAGCACGGGCGCACCTGCCCCCATTGCGGCAGTGACAAAACGTATTTATTGCGCGGCAACGAGTTTATGATAAAGGAAATTGAAGTTCCGGAACAGGAGGAAACAGATGGATAAGGTTAGAGTTATTGAAGTTAAGCAAAGCGTTTTTGCCGATAACAACGCGGAGGCTGACCGTGTACGACGTCAGCTAAAGGCTGATAAAACGTTTCTGCTGAATCTTATGTCCTCCCCCGGAGCGGGCAAGACAACCACCCTCGTTCGCACCATCAGCGATCTGAAAAACGATCTGCGCATCGGAATTATGGAAGCGGATATTGATTCCACCGTGGACGCGGAAACGATCGCCGCCGCAGGCGCGAAATCCATACAGATTCACACCGGCGGTATGTGCCATCTTGACGCGGGTATGACGGAGCAGGGGCTTCGTGAGATCGGCGCTGAGAATTTTGATTTAGTGGTATTGGAAAACGTTGGAAATCTTGTTTGTCCTGCGGAATTTGATACGGGCGCTTCGAAAAACGTGGCGATCCTTTCCGTTCCCGAGGGACACGATAAGCCGCTGAAATATCCGCTTATGTTTGAGATTTGCCACGCGCTTATCATTAACAAGATAGACGTTTTGCCGTATTTCGATTTCGATATGGAAAAGGTAGTGGAATACGCCCATATGCGCAATCCCGAGCTGGCTATTTTCCCCGTATCCGCCAAAACCGGCGAAGGCTTCGAAGCATGGGAAAATTGGCTGCGTCAGCAAACCGCTGAATGGAACGGTGAATAATAAAGCACGTCAAAAACGCACAGGTCATAACCACCCATCAAACGGGTGGTTATTTCTTTTGCTCTTTCGAATGGAACAGACGAAAGACATAAAGAAACGGCAAGCCTCAATAGAAGTTTGCCGTTTTTGCATTGTTTACTTTTTCTCAAAGCCGTGTACCCAATCGGATTTCAGATAGTAGATAAGATATATTACCGAGCTGATAGACCAGGTTATCGGATATGCCCAGTAGATAAGCTCTATCCTGCCGACCAGCTTTGTTACAAGCACGATATATATTATTCGTATTACGCACCAGACGGACAGCATTACGAACATCGGTACAAACGCCTTGCCCGCACCGCGGCAGACGGCGGCAACCGAATGGGAAAACGCCAAAAGGCAGTAGAAAAGCGCCACGGTCCTTGCCTGCTGAACGCCGAGCTCAATTACTCCGGGCGTTTTATCAAACAACCCGATAAGGTGGGGTGCCAGAAGATATGAGCATACGCCGATCATCTCCGCCAACATCATAGCCGAAAGGATGCTGAAGCGCGCGCCCTTTTTCGTGCGCTCATATTGCTTTGCGCCGAGATTCTGGCTTATAAACGTGGTGCAAGCCATATTAAAGCTTGTGATGGGCAGGAAGCCAAAGCCCTCGATCTTTGCGTGAGTTCCGTATGCCGCCATTGCAAGCTTTCCGAAAGAGTTTATCTGGGACTGAACGACAACGTTTGCCAACGCTATAACGGAATTTTGAATTCCCGATGGCAGACCGTAGCGGATTATCTCCAGCAAAAGCGCCTTGTGAAAGCGTATCTTTTTCAGCTCAACCGTGAAGATATTGCCTTTTTTGAGCAGATATATCATACAAAGCACTACGCTTGCCAGCTGAGATATAACGGTTGCCACCGCTGCCGCCCATACGCCCCAGTGAAATACCGCAAGGAAAAGAATATCAAGAGTGACGTTGAGGAGCGACGAGAATATCAGATAATACAGCGGTCTGCGGCTGTTGCCCAGCGCGTTCATAATACTGCGGCAGATATTATACAACACCATAGAAAGTCCGCCCAAGAAAAAGAAACGGAAATATTCCACCGCCTGCGGGAGAACCTCGGGATCGGTTTTCATCCATTTGAGAAGCGTGGGAGTCAGCGCAACGCCTGCCACGGTGAGGATAATTCCGCTGACGATACCGAACGCCAGAAGCGTATGGATCGCCTTAGAAACCTGTTCCTTATCGTTCGCGCCGAAATATCTCGCGATAACTACACCGCCGCCCATTGCCGCGCCCGCGAAAAAGCTGAACATAAGAAAAATCAGCGTTCCCGAGGAGGTAACTGCCGCAAGAGCCTCCGTTCCCAAATATCTGCCGACGATCAGCGCGTCCGCCGTGTTATACAGCTGCTGAAAGAGATCGCTGAAAAATATCGGCAACGCGAAGCCTACCATTAACTTGTATGGGTTTCCCACCGTCATATCCTTAACATTTGACGAATGGTGATGATGCGTATGCGTGTGTAAATGTATATTTGTCATTATTTCTCCAAGGATTCTTTCTCGAAAATTCAAACGTTAGGATAGTATATACTATTTTTTATTCGTTGTACATACTTTTTTTAAAATCAATAAATAAATTACATTGCATACAAACGATCCATATGATATACTTAGCCTTACGCCTCTCAGAATTATACGATCATAATTCGTTTTACAAAAAAAGGAGTTCACAATGATTTTCGGTAAATATATCAACCGCTTTTACTTGAAATACGCCGGTTGGCTTCTGCTTGGTATAGTATCACTGACCGTAGTGGACTATATGCAGCTGGTGGTGCCGAACCTGTTTCAGCTTGTTATAAACGGCATCAACGATAACGGCGTGCTTATTGACGGGGCTTGGGTACCCTTTGATATGAATTTCCTGCTGGATCGCATCTGTATGCCGATGATCGTAGTTATTCTTGCTATGGTGTCGGGGCGCTTCCTGTGGAGAATCTGCTTTTTCGGCTCTGCCATAAAGGTGGAAACCGATCTGCGCAATCAGATGTTTGACCACGCCAAGGATCTTTCCCAGCAGTTTTATCAGGTGAACAAGGTCGGCGACCTTATGAGCCTGTTCACCAACGATCTTGAAACGGTGCAGGACTGTTACGGCTCAGGTCTTTTAATGCTGTTTGACGCCCTGCTACTGGGCGGTTTATCCATCTTCAGAATGTGGCAGATGAATCCCCTGCTCACCGGGCTTTCCCTTATCCCGATGATGCTTTTGCTGGCCTCAAGCACGGTTATCGGCAGATATATGATGAAGAAATGGGATATCCGCCAGGCGGCATTCTCAAAGCTTTCCGACTTCTCGCAGGAAAGCTTTTCCGGAATTGCCGTTGTAAAGGCCTTCGTTAAAGAGGGCAAGGAGCTATGGTCCTTCAAAAAGCTGAACCGTGAAAACGAGATCGCCAACGTGGATTTCACCCGCGCCTCTCTGCTTCTTCGAACCTTCGTTACGCTGTTCGTTGAATCCGTTATCTGCATTATCCTTGGCTACGGCGGTTATCTCGTCTATCGCGGAGTGTTCAACGCCGGTCAGCTGGTGGAATACATAGGCTATTTCAACGCCATCGTATGGCCGATCATGGCAGTTTCCGAGCTTATAGATATGACGAGCCGCGGCAAGGCGTCGCTAAACCGCATCAGCGAGCTTTTGGACGCTAAGCAGGACGTGATCGACCGTCAGGACGTTACACCTCTGCAAAACGTCAAGGGTAACATAGAGTTTCGCGGTCTCACCTTCCGCTATCCAAACGGAGAGTATGACGTTCTCCGCAACGTTTCTTTTAAAATCAACGCAGGCGAAAGCGTTGGTCTCGTCGGCAAAACGGGTGCGGGTAAAACAACTATCGTTGATCTTATCCTGCGCACCTACAACGTGCCCGACGGAACGATTTTCATTGACGGCAGGGACGTTAACACCGTTCCTATCCGTGACGTTCGCGCCGCCGTTGCCTACGTTCCGCAGGACAATTTCCTTTTCAGCGATACTATTGCAAACAACATTTCCTTTGCCGTTGACGATCCGGGGAGCGAAGCGGTGGAAAATGCCGCCGTTCTCGCTGATGTGGACGACAACATTCGTGAGTTTACCGACGGATACGAGACTGTTTTGGGCGAACGCGGCGTTACCGTTTCAGGCGGACAGAAGCAGCGCATCTCCATAGCCCGCGCGCTTTTAAAAAGCGCTCCTATCCTTATTTTGGACGATTCGGTTTCCGCCGTAGATACAAAGACGGAGAGAACGATTCTGGAAAATCTGCACGCCTCCAATGCCGAGCGCACCACCATTCTTATCGCTCACCGTATCTCCACTATTGAGCAGATGGATAAGATCATTTTCATAGACGACGGCGCGGTGGCGGCTGTCGGCACACACGAGGCGCTTTACGAGACCTGCCCCGATTACCGCCATATGGTCGATCTCCAGCGCTTGGAAGAGGAAGGAGGAAAACACAATGCGTGAGTATTTACCTGTCCTCATCGTAGGCGCTGTCATCGGCGTTTTCGCAATCATTTTTATAGTGGCATACGCAGGAATAAAGAATAAAAAAGAAGCCATCGGCTTTGACCGTCATATGGCAGACAGCGAAATAATGCGCCGCCTGCTGAGATACGCAAAGCCCCATTGGAAAAGCTTTCTCGTTGTGCTAATGTTTATGCTGTTTTCCATCTCCTACGATCTGATCTCCCCCATTCTTGTGGGAAACATTGAGGAGATGATAAAGGACAGCTTTGAGCTTTCCGCCCTGTTTATCTATGTAGCTATGTACGCCGGCATACTTGTGGTTTCAATGGGCTGCACCTACTTTCAGGGCATTATCCTGCAAAAAACGGGGCAGAAAATTCTTTCCGCCCTGCGTCAGGACGTGTTCACCCACATTGAGAGCCTATCTCACAATCAGCTGAATCAGATACCGGTCGGCAAGCTTGTCACCCGTGTTTGCAACGACACGAACGCGATCTCCATGATGTTCACCAACATATTGGTAACTATGGCAAAAAACGTGTTTATCGTATTCGGCGTTCTCGGCGCGATGCTTATTAAAAACTATATGCTCACGCTGATGATCCTGTGCTTCATTCCGTTTCTCGTTTTGTTCACGGTGATCTTCCGCAAGTTCAGCCGCCGTGTTTACCGCGTGGTAAAGGACAACACCACCGATATCAACACCTATCTTTCGGAAAATCTATCGGGAATAAAAATCACGCAAGTGTTCAACCGCGAGCAGGAGAAATACAGCGATTTTTTAGCCCGTAGCAACAAGCTGAAGAAATCAAAGCAGCATCAGATTTTCGTGTTCGGTATCTTCCGCCCGATGGTTTATATGCTGTATATCTCGTCCGTTATGTGTCTGTTCTATTTAGGCGGGCGCGGCTATATTCAGAATACGGAATTTATGGGTCAGGTCATTACAGGCGGCACTTTGGTCACCTTCTATATGTACATCTCAAAATTCTTCAACCCCATTCAAACCCTTGCGGAGCAGTTCAACTTCCTTCAGTCCGCCTTTGCTTCATCGGAAAAGATTTTCTCCGTTCTTGATATGAAGCCCGAGCTTGCGGACAAACCGGACGCTATCGAGCTTCCCGAGATACGCGGCGAAATCGAATTTAAGGACGTATGGTTTGCCTACAATCCGGGCGAATGGGTGCTTAAAGGCGTTTCCTTCCATATTGATCCGAAGCAGACGGTTGCCTTTGTGGGCTCAACAGGCTCGGGAAAGACCACCATTTTATCCCTTATCTGCCGCAACTACGATATCCAAAAGGGCCAAATTTTGATAGACGGGATCGACATAAAGCACATCAAAATAGCCTCCCTGCGAAAGCATTTCGGGCAGATGCTTCAGGACGTTTTCCTGTTCTCCGGCACTATCCGCAGCAACATTGCCCTGAGAGAGGAAAGTTTCACCGAGGAACAGATTTGGGAAGCCTGCAGATACGTCAACGCCGATCACTTTATCAACAAGCTGGAGAGCGGTCTTGATGAGGCAGTCCGTGAACGCGGCAACAACTTTTCAGCGGGTCAGCGCCAGCTTCTGAGCTTTGCCCGCACGGTTCTCCACAAGCCCGCGGTGATGATCCTTGACGAAGCCACCGCCAACATCGATACGGAAACGGAACTTCTTATTCAGGATTCCCTTGAGAAGATGAAAAATATAGGCACTATGCTTATCGTGGCGCACCGCCTTTCCACCATTCAGCATGCGGACAATATCATCGTGCTGTCTCAGGGCGTTATTCAGGAGCAGGGCAACCACCAGGAGCTTCTCGCAAAGCGCGGGCGTTACTACCGGCTCTACACGATACAGTATGAAGCCCAGCAGTCGGGAGCTCATAAATAACACAATTCATCAAGCGGGCATAAAACTTATGCTCGCTTTCATTTTTTCAGCCAAAAGCTTGAACAAATAAATGTCATATGCTACAATATCATTGAGGTGATTATATGAGAAATCTAACGATAAAAAGAACGAAAAGCTTCGTTGCGAGCGCCATGAAGATGAAGGTATACATAGAAGATCCTTCATTTCCCGAAATCGTAATAAACGACACGCCCTGCCGAAAGCTCGGCACCGTTAAAAACGGCGAGGAGAAAACGTTTGCAATTGATGAACGCGCTTCACGCGTGTTTGTTATAGCGGATAAGCTCAGCAAGAATTACTGCAATGAATATTACAATATTCCTGCGGGTGAAGAGGACGTATTCCTCACCGGCAAAAACCATTTCAATCCCGCAAGCGGAAACGCTTTTCGCTTTGACGGCGTAACAGATCCGGAGATTCTGCAAAATCGAAAAAAGGGCAGCAAAAAGGGTCTTCTTGTTTTAATCATTGCTGTCATAGTGGGATTTTTAATAGGTTATTCACTTACTGCAGGTTGGTTTTCTACCACAAAAGTTGAAGAAAAGACATTTTCTTCCAACGGATTGCAAATCACATTAACGGATCAATTTTCCGAAACCAACGCTCAGAATTTCACCTTCTGTTATGAATCGAAAGACGCAATCGTGTTTGCATTGAGAGAAGGCTTTGATCTTTTAGACGGTTTTGAAAACTACACCATTGAGCAATATGGCGAACTGGTTTTAAAAAATAACAATTTGTCTTCCGATATTCAATTGGAAAACAGCGACGGATTGACCTACTTCCAGTATAGCTATACTGTTCCGACAATAAACGAGAACTATCATTACTTCACGGTGCTTTATAAAGCGCCCGACGCATTCTGGATGGTGCAGTTCGCTACTCTTGATAAGAATTTTGAGCAGCAACAGCAAACGATCATCGATTGGGCAAAATCAGTTGAGTTTTCAAAATAATGATTATTTCGTATCGCCAAGCAAGTTTTCACCTGCTTGGCGGTATTTTTTTATCACTTGTAATAATCCCTTTCGGTATGGTACAATTATTATATACTGAATTTAGGCGGTGGAGTATGGCATTACAATTCAAAAACGGCTTATTTAAAATTATGCAGATAGCGGACGTGCAGGAGGGCTCAAAGGTCAGCCCCGATACGCTAAATCTCATTAACGCGGCAATTGATAAGGAGTGCCCCGATCTGGTGGTATTTTCAGGCGATCAGATATGGGGCAAAAGCAGCTTCAAAGGCAATAAAGAAACCGTTGAACGAGTTTTGCGGGAGATCACTTCCCCCGTGTCCTCACGCGGCATTCCATTTTCGATCTGCTTCGGTAATCACGACAGGCAGGTGGGCGTCTCCAATAAAGAACAGCTTGAGATTTACAAAAAGATCGACGGCTTTATCGGCGAAGATACGCCCGATATCGACGGCTGCGCGAATCACGTTATTGAGATCGCGGAGGGCGACGAGATCAAATACCTGCTCTATCTTATAGACAGCCACACAAGTCTGACCATCGGCTACGATCACGTTCACGAAAATCAAATTGAATGGTACAAACGCACCCGTGATGAATACGAGGCAAAAAAAGGCACAGTGATCCCCTCAGTTGTGATCCAGCACATTCCCGTTCCCGAGGTTATGGAGCTTCTGCTTGAAGTGAAAAAGAGCGTCAAGGGCTCAGTTCAGGGTTTTCGCAATCACGCAGGAAAGTGGTACGTTCTCAACAAAGAAAGGGTCAACGAAGTGGGCTTTATGAAGGAATCTCCTGCCGATCCAATGGAAAACGGCAGCGAATTTACGGCGATGACTGAAAAGGGAGACGTTAAGGGCATCTATTTCGGTCACGATCACAACAATTCCTTTAACGGAAAGGTAAACGGCGTTGACGTGGGGTATACTCAGGGCGCGGGCTTTCACGTTTACGGACCGGGGCTGGACCGCGGCGTGCGTATAATCAATTTACATTCTGACGGTGAGCTTAATACTTACGATCTGCGGTACAGAGATTTAGTGGGAACGAAAGTTAAAGAAAGGCTTCGCTACGCAATTCTACAGCTTATGCCCACCAACTTTTACGATGCGGTAAACAGAGGGCTAAAAATAATTGCCGCGATCATCGGAATCGTTGCGGCGATCCTGTTAATAAATTACTTGTTAAAATAATTATTTAGCGGATTGACTAAAAATCAATTATCATTTATAATAATTATAAGTGTTTTTAACGAAATGCTAAATATTTTCTTAGTTAGAGAGGAAGAAAAATGGAAAACAAAAAATATTTGACCTTGAAAGAGCGAATAGCCTTTACGGTAGGCGCGTTCGGACGTTCGGGTATCTACACTCTGATGTCTATGTTTACCCTCGTATTCTTTCAAAACGGCGCCGGGCTTACACTTACCCAAGGCACAACGATCATTCTTATAGGCAGAATTTTTGATGCTATCAACGACCCGGTTATGGGTATGATCGTTGACCGCACCAAATCAAAATGGGGCAAAATGAGACCTTACCTTCTCTATTCCCCCGTTCCGATCGCGATCTGCACGATCCTTCTTTTCACCGCTCCCTTTGAGGACGGCTCAACAGGCGCTTTCATCTGGGCTCTCGTTACATACATTCTTTGGGGCGTTGCCTTCACGATTCAGGATGTTCCCTTCTGGGGTCTTTCCTCCGTTATCACTCCCCTTGAGAGCGAAAGAACCTCCTTCATCTCAACCGCAAGACTCGGCTCCACCTTCGGCGGAATCCTTCCCGCGCTCCTTATCCCGATCCTCTATCAAAGCAATATGGGCTACACCAAGGGCTTCTTCGTTGGCGCTTTGATCTTCGCTCTGCTTGGATGCGGTCTTTCGATCCTTATCTTTTTTGTATCTAAGGAAAGAGTTCCGAAGATGGATCACACTCCTTCTTTCAAGGAGACCTTCTCCGTTCTCGGCAAGGATAAGCTTCTCATTATCGTAATTTTCGCCGCTATCCTCGGCTCAACGATGGTAACCGCAAACCAGTGCGCGGACTATATTGGTAACTACCTTATCATTCAGAACTACACCGACTTCAGCAAGATCTTCGCAGACGCGGCGCAGACCACCCTTATCCCGAACGTTAACGCTGCAGAGGCTTACACCTTCCCCTACGCCTTCCAGATCCCCCGCGGAACGATCGTTACCACCCTTACGGTTGCGATCGGCGTTGGTATGGTGCCCGCAATGGCGATCTTCCCGATGCTCAGAAAGAAGTTTTCACTTAAACAGATCTACATCGGCTCAGCCGTTTTCGGTCTTATCGTTCACGCGCTTTGCTACGTGATCTTCTCAATGAACATTACCAATATCAATATCTTCCTTCTTTGGGTATTCCTCTTCCTTATGGGTATTCCGCTTGGTATCTACAACGTTATCACCTATGCGCTTATCGCGGACGCGGTTGACTATATGGAATGGAAAACCGGCGAAAGACACGAGGGCGTTTGCTTCTCCTTCCAGACCTTCCTTTCAAAGGTCAACGCGGCCATCGCAACCTTCGTATTCGGTCAGATACTCGGCACTACGGACTTTATGGCAGTTAACAAGGATCTTGTTGACGTTGACGGCAGACAGATCTTCTATCAGCAGTCCGAGCATACGCAGATCATGCTTTTGGCTCTTGTAACTATCGTTCCTGCCGTCGGCTTCCTGCTTACGATCATTCCGATGTTCTTCAACGATTACACAGGAAAGACCAAGGAAAAGGCTCAGGCAGAGCTTGAAGCGGCTCGCACGGCAAAGATGAGCGAAACGGCTGAATAATCTAAAAACAGTATAAAAAAAGGGGTTCGTTTGCGACCGCTCGCAGTGCGAGATAAAGGAAGCAAAAAGAACTGGCAGCGGTCAAAATTTTAGCGCACCATTATTTGGTGCGCTAAAAATTTTGGGTACCGCAACTGGGGGTAATTCACCTTTGCCCTTAATTTTTATGTTTTATTCCTCAAGTCCGAGAATATCGTTCGCTTCACCGCTGTCAAGTGTTTCTACTTTACGCAGGCTTTTTTGTATGATCTCATTTCTGTGATCCGCTTCATCAATAGTCTTGCCCGCTTCCTCGATCTTTTTCTTAGCTTTTTGAAGCAGAATACCGAATTTTCCGTACTGCTCTTTTGCCGCGCCCAACACTTTCCAAACCTCGTTTGCCTTTTTGTTTATTGCCATAGTGCGGAAGCCCATCGCAAGTGAATTAAGCAGCGCCGTTATCGTGCTTGGTCCTGCTATCATGATTCCGTCAGCCTGAAGCTTTTCGGCAACGCCGCTCTTGCTTGAGGTTATCTCGGCGTAAAGCCCCTCGGTGGCAAGATAAAGAATAGCGAATGGAGTAGTCTCCGGCGTGCTTACGTACTGCCTTATCAGCTTTGCCTCGTCCTGAACTCGTCTTTCCAGCGCCTTTTTCGCCCTTTCAAGCTCCTCAAGATTTCCGGCGTCCGCGGCGGCGGAAAGCCGCGCGTAATCCTCCATCGGGAATTTCGAATCTATCGGGAGATACGTAATGCTATCGTCCTCTGAATTGGGAATTCTTACCGCGAACTCAACTCTGCCGTTATATTTCGGATTGGTCTGCACGTTGGTTTCGTACATTCCGGGAATCGTCTCATCAAGAATATTGCCAAGCTGAACCTCCGCCCAAGTGCCGCGCGCCTTAACGTTGGTCAGCACGCGGTTGAGACCTTTAACGTTATCCGTAACCCCCTCTGAAAGAGTTTTCATCTCGCCGAGGCTTTTATAAACGTTTTCAAGCTGTTCCGAAACCGTCCTGAAGGAAGCGTTCAAGCGCTGATTCAGCGTTTCTGTCAGCTTCTCGTCAACGGTAACGCGCATCTGCTCCAGCTTTTTCTCGTTGCTCTCCTGCATAGCAGCTATGGATTCGCCGATCCTACGGGACTGCTTTTCAGCGTTTTCGTTGAGCGATTCGTTGATTCGGAGCATCTGCTCGTAGTTTTTCTCCGTCAGTACGCGCATTTGATCTGAAACATGCCGCAAGCCGTTTTCCGTTCGCTGAGCATTGATGTCTACCTTTTGGTCAAGTAATGAAATACCGTTATCCTCTTTCGGCTTGTTTTTGATTATCAGCACGATCGCAACGATCATCAGCACGATCAGAGCCGCAAGTAAAGCTATAATGAAAATATCCATATTATTCCCTCCGAATAAATATTACCATAATCACAGAGGTAAAACAATATTATCTTTTTTGGGTACGGAAAAATGTACAGTTTTTCATAAAACATTTATAAAAACAAATTATCTTTCAACACTTTCAATAACTTTTCCTGTTTTTTCAATAATCATATCATATTTTGTTCCAGCTTCATTTGTTGTTACAAATTTAAATTGTCCATTTTCAAAATAAGGATATTTACCATAGGTATCTCTAGTATAATGAATTTTATATTCACTAACATCTAATATTTTTTTGCCATTAATATCATAAAATGCATTTACTGAATCAGAATAAGAATATCCCATTGCAAATAATCCATCTACTAACGGACCAACAACATTATAATCCGGATTTTCAATTATAATCTTCATTTCCATTGTATTAGTATCTAACAATCTAACATCTTGATATGAAGAATCTTTATAATATTCAATAATAAACTTATCCGAACAAACATACTCATCCAATGACTCTTCAAAATGCAATCTGTAAAAATTAACGCCTGCTCCTGCTGATTTTGGAAGAACCAATTCCTTGTCTATTTCGGCATTGTAAATAATATTGCCTACACTACTTGTATAGATATAAAAACAGCCATTACCTATAAAATTATAGTCATCTGAAACAAACTCTAAATTTTTTGTACTATTACTATGCATATTATGATCATAATAATTATAAGTAAAAAGTCTTCCATCTTCATTAATAAATGGACTATCCGTTGTTAAAGGAATAAGCCATTCATTGTTTTTTATAACACCTATTTTAATAACAACCTCGTTATAGGTTTCTTCTTGTGTTGCCACCAACTCATAATAATCCCCGTCATATAAACCACTTGCTAAAATTTTATCACATGATTCACTCAAATTGACTTGTTGTGTTAGTGGTTCAGTTGTTGTTTTAACTGTGGTAACTTCTGTTGTAGCAGTATCATATACATCATCAACAGTTGGTTCATTATTTGATTCTTCAGTATAACTATTATTTTCTACAATTATTCCAACAAATAACGAAATACCAAAAAGCATAGCAAAAGCTATTATAATAACTTGAATTTCTTTTTTTATCATAATCTTCTCCATTTCACTTTTTGTCTTATGATAAGACAATATTTTTGCGTGTTTATGATAGCATAGTAATTGTCTTATGTCAAGACAATAAGCATGGAGAAATGGTACTATGGCCCGAATAATTGACGGAGAAAAAATGAATCTCGTCGGTCAAAACATTAAGAAATATAGAATACTGAATAAAATGAGCCAGCAAAAATTATCAAACAAACTTGAACTCCTCGGTGTTTACGTTTGCAGAGGTTCTATTTCAAGAATCGAAGATCAATCAAGAACCGTAACGGATATTGAATTGTTTGCAATTGCAAAGGTTTTAAAGATATCAATTATCGACTTATTTAATAACGAAGATTTGTCTGAAACTTAATAATTACTATAAAAGGCACGAATATCCGTGTCTTTTCTTATTATTATGTTGATTATAAGTGTAAGCCGTGATAAAATATACGCCGAGGTAATGACTATGGACAAATTATGGAAAATGAATTTAAGAGATATCGATCCCTACGTTCCCGGTGAGCAAAGCAAGGATAAAAATATCGTTAAGCTCAACGCCAACGAAAACCCCTATCCCCCGTCTCCTAAGGCTATTGAGGCTATAAACAGCTTTAACTGTGACGGCTTACGGCTTTATCCCGACGCGAACGCCTCCGCATTCAAGCAGGCTATGGCTGAATATTATAACGTTCAGCCGCAAAACGTCTTTCTCGGTAACGGCTCGGACGATGTGCTTGCCCTTTGCTTTCAGGCGTTTTTCAACAGTGATAAGTCTATCGTTTTCCCCGATATCACCTACAGCTTCTATCCCGTTTGGTGCAGGCTTTTCAATATCCCCTTTAAGAATTATCCGCTGAATGATGATTTTCGCATTAACGTTGATGATTACGCCGAGGAAAACGGCGGCGTGGTTATCCCCAATCCCAACGCCCCCACCTCTCTCGGCGAGGGAAAAGATTTCATTGAGAAGCTGATGAAATACAATCAGGACTGCATCGTTATTATTGACGAGGCCTACGTTGATTTCGGCTGTTATTCCGGCGTGGAGTTAACGAAAAAATACGAAAATCTCATCATTACGGGAACTTTTTCAAAGAGCAGAAGCCTTGCGGGCTTGAGGATCGGCTATGCTATAGGCAATAAAGAGCTGATCGCGGTGCTTGAAGCCGTGAAAAATTCCTACAATAGCTATACTGTAGACAGCGTTTCAATGGCTGCAGGCACTGCTTCTATAAAGGATAAGAAATATTTCGAAGAAACAGTTTCAAAGGTCATCACCACGAGAGAAAGCGTTATTAAAGAACTTCGCGCGCTCGGCTTCACCGCCCTCGATTCACAGACCAACTTCATTTTCGCCACCCACGATTCGATGAATATGCGTGATTATTTTGAATGGCTTAAAACGCAAAAGGTATTTATCCGCTATTTCAATTTGCCGAGAATAGATAACCACGTTCGAATCACCGTTGGCACAGACGAAGAAATGGATATTTTCCTTAAAAAGACAAAAGAATATTTGAATAAATGAAAAATGCACTGCCGTGGCAGTGCATTTTAGTTTTAAATATTCGGACTTAGCCTTCTTGACCCATAAGCTGTTTCCAGTGGATCTTGCAGTATTCCTTGCCGTCGATAGCGGGATATTTTTTCTCGCCAACTCTTGCTTCGTTCTGGCAATCGTATTCCTCAACGTAAGCACAACGCTGAACGTCGTCTCCGCCCTCGGTAAGAGCAGGAACAAACGAACCAACGAAGATAACACAAACGACAGCGCAAATCACGAGAGCGCCTGCCTTGCCTGAAGTCCACTTGAGGAACTTGATTTCGCCAAGATCGATCTTGTCAATGAGTGTAAAGGGTTTTACCTTGTCAATCAGCATCATGCACAGCTTCATAATGAAGTAGCCCGCAACACCTGCGATAACGCCAACGATAAGTCCGCAAAGAACGTCCGTAGCGTAATGCACCATTAAGTAAACTCGGCTGCACATCGTGAGCACCGCAATAACCGGGAATATCCAGCAGATCTTCTTTTTGCCTTCACTGCGGAAAACAAGGAACAGCGCGGTTGCAATCTCAAACGCCGCGGTGGTATGTCCGCTGGGGAAGGAGTAATCGGATTCGCTGAGTCTGCCTGCGCCTACGTACCAGCCCCAATATGCCGCATCGCTTTGAAGCGTGTTGTAAGGTCTCACTCTCAGCGCCATCGGCTTAACAACGATATTCGTTACCAAAGTACCTATTACGATCGCAAACAGAAGTGTGAGTCCGTATTTTCTCGTCTTTTTAAAGAGCGCCAGCACCACGCCGAGGATCGCCATCGGGATAACAAACGCCTCATCGCCAAAGCTGGTAAAGAATTTTGCTACGACAGTCAGAAAGCTGTTTTGAATTGAGCCGAAAAAGCTGAAAATAGCGTAATCGAAGTTGTAAAACACCTTATCTATGGACTGCCCTAAAGTCATAAGAATAATTTCCATAACCTACCTCCTTAATTATTTCTACTATATATTACCAAAGAAAAGAGCGTTTTTCAAGCGATATATTAAATTATTCTTTTTCTTTTATTCACAATTATATAATAATTTTGTGGTATTCTTATATTGTAGAAATTTGATTTTGATTTGAAGGGAGATCAATGATAAATAATCCTTATAAGGTTCTCGGAGTGCCGAACGGCGCATCTGAGGAGGAGTGCGCCGCCGCTTACAAAAAGCTCGCGAAAAAATATCACCCCGATCTTAATCCGAACGATCCAAATGCCGCGGCAAAAATGGCGGAGATAAACGCTGCCTACGATCAAATCAAGAGCGGAAACGTTAATAGCAGCTCCTACGGCAGAAGCGGCTACGGCTCATCATATAACTATTACGGTCAAAGGAGAAACGCTTCCGGCTCATCGCCGGATTATTACACTGCCGCCGCGCAGTTTATCAACAACCGCCAATATTCTCAGGCGATGAACGTTTTAAATAATATTGAAGACAGAACGGCTCAATGGTATTACCTTGCCGCGGTGGCGAATATGGGCCTTGGAAATCAACGGATGGCGCTCTCCTACATTCAGCAGGCGTGCGCAATGGATCCCGATAATTTCACGTATCAATCCGTCTACAGTCAGATTCGAAACGGCATACGCCCCGGCGGATATGCGCCCTTTGGTGACTTTGTCGACTATGACGGTGACGATGATTATGGCTATGACTATGACGACGAAAGGCGCGGCAGACGTTACGTTTATACCGCCCCTCGCACCGGTTGCTTAGGCAGAATACTGCGGCTGATTTTGGTTTATTTCATCTTTAAATTTGTATTATATCTTATTATGACTATGATAAGCGGCGGATACGGACAGCGATATAATTACGGCAGCACAACGAATTCGAGCGGCTACACGCAGCAGTATGACTACGGCAGCGCTGAGCAGTATTTCGGCTCAGGCAACGGCGAAATTTTCAACAATTAAAGGAGTTCGTATTTATGAAAAGATTCTTCAACAATCTTGCGGTTAGTTTTCAGCGTTTTATGCAGGGCAGATACGGCGTAGACCGTCTTCACCGCGTGCTTACGTGGGTATATTTTGCCATACTGATCGTTTCGATTTTTCTTTCGAGAAGCGTT
The DNA here is from genome assembly GCA_022511205.1 of Eubacterium sp. Taxonomy (GTDB): domain Bacteria; phylum Bacillota; class Clostridia; order Oscillospirales; family Acutalibacteraceae; genus Eubacterium_R. The sequence goes on along the minus strand of JAFLRY010000006.1, from coordinate 44,509 downwards.
GATATTAAAATATATTACGCTGTTATGCTTGCGGGGCTGGCGGTTTTGATTTTCGCTTTCTTTCGCGTGTTCTCAAAGAATATTGAAAAGCGTAAAAAGGAAAACGAGCGCTGGCTCGCTTTTGAAAACAAAATTAAAAAGCGTTTTCGGATATTGCGCGACAGGTGGAAATTCAGAAAGACCCACGTCTTCAAAAAATGCCCCAAATGCAAAGCGGTTTTAAGGTTGAAAAGGATAAAGGGCATCCACACTGTGACCTGCCCACACTGCAAAGAAGCCTTTAAAATACGGAATTTTTAGATCGACAAAATCATAAAAATAAAAAATGTACAAAAAGTAAAATTACCTCTTACATTTTTGTAAATTCTATGTTATACTCTATACAAAACAGTAGAAAAAGAAGATGAATGGCAAGTAAAAAATACAATTCGTTGAATAAATTTCCATAATAATGCAAATAATTTAATGGGAGGCAATATAAATGTACAAAATCGGCGATCTTTTCGTATACGGCAGCAGCGGTGCTTGCAGGATCACGGACATCAAAAAAGAGAATTTCGGCAAAAATGAAACGACATATTATATTCTGTCTCCCGTTTTTGATATAAAAGAAACGATCTATATTCCCATTGATAACGAAGCGCTCGTTGCAAAAATGAAAAGGATCCTCACTCCTGAGGAGCTTATCACTTTGATTAAAACGATTCCCCAAAAGAAAAGCGTTTGGATAGAAAACGTTAATCAAAGGCGCGAGGAATACAAAAGAATCATCAAAAAAGCAAACAGAGAAGAGCTTCTTGCACTTATTAAAACTTTATACGAAAGGCGCGTTGAGCTTCAGCAGGCCGGTAAAAATCTTTCGGTCTACGATGAGAGATTTTTCAGGCACGCGCAGAATATTATCCACAGCGAGATTTCTCTTGTACTCCAGATTCCCCGCGAAGAAATACCTTCCTATATTGAAAAAACGCTTAGCGTAGCATAAAAAAGTAAAAAAGCGTATGTAAAGTAATTCAGCTTTACATGCGCTTTTAACATTTTCTGATTTATTTTTGCTGATTATAAAACATTCTTTAAACAGTCTTTCAAAAAATGCAAGAGATTATTGAATATCAATTCATAACATGCTAAAATACATACAAAAAGCTTAAAATATATGGTGATTTTATGCATAAAATCGAATTTTTAAACAATCTTTCCGATGAAGGCAAGGCAATAAGATTCAAAGTTTTCGTTGATGAACAGGGCTTTCAAAACGAGCTTGACGAAATCGATAATATCGCGCTGCACCTGGTGCTTTACGTTGACGGCACTCCGGCGGGCGCGGCGCGAATGTTTACGGAGGATGGCGGCAGATCCTATCATCTCGGGCGGATAGCCGTTTTGCCCCAATACAGAAAGCTTCATCTCGGCGCTCTTATCGTTGAGGAAATGTGCAAAAAGGCAAAGGAGCTTGGCGCCTCAAGGTGTGAGCTCTCAGCCCAGTGCAGAGTAAAAGAATTTTACAAAAAGCAGGGCTTTGAAGAGCAGGGCGACGTATATCTTGACGAGTATTGCCCCCACATTTACATGGTAAAAGAGTTATAAAAATGAAAATAATTGCAAGAATTTACAACGATTTCCCAACAAAATTCGGCATACCCCGCCAAAGCGGCAGAGCAAAGGAGATCACGGGCAGGATCGTTTTTGAAAAGGAATTCAGAAACGACGAGGCGCTTCGCGGCATCGAGCAGTTTTCCCATCTTTGGCTGATTTGGGAGTTCTCCGAAAACGTCAAAGAAGCTTGGAAGCCAACGGTTCGCCCGCCGAGGCTTGGCGGAAACAAGCGGATCGGCGTGTTCGCCTCTCGTTCGCCGTTTCGCCCGAACCCCATCGGTATTTCCTGCGTTAAGCTTGAGAGGATTGAGAAAACCGAAAATGAGGGCTCTGTGCTCATAGTCAGCTCCGCCGATCTTATGAACTCAACCCCTATATATGATATCAAGCCCTATATTCCATATACGGACTGCATAACGGATGCCACAGGCGGCTATGCCGAGGATCACAAACGCGATAAAGCGGAAGTGGAAATCCCTGATGAACTGCTTGAAAAGCTTCCCCATGACAAGCAAAAAGCGCTTATCGAGGTGCTTCGGGACGATCCACGCCCCGCCTATCAGCACGATGATGAAAGAGTGTACGGCTTTCCCTTTTCCGATTTTGAGATCAAATTTAAAGCTGATGAAAATAGAATCACAGTTATTGATATCATTAAAATAGTATAATCGTCCGCTACGCTGACCCGATTCTCCTCACTCTTCACATTTACCTCTTCACAAAAAAACGGCTGACCATAATGGTCAGCCGTAATTTTTGTAAGTACATTAGTCCTCTGAAGGAGCACCTACAGGGCAAACTGATGCGCAAGCACCACACTCGATGCAAGTATCAGCATCAATTTCAAACTTGCCGTCACCCTCAGCGATCGCGCCAACGGGGCACTCGCCTGCGCAAGCCGCGCAAGAAATGCAATCATCGGAAATCTTATATGCCATCTTGTAACACCTCCTGTCACTAATCTATTTCTAATATAACATAATAAATTATTTTTGCAAGAAAAAATGCAGGTTAGTTGTTACTAATTTTTTTCAAGATGCTTCAAAAGCTCCTCTTCCTGCCTTGAAACGCCCTGATATCGGCCATCTTTAACTACCGCAACCTCGCTTCTATTGACAACAATAGGCGCTCCGTCCGGGCTGCTGTCGAGCTTAATTTTAAGCTTTCCTGTTAAAAGGGAAACGTCAACCACCGTTCCCCTGCCCTCGCGGCAATCAACTATAGCGCCCTTGCGGGGAGTTATCTTTTGAAGATATTCGTAGGAATTCTGTTCATATTTCAGGCAGCACATAAGTCTTCCGCAAGTTCCGCTTATCTTGCCGGGCGAAAGGCTTAAGCCCTGCTCCTTTGCCATTTTGATGGAAACGGAATGAAAATCGCCGAGGAAGGTGGAGCAGCAGAAGGGTCTGCCGCAAATTCCCAAGCCGCCGATCATTTTCGATTCGTCCCTAACACCGATTTGCCTGAGCTCTATCCTCGAATGGAAAGTACCTGCAAGATCCTTAACAAGCTCTCTGAAATCAACTCTTCCGTCCGCGGTGAAATAAAAGATGATTTTCGAGCAATCAAAGGTGTATTCAACCTCTGTTAAATTCATATCAAGGCCGTGATTCTCGATTTTTTTAACGCAGATGTCGTAGGCCTCTTTTTCCTTTTTCTTGTTGCTTTCAAGAATTTTCATATCCTCCTGCGTTGCGATTCTTTTAACCGCCTTGAGGGGGGCTACTACTTCATCGTCCTCTATATCTTTATTCCCTTCGGCAACTGTTCCGCATTCAATACCGCGGGCGGTTTCAACGATAACGTGGCATCCCGCCTTGATATTCATCCCCTTGGGATCAAAATAATATATCTTTCCGGTATCTTTAAAGCGAACTCCGATAACCTGTGTCATTTCATTCTCCTCCTATCTGCCCGCCGCTTCACGCAGGCTGTAGCAGACTTTCGTTATAAGTAAAGCGTTATTCGCGTTTTTATTTGCCATTTCTATCAGCTCTTCGGCAGTATTATAAAGCTTCAAAAGCCTTTTCTGAGCAAATTTCTGTGAAAGCATCTTGACCGCTTCCGCCTGCCCGGAGAGAAGCTCTCCCGTTTTTGAGCCGATAAGCGCGTCTCTGAAAACTGTTTTCAGAAGCTCCAGCACAGTTACGAGCTCCTGCCTGTCCTTTGAAAAAGCACTGCCGCACTTAATAAGCTCGTATTCCCTATCCGCGGCGATAGCGGCGCAAAGCTTGTTCACCATTTCAACGGTTTTCTGCATTTTGCCGCCGATAAGGCTTTCCGACGCCTTGCCGATGTTACCCTTAAAAGCTATCATCGCTTCCAGCGCCTCGCTGTAATCCGTATTTTCATTGTGAGCGCAGATATATTCCGCGCCCAAGGCGGCGTCAACGCCGTCAAGACTTATGACTACCGAGCGTGAAAGCACGGTTTCAAGAAGCATCGTTCTGCTGGAAACGGTGAGGATAAACACCGCGTAAGCGGGCGGTTCTTCAAGCACCTTTAGTATGGCGTTCTGGGCGCTCTCATTCATACAGTGGGCATTCCCGAGAATATAGATCCTGTTTTCCGCCTCATTGGGAGACATATAAACACTATTTATGACCTCTCTCACCACGTCCACGTGAAAGGAGCGGGCGCCGCCTGCAGCGCTGTATTCAAAAATATCGGGATGTATCCCCTTCTGAGCCTTCTTGCACTGGGCGCACTCTCCGCAGGGGCGCTCCGCGCTTCCTCTGCACACCAACGCGCAGGCTATCTCCCTTGCGAGGGTGCGTTTTCCGATACCCTCTTCCCCCTCCAAAACAATGGCGTGGGGGAGCCTTTTTGATGATATCAGAAAGGAAAGCTGCTCTTTTACCTTTTCATTACCTATAAAGCGACTGAAATTCATAATCAAAACTTTCTGAAATCCTCAACGTCTATGATAAACGCAACTCCGCCGTATTCCTCCACATCAACGGGCTGCTTTAAAAGCGTGCCCGCAAGGGTGCTTTGAACTCCCTGCTGACGCACTATGCGCTTCGTTACATTATTGTGTAAAACATCAAAAACGTTCTCTATCTTTTCAGCATCCACACCTATAAATATACAGGAATGTCCGCCCTCAAGAAATTGACCTGTGGTTGATATTTTCGTTGCGGAAAAGCCCGCTCTGCTCAATGCTTCCAAAACCTTATCGATATCCTTATTGGAGATTATCGTTATTATTAATTTCATTTTATCACACCTTTTGCGCGCATTATACAGGTAATTTTTGCGGCGCTTTAATTATAGCTTAATTATACTTAGACGATACTTCGTTTTACAATTCGCTTAATACAATCTTAAAATAAAATTTACAGTTACTTAATTTTTCGGTTAGACAACGTATGCCAGCGCCACTATCACGGGCATCGTGATAACTGAAAGTATGCTTGACTGAGCAGCTATGTTTGAACCGAGCGCCGAATCATTGTCATACTTCGCGGCATACATGGCGGTATTCGTTGCCGTTGGCGCGGAGGAGGATATTATCATCGCCGCTAAAAGATCGCCCCTTACGCCGCACAGTCTGAATATTCCCAGCATACAAACGGGGATGAATATCAGCCTTAAAAATGAAACGAGATACAGCTCTTTCTTAATTATAATCTGTTTGAAATCCGAATTTGCGAGAAACGTGCCGAACACTATCATCGCCAGCGGAGAATTTATACCGCCCACAAGCTCCATCGGATAGCTTATGAAATAAGGGATATCCAGTTGTAAAAGGAACAGCGGTATACCTATCAAAACGGATATTGAACCCGGATTTAAAACGAGCTTTTTAGCATTTATCTTTGCCTTGTGACCGCTTATCTCAAAAATCCCGTACGTAAAGGCGATAACGTTGAACATGCCCACGTAAACGGCGCAGTAAAAGATCCCTTCGCTGCCTATAACACTGTTGGCAAGAGGCAATGCAAGAAAGGCGGCATTTGAGAATACCGTCGCGTAGCGGTAAATGCCCCTTTCCATAGGATCATAGCGCTTGCCGAATACCAACGAGGAAACCGCTATACCGAAAATATGCGTTGCCGCGGCGCACAAAAAGGCGATAAAAAGCCCCTTGATATGCTCCGCGGTGTATTCCATAGTCATAAAGGTTCTGATAACGGCGATCGGAAGCACTATATTAAACAGCAGGTCTATTACCTTTTTGGAATCCTCCTTGCGGAAGATTTTCGCTTTATCAGCAACGAAGCCCACAGACGCAATCAAGTAAAGTATGCCTACCTGCAGGGCTATCGTTTTCAGATTATCAATAAACAAATAAAATTATACCTCTTTAAACTTTTTTAAAGCCTCGGCAACTGAAGCGCTTTTTGAATATCACTGTCTTTTATCAAGCGTAACGTATTCCCTCTTGCGGGAAACGCTCTTATACGCGGGGCGGATTATCTTACCGTTTGTGGTAAGCTCCTCAAGCCTGTGAGCGCACCAGCCGGCTATCCTTGCGCTGGCAAAAAGCGGAGTATAGAGATCCTCGGGGATCCTAAGTACCTTGTAAACGAGACCGGAATACAGATCAACGTTTGCGCAGATCTCATCGTTTGTGCCCTTGAATTCACGGAGCAGATCGGGAGTGACCTTTTCCACCGTTTCAAGCGTGCGGAATTCCTTTTCATAGCCCGCCTTGTACGCAAGCTCTCTGGCACTTCTCTTAAGGATAACGGCACGGGGATCGGAAACGGTGTAAACGGCGTGGCCCATACCGTAGATGAGACCCATTCCGTCTCCCGCTTCCTTTTTGAGGATCTTATAAAGATAATCCTTGATCTGGCCTTCGTCCGTAGGATCGGAAACGTTTGCAATTATATCGTTCATCATTCTTGAAACGCTGATATTCGCGCCGCCGTGCCGCGGCCCTTTAAGAGAGCCTATACCTGCCGCAATAGCGGAATACGTATCCGTTCCGCTGGAGGTGAGCACTCGGGTTGAGAATGTTGAATTGTTACCGCCGCCGTGCTCCGCGTGAAGCATAAGCATAATATCAAGGAGCTTAGCCTCTTCATCGGTAAACTTTTTATCCGAACGTATCTGGTTTAATATGTACTGCGCCGTGGTTTGATTCTTATTGATCGGGTGCAAATACATGGATTTGTTATAAAATGCTCTGCGCTTTACCTGATAAGCTGTGTTCATGATCGTGGGCAACTGAGCAATAAGCTGAAGGCTCTGGCGAAGAACGTTGGCAACGGATATATCATCAGGGTCTTCATCGTAGGAATAAAGGCACATGATGCTACGCGCCATTTTATTCATAATATCCTTTGACGGGTGCTTTAATATCTGATCCTCAATGAAATCATCGGGAAGCGTTCTGCAAACGGAAAGCACCTCCTGAAGCGATGCCAGCTGATCCGCGTTGGGCAGATCGCCGAAAAGCAGAAGCCAGATGACCTCCTCAAAGCCGAAACGGTTTTCATTGATACAGCTGGAGATGATCTGGTTGATATCATATCCTCTGTAGGACAGCTTACCGTCCTTCGCAACACGCTCACCGTCAAGAATATAATAACCCTCTACCGAGCATATTCTCGTAAGTCCCGCCATAACACCGGTGCCGTCCTCATTACGAAGACCTCTTTTAACGTGATATCGCTCATAATCGCTTTTATTGATGGAGTTATTTTTATCAAGCTCGCCGCATAAGCTTGAAATAGCTTCCATAGAAATAGGGGAAATATAATTTGCCGACATAGCAATCTCTCCTTAAAACAGTCTGTTAAACGTATACCTTAAAATCGATAATCCGTTAAGGTATTATTATACTATATATATGCCATTAAAGTCAAGGAGGTGGAGAATTGAAAAAGGCACTTATCATATTTGCCGTGCTCTTCGCGCTGACCCTCGCTATTCCGGCGATAGCGGCTTTCGTCAACCCGCCGGCGGAGAAAACCGGCGAGCTTGTTACGCTGTTTGCCGAAGGCACTACTAACGCTGACGAAAACGCCTGACGGCGAAAAATCGAGCCTTAATTTCCCTTTGAATTTTCATTGATTTTTTTGAATTCACAATTTACTTTGAGATCAAGCACCGCTGAGGGAAGCACATTTTCCCAATCGTCGCTGAGCTTTGCGTAATCGTTGGGGCTGAACATTGCAAGGCTTTCGCCGATCCTCAGGCAATCGCTTTTATTCTGCGTGCAGTCAAGAAACGCGCTTTGGCAGTATGACCATATCAGTTCCTGCGCAAGTTCTTTTATCTCGTATAAATTATCTCTGGTTATAGCATTAATCAGTCCCCTTTCCATCGCGTCTATCATCAGCTGCGTTTTAATATCCGCGTGCAGGACAACCCTGCCGTCCTCAACGCTTGCCCGTGTTTTTGTCAGTGACGATATTATATTGAGACCGATTTTTCCAAATTCCTCATTTTCAACGTTGAGAACGCCGTAGGATATCTTATTGCTCAGAAACAGGAAGCCGTAGGTGGAGTTTTTATCCAGCACCTTGGCAAGCTCGTTATCGTTATATATCGCAACGCCCGCGACCGATGCGCTTTTTTCTCCGGCGGTGATAACGGGAAGATACATATCCGAAGTTTTATCAAGATAGACGTTTAAAAGCTCGTTGGTGGTAACGTCCACGGCGAAGCCGCTTTTCTCCCCCAATTCAAGCAGAGAGATTATGGATTCCGAAGGAACGAGCGCGTCGTTCTCCTTGCTCTCCATTATTTCGGCGGCTTCATTTTCGGCAACGCAAACCGAAACGTCCATTCTTGAATCTGCGCTTCTTAAAAGATAATCAAGATTTTCATTGATATAGCTTTTCGCCAGCTCCATTCCGAAAACGATAAGCTGGTTTTGCCCGAAAAAGAGCTCCTTTGAAAGGCTCTCCTTAGCGTTTGCTATGGCTTCGGAAATATTCCTGCCGTTGCCCTCGGAGTTCATCGTGATATTCCCCGAGAGCGCCTCCGCACCGAAGCCCTCTTTAGAGAGATTGAGAGATTGCACCGTTATAACGATCTCGTCGTCTCTGAGATCAATACCCATTCCCTCAACGATGCTGAGGTCTTTTAGGTTGTTGCTCGCGTCGCTGCAGCCTGAAAAAAGCAGAAGAATGAGCAGTACAGATATGATTATTTTAAAGCTTTTCAATCAGTATTTCCCCCTTGCTTTTCTTAGTGAATAAAAGGCTTATGCTTGGAATAATAAAGCCGAAAACTATAAACGGGATCACTATCGCGAGTATCTGACTATGCAGATAGAATTCCAGCTTCGAAAGCACAAATACTATTGTGAACAGCCCTATTGCGGAAACTGCGCAGGAGGTGCCTTTCTTTTTGAAGCCGAAGCATTCCGAGGCGCAGTAAAGGAACAGCGCACATTTAAGAAAGACGGCGAAAATCCAAAAGGCGGTATAAACAGAATCAAGCCTGGCGTTGCCAAGTCTTGACAGCTGAGAAAGATCGTAAAACGGAAACGCCGCTATGTCCGCTACGTCTCCAAGCACACCCGAGGAATAGATAAACAGTATTCCGCATACGGCGAAGGATAGAATTATTGCAGAGAAAAACGCCTTATTGATCTTACCGTTGACCTTTGGCGCAAGCACGGCAAGGAGAATGATCTCCCCTGTTTCACCGGCAAAATCAAGGGCGTTTTCCATTATTTCGACCGTGTTGTTTTTCGAAAACGGAAAGAGATTCAGTATGGAAAAATCCTTAATACCAAACGCCACTATGCAGACTATTCCGATAATCGTAACGGCAAAAATAAATGATCCGAAGCGCGAGATAGGCTCTATTCCGAGCCACGCGGCATATGCTCCCGCAAGAATTATCAACAGAGCGTGAAAGAGCGCCTGAGATTTTACGTTCATTTCCATTGAGGCGAAAAAAGAAAATCTGCCGACTGTTATCGCCCCGAGATATAGAAAATATACTCCGTAAATAACGGAAAGCCATTTGGGCTTAATCAGTTCTTTTTTCTTGTTTGCCGCAAAGACTATGGGAACGCACAATGCAAGAGCGATCGCCAGGCCTATCCCAAGGCTTATCAGCATATCCGGGGCATAAACCCCCGCAAAATTCGTGCTGCAAACGCCGAAAATCACCAGCACACGGCTTACGAAAAGCATTGCGAAAAGCGTGAAGGGCGATATCATTCCGCGCTTATACTTCATCTATATTGACACCTCTTAAATTCTGAATTCTCACCTTGCGCCTTGCAAGCTTTTTCCAACTGTCCCGGTAGAAAAGATCTCCGAGGCTCTTAACGTTCAGCGGAGAGATCGGAGCGGAATAGGGCACACCGTAGGGATTGAGCGCCGCGATATTAACGCATATAACCGATATGCCGAGAACTATTCCGTAAATACCGGTCAGACCGCCGACGATAATAAATATCAGTCTCAGCACCGAAACGCTTTCATAAAGCGGATAAATCACGTAGGAGGCTATTGCCGTTATCGCTACTATTACCAGCATCGGCGAGCCGACAAGTCCCGCGTTAACGACCGCATCGCCTATAACGAGAGCGCCAATGATCGCCACCGCGTGACCTATCATTTTAGGCAGTCTTATACCCGCTTCTCTCATAATTTCATAGAGGACGAACTCCATTATCGCCTCCTGCATAAGCGAAAAGGGCGTTGTTGCTTCAGCCATTGCTATCGTGTAAAGCAGGGAGGTCGGTATAAGCTCCTGATGAAAGGTTCCGGTTGCAACGTAAAAGCCCGGAAGCACTATTGAAATAAAGAACGCAAAGTATTTCAAAAGCCTGTTGAAGGTTGCGTAAAAGGGCAGATCATCGTAATCGTCCACCGTATTGAAGGAATCGGAGAAAAGATGCGGAACGTAAACGGCAAAGGGCGAACCGTCCACCAGCACCGCCACCCTGCCCTCCAATAGCTTTGAGCAGAGGGTATCGGGTCTTTCGGTGTTTCCCACGGCGGAGAAAAACGAGCTGATGTCTGAATCAAGGAAAGCCGAAATCTCACCGAAATCCTGAAGCGTTTCAATCGGCGCTGAGTTGATTTTATTCTCAACCTCGCTGACGAGTTCCTCATCCGCCGCGCTCTTGAGATACGCTATAACTACGGATTTTTTAATGGAATTCCCAATCAGCAGCTGCTTCAGCTTGAGATCGGGCGTTTTCAGTCTCCGCCTTAATATCGCCTTGTTGTCGTTAAGCGTTTCAACAAGGCATTCCTTTGCGCCCTTAATGTCGGATTCTATCGGGGGCTCGTCCGTATTTCTTTTGGAAAAGCCCTGTATTCCCATAGCAAGGCATTTTGAAACGCCGTCTATAAACACAACGGCAAAGCCCGAAGCAAGATAAAAATACGCGTCTTCAAATGTATTGACATCGTTGAGTTCCAGAGAATTTACAACACAGGTTTTCAGCGTTTCGAAAAGCTCCGCGCTTGTTTTATAACTGCCCTTAAAGCTTAACAGAGGTTCCATTATCATATGGGAAAGCTGGAGGGAATCGACCATTCCGTCAAGCACGCAGACAACGCACTCCGTTTTGTTAACAAGGCATTCTCTAAGTAAGAAATCGGAGCAGTCCTGAAAATCCGTTTCCAATTTGTTTTTATTATCAATTATCGATGAATAAATATTGCTCATAATTCCACCGTTTTCCAAAATTTCGCTATTTTATATTTTCTCAATAATTCCAAATTTTATGCAAAGAATACTGAGGCAAAGCAAATTTATCGAAAGGTTGAAGCATAATAATGAGCATTATTTTTATAAGAACGTTTATAGTCTATATAGTTGCCATACTTGCGGTGCGGATAATGGGAAAACGGCAGATCGGCGAGCTTAAACCCCACGAGCTTGTAATAACGATCCTCGTATCGGAAACGGCAAGTATGCCCCTTGAAGACAACAATATGCCCCTTGCAAATATGCTGGTGCCCATAATGCTGTTCGTCTCATTTGAAATCATCGTTTCGGCGATATCAATGAAGAGCCTTTCCTTCAGAAACATCCTTCAGGGCAAGCCCATTTTTGTTATAAGAAAGGGAAAGCTTGATGAAAAGCAGCTAAAGCGTATGCGCCTTACTATGGACGATCTTATAGACGCCGTTCGCCAAAAGGATATCTTTGATATCTCCACGGTTCAGGACGCCGTGGTGGAAACCAACGGAAGTATCTCCGTTTTGCAAAAGGCAGAGGAAGCGCCCGTTACGCCAAAGCAGATGAAGCTGTCTGTTAAAGAAGAAAGCCTTCCCGTAACGATCGTTATAGACGGCAAGCCCGTAACAGAATACTTCGGAGAGGAAAAAATAGATACCCACAGAATAGAGCTTGTGGTCAAAAGCACGGGGAAAGACATTCAGGATATTATGCTCTTAACTGTTGACGATAAGGGAAACACCTTTGTAATTCCCAAAAGGAGTGAGAAAAAATGAAAAGGCTTTGGTTTGCCGCTGTTTTTATAGCCGTATGCGTTTTGACTTGTGCTTACGAGCAATATGTGGTAAAATCTGCATATGAAGATATCGTTTCCGTGATAGATATAGCTACTGAAACAGAAAGCGCCGATGAAAAGGTTGAATACTGCCGTGAGATAGCGGAAAAATGGGAGTTTTACTATAAAAAAATCTCCTTGATAACGGATCACTCGATTTTAGAGGATGCCGATATTTCAATCGCTTCTCTGAAAGCGCTCGCGAAAAGCGACCGAGACGGGCTTGACGATATCCTTATAGAAACGAAAAGCGAGCTTGAACACATCTATGAAAGCTCGAAAATCAACCTTTCAAATATTCTTTAACGAGAGGGAATCGTAAATGCGCAAAATTCAAAGGATCAATTCCGGTTGGTATTTCTTAAAGGGAGATACAAAAAGGCACAGAGTACCTAAAAAGCCCGGCAAAAAGTGGGAATATATTGAGCTTCCCCACACATGGAATGCCGAGGACGGGCAGGACGGCGGCTTTGATTATTTCCGCTCACCCTGCTGGTATTTCAAGGAGTTGGAGATCGCTTCCGTAAAAGGGATGAGCACTTATCTTGAAATACCCGCCGCGTCCCTCAAGGCCGAGGTCTACGTAAACGGCAGGCTTGCCTGCACCCACAAGGGCGGCTTTTCAACCTTCCGCGTTGACTTAACCCCTTATGTAAAGCACGGCAAGGCGAAGCTGGCGATTTGCGTTGATAACAGTGAAGCGACCGACGTTTATCCCCAGACTGCCGATTTCACCTTTTTCGGCGGGCTTTACAGGGGCGTTAATTTGATTACAGTCAGCCGTTCACATTTCGATCTTGATTTTGCGGGCGGCTGCGGCGTTGCGGTCACTCCTAAAATAAACGATGACGGAAGCGCGGATATTCATATTGAATCTTTCATCACCAACGAAGGCAATTGCGCCGTTGAATATAAAATCGGAGAGCTGACCGCCGCAGGCAAAAACGCCGTTATCCATATTGATAAGCCACACCTCTGGAACGGAAGAAAAGATCCATATCTCTATACCCTCGAGGCAAATCTCTTAACAGGCAACACGATCGTTGATAACGTTTCCGTTAAATTCGGTATCAGAAGCTTTTCTATCGATCCCGAAAAGGGCTTTTTCCTCAACGGCGAGTCCTATCCCCTCCACGGCGTTTCCCGCCATCAGGACAGGGAGAATATGGGCTGGGCGATCACCGAAAAAGAGCATAAAGAGGATATGGAGCTGATCGCCGATATCGGCGCGAATACGATCCGCCTTGCTCACTATCAGCACGATCAGTATTTCTACGAGCTTTGCGATGAATACGGTATGATCGTCTGGGCGGAAATCCCCTTTATCTCCGCCTTTATGAAGAATCCCGAGGCGCGGGAGAATACCCTTTCACAGATGAAAGAGCTGGTCGTTCAAAACTACAATCACCCCTCGATAATCTGCTGGGGTATCGCCAACGAGATCACCATCGGCGGCGAAGACCCCGAGCTTATTGAAAATCTCAACGCTCTTAACGATCTCTGCCACAACCTTGATAAAACGCGCCCCACTACTATGGCTCAGCTCACTATGGTTGAGATGGACAGCAAGCTGAATAAGATCACCGATATCTTATCCTATAATCACTATTTCGGCTGGTATATGGGAAGCGTTGAGGACAACGGTCCGTGGATAGACGAATTCCACAAGCTGAATCCCGAAATCTGTCTCGGCATTTCCGAATACGGCTGTGAGGGCATTTTGAAGTATCACAACGATGATCCAAAAATGCAGGATTATTCTGAGGAATATCAGGCGTATTACCACGAAAAAATGCTTGAAACCTTTGCGGAAAGACCGTTTTTATGGTCTACCCACGTTTGGAATATGTTTGATTTCGCCTCCGATATGCGCGACGAGGGCGGAGTCAAGGGCAGGAACAACAAAGGGCTTGTTACCTTTGACCGAAAGATCAAAAAGGATTCCTATTTTATTTACAAAGCCTATTGGAGTGACGAGAAATTCGTTCATCTCTGCGGCAGAAGATACGTAAACAGAGCGACTGATAAAACCGATATCAAGGTGTATTCCAACTGCGATGAGATCACGCTTTTCGTCAACGGCGAGGAATTCGCTACTCTGGAATGTGATAAAATCGCGGTATTCAGCGGCGTTCCTCTCAATGAAGGAGAAAACGTTATAAAGGCAGTTTCCGGCAAGCTTTCCGATGAAATGATCCTCAACAGAGTGGCAGAACCCGACGAAAGCTACGTTCTTAAGCAAAGCGAATCGGGAAACAGCGGCTCAAACTGGTTTGAAACCGTTGAGGCAGAGGGTGACGAGCTTCTCTTCCCCGAGGGATATTTCTCGATCAAGGACAAGATCGGCGAAATCATGAAAACCCCTGCCGGCGCTGATTTTATCAACGGAATGGTTGAAAAGATTTCAACTGAAATGAATATGAACGTCAGCAAGGGTATGATGAATATGGCTAAGGGCTTCACCGTTGAAAAGGTTTTCGATATGGCAGGAAGCCGCGTTCCCGCAAAAGTCAAGGTGTGGGTAAATCAGCAGCTTAATGAAATCAGTAAAAATTGATATAAAAAAGCCGATCATTTGAAAACGATCGGCTTTTTTGTTTGTAATTACGGAGTATATGTGCTAATATAGCATTGCATAAAAACGAAAGGAAAAAATCATGGCAAATTTAAACAGAGGACTTATCGTTTCCTGCCAGGCAGTAAAGGGCGAACCTCTTTACGGGCTTGATATGATGCATCATTTCGCGCGCGCGGCGGTGCTGGGCGGCGCAAAGGGCATCAGGGCAAACTACGTTTCAGACATCAACGCGATCAAAAAAGAGGTCTCCGTTCCCGTAATCGGCATAATCAAGGCCGTGTATGAGGACAGTGAGGTGTATATCACCCCCACCCTTAAAGAAGTTAAAGAGCTTCTCACTACGGGTTGCGAGGTGATTGCCCTTGACGCCACCGCAAGACCCCGCCCAAACGGCGAAAAGCTTGAGGATTTAGTGGCGTATATACGCGAAAACGCCCCGAAGGTTGAAATTATGGCGGACTGCTCCACCTTTGAGGAGGCAAAAGCGGCGGACGATATGGGCTTTGACTACGTGGGAAGCACCATGCGCGGCTACACGGAATACACAAAGGGTATCGCGATCCCCGATTACGATCTGCTTACGAAAATGAGAAAAGAGCTGAAGGCAAAAATCATTGCTGAGGGCGGAATTTGGGAGGTTTCCCAGCTTCAAAAGGTGCTCGAATGCGATCCCTACGCCGTAGTTATCGGAAGTGCTATAACGCGCCCGATGGATATAACGAAAAGATTCGCAAAGGAGTTTGAAAAATGAGAGATTTAAATAAATTCAGGGGGCTGTTTTCAGCATTATTGACGCCTTTCAACAAAGATAATTCGGTGAATTTTGAAGCATTAAAGAAGCTTGTTGAATTCAACCTTGAAAATGAGATAGACGGCTTTTACGTTGGCGGAAGCACAGGCGAGGGGCTTTTGCTCACCAACGAGGAAAGAAAAGCCGTTTTCAAATGCGTTGCCGAAGCAACCAACGGCAGAGCGACCCTCATCGCCCACGTTGGCACGCTCCACACGGACGCGGCGATAGATATGGCAAAATGCGCCGAAAGCTTGGGCTATGACGCGGTCTCCGCAGTTGCTCCCTATTACTACGGCTTCCCTCTTGCCGCCGTTACGGGATATTATCAGGATATCGCCAACAGCACTTCGCTTCCGATGATCATTTACAATTTCCCAAATTCGGGCGGTTTCTCCCTCACTAAGGATATCGCCAACGAGCTTTTCAAAAACGAAAAGTTTATCGGGATCAAACATACATCAAACGATATGTTCGCGCTTCAGCAGTTCAAACAGCTTGATCGGGAAATAGTCGTTTACAACGGCTTTGATGAAACTCTGCTTTCGGGCCTTGCCATGGGCGCGGACGGCGCGATCGGAAGCACCTATAATTTTATGGGCAAAAAGTTCAAGCAGATCATGCGTGATTTCAAAGCAGGCAATATTGATAAAGCGATCAAAGGTCAAAACGAGGCTGACGAGATCATCAGCGAAATGATAAAGTACGGCGTATTCCAATCTGAAAAGGCGATCCTTACGGAAATGGGAATTGATATGGGCGAATGCAGAAGACCGTTTCTTCCAATCAGTGATGAATGCCGCGAATCCATGAAAAAAATCGCTGAAAAACTGATGAATAAGCAATGATTCTTGTAAAGTATTTTCACTTTACCTGCGTTGAAATCATATTGAATTCTGTGATTTTTTGGCTTAAATAAAAGAAATTAATCAAAAAGCCTATGTAAAGCATTTTAACTTTACATAGGCTTTCTGCATATTTATATTTTGTAAATCATTTAACGGATCGCTTCTTTTTAATTCCTTTGAAAACGATGATGGCTGCAGCAGTAATAATAACGATTCCCGCACAAATACCGCCGCCAATCAGATACGGCAACATCAGCTGCTTTTTCTCTCCCGCTATTATGCCGGAAAGACTGTTTTGATTGAAGTTTTCAAGACTGTCCCACTCGCAGACCATTGTAATTCCGTGCTTATCGCAAAGCTCGTTCAGCAGATTCAGCGCCGCTTGTCTTTCATCGTTGCTGATTTCAGGCTGAAGTACGGTTGCGTACGCGATGGAAAGCTCAACCTCCTCCACCCTGTTTTCATACAAAGTATCGCCCTTTACCGCGGCCTTCGCTTCATCGATGAGCTCTTTATATCGCTCAACGTTGCTTTTTGAAAGATAGCCGTTATAGTGCGCCATCAATCCGTCATAAAGCCCCAAAGCTTTATTTGAGGCGGAATGCTCAGCGCTGCAGAGATTCATATACTTTATAATCATGGGAGCTGCATCCCCGAAATATGCGCAAATGTATTTTGAAACGCATTTTTCAACGTCCATATCGCTGCCCTCCCACATTAAACGCGAAAGAACATAAGCACGCAAGCAGGCGAATTCTCCGCCCTTTTCTCTCGATGCCTGATGAAAAACACCGATAATTCCGTTTTCCTCATAGAATTTCTGATTGTCCGCCTGCACGGAGAAATTCGGAAACGGCATAACGAGATGGGAAAAATTAACAACGTAATCCCAAATCACAAGCTTATCCGTTATCTTTGACCATTCCTCAACCTGTTCCTTAAACACACGGGAATTTCTGTTTTCTCCGTAAAGATATGATGAAGATTGATCTCCCGGCATGGAGCAAAGCTTTATCACCACATTCGGCTCTGCCTTGATATTTTTCGGCGCTTTCAGCGTATGGAAATACGCTAAGGATGAAATATACTTATCGGGAAACGCCTGTGCCAGCTTGTTTAAAAACGGAAGAAGCGTTCCCATTCCCGTTCCGCCTGCCGCCTTATCTGCTTCTCTGCATTCGGCACATTCGCATCCCGCAAGAGAACTGTTGTCATTTCCGCTGAAATCCCAGTAGAGCTTATCGGGGTTAGCGGCAATTTCCTCAGCAAGAGCGTTTTTGACAATTTCAAACACCTCGGGATTGCTAAGACAAAGGTATGCGTCCCGACCGCCGTATGTAGTAACGCGCTCCCCGTTTTTCTCAGAAAAGTATTCGGGATGCGTATCGAAATAATCTTCAGGTGAAAGATACTGATAGCAGTTATGGCACCACGTTCCCCAGCCCTCATACTGCAACTGCTCTATCGTCAGGCTACTGTCGTCCGTCTTCGTATCAATACCGTTGAGCCTCAGCTTTTCCGCCCATTTATTCTGTACGGTTTCAAAAGCGTAAACGTCGCGCCAAAGCGTGGCAGGCACTGAAATCTCATCGATCTTACTTATCCAAACCGTGCTATGCTTTGGGATATATGTATCGTCGGGAGTAAGGAATATACAGCCGAGAACATCCTCGATGAATCCGTAAATTCCGTTGACAGTGCCGTCCTCAGTTTCCCCGCAAATAGATATACCGCCGTCATCAACAACGGTGCGATAACCATCGGCAATGTCGCTATTCGTCGGTCGCTCCGTATCCATAGCCGTATCTAAGCGGAAAAGATATTCGGCGCTTATCTCGCTATTATGGGAAACGGGTATATCCGCGCCCGTCATTTTCTTGAGTACGTCACGAAGCGTTTCAGCCGCCCGCGTAAGAGATTTTGAGCAGTTTTCAGGAAGCACTATTACAAAGCCGCTTTCGCCGTCCACCGCTAATGGGATCTTATTTTCCCCTTTCTCTGTCAACTCGTTCATCTGCAGTTCCTCAGGTGAAACGTTGTAAAACGCTATCGTTTCAGTTTTTGCGTCTGACGCTAAGGCAAGCATACTGCCGGGTATCAATACTGCAAGTGCGAGCATTAGCGAAACACCGTATTTTAAAAACCTCATAATATAACTCCTTAAACGATCGTTCTGATTCCATTATAATTTACTTTTGCCATAAGGTCAATCCGGATTTCCACTATCGGTAGATACATTCCACCGCCCGTTCCTTGCTGATTTTGCGCTTCCCATATTAAAATTTCTGTGGGGGGTGAAATTATGAAAAGCAGAAAAAAGCTTACAGGCGTACTTGCGGCATTGTTATGCGTTTGCCTGATCACTGCGGCGTTATTTGTTTCATACGTTAAATTCAACAGTATCAACCTGCCGAAAATCGTTTACGCCGTTGCGGCGGTGTCAAGCGGCAGTGAGGATTACGTTGTTATCCGCGGAAATTACAAAAAGGTTATTATCGCCGATCCGAATGATCCCGACGCGTTTTACAAATATCTTGAAGCAAACGGCTATAAGGAGCTGGAGGAGGAACGGATGGGAAGTATGCATACCGTTGAAAAAGACGACGTTAAGGAGCTTGTCCACGTACACGGAAACGCTTATTACCGCCTTTGGTTGTGGCAAGATTAAGTTTTGTAAAGGTGTTTTGCTTTACACATAAAAGAAGCGGAAGGGCAACCCTTCCGCTTCTTTTATGTGCTTTTTTTATGAAAGTGTAAGATTTACCGAAAGCTGGAAATGATCGCTGGGATAAACGCCGTCGTAAGTATCCGTTACAACCTTATAGGAATTCACCTCAAAGCCGGTTTTGGAGATCATAAGATGATCTATCGCCTTTCCGCCGAGGGATTCGCCGTAGCCCTCATAAGTGCAGCTTTCCATCGTGTTTTCTGTTTGATATTTCGCGTCAAGGAAATTCTCAGTTGCGCTTATATAGGTCTGTGAACCCTCCGCGGCGTTGAAATCGCCCATTATCATTGAGGGAAGAGAGCCAAACTGCTCAATTTTATCCAGCACAACGCCGATACCGTTAATGCGCGCCTCATCGCTCACATGGTCAAGATGCGTATTGAACACCACGAATTCCTTGCCGGAGGCGTTTTCCTTCAGAATAACATAACTGCAAACCCTGTAACAGGCAGAGTCCCAGTCCTTGCTCATCACGTCCGGAGTTTCCGAAAGCCAAAAAGAACCCTTGTCGATCAATTCATAAAGATCGGTGCGGTAGAATATCGGGCAGCCCTCAGAAATGATCGATTTATCACGAAATTCTATTACCGAATCGTAGCCAACCAGCGTATCGCACATATACTTGTACTGTATCTTCGTTGCCTCTTGAAATCCTATGATGCCCGGGTTTTCCTTTTCGATGTTGTTAACGATCAGATCAGCCCTGTAAAACCAGCTTTTTTTGCCGGGATCAAGCGGAGTTATGCAGCGAAGATTACAGCTCATAACTATTATCTCATCATCGTTCTGCTCGGCGGCGACAAGCTCCCGCTTGTTCTGCACCGAGTGAGGATAATACCAAAACACCTCTGCACCCACGGCGATACCTGCCACCAATATCAGCGTAACTAATGAGATACATATCCATTTTATAGCCTTTTTCATAGTAACACCCCTTTAAAGCTATTTTAGCATATAGCCAATGAAAGAACAAGTTAATAAATCAAAACTTGAAATTTCTGAATTTCAGCGAGGATAAAATGCGTCAGCGTGTACACGGCTCAACTGACCTGTACGGAAACGAAAAGCCCTCATACAGACTGCTCTGCAATTTATAAATCACAAGCAGTCATAATATAATTCATTGCGGCAAAAGAGGCGACGTAGCTTATGGCTATGCCGTTTCTTTTAACTTTGCCTTGATGATCGGTTTTCGTTTTGGTATGATAGGATTTAGAAAGGCGGGTGTTTATATGAGCCAACTGTTTCCGGGCGTACTACTCCGTAGGGAGCGCATACGCCGAAATTGGAGCCAGGAGGGGCTTTGCAAGGGAATCTGCTCCGTATCCTATCTGTCGAAAATCGAACAGGGCAAAACGGAAGCCTCTCCTGAAATACTACGACTGCTTTTTGCAAGACTTGACCTGCCGTGGCACGATAGCCCTGATGAACAGAAAGCGGGCGCGGAGATAGTGGAACGGTTTTACGAAGCACTATTATCCTACGATTCTCAGTTAGACGAAATCAAAAAGGAGTTTTCGGCTCTGGAGGACTTTCTGAGAAACGGACCCTATGCGCTTGACGCAATGCTGATGCGAAGCTTTTTGACGGAGCCGGTATCTCCTGTCGACAAGTCAGCAGAACCCTATTTCGATAGGCGACAGCTTGCGCTTCAGCGAATTTTACAGGATAGAAATGAGGAAGCCATACGCCTGTATCCCTGTGCTTTCGTGTTACTGATAGCGGGCATTCGCTCATATGAGCGGGGCGAAAACTATGCCGTGGCGCTGGAGTATCTCCGTGAAAGCTATCAAAGGGCATCGGAGGAGGGGCGCGCATACGTTATGATGTATTCTCAGCTCTTTATGGGCAATTGCTATTGTAATCAGGTTGATCTTGAAAATATGCGCGCACACTATCGTATTGCCGAACGGTTGGCGCAGGCATTTGGAGATATGAGCACTCTATCGAAAATCCGTTATAATACTGCCTCTGCGCAGATCGAGAGCGGACAGTATTCCGAAGCATACACTTATTTTGCCGCATTACAGGAACCAAATATGATGGATCTTCACAAGCTTGCCGTATGTTGTGAAAAGCTTGGGAGACGGGAGGAAGCATTAAACGCGCTGGCGCAGGCGTCTGATATGGAGTCAGACTATCCCCCCACAGAGTTAGGACGGAGAATGTGCGGCATCGTTCGCTTCCGCCTGGAGCATTCAGACTATCTCCGTTCACCCGAATACGGCGATGCGTTGCTATCCGTTTTCTCTGAGTGCAGAAAAACGCTGCCCATAGGCTATGCTTCCTTTCATTTACCGTGGGTGCTTGAATGGTACACGGCAACACGTCAGTACCGCTTAGCATATGAGCTCAGCAGAGATTTTCCAATAAAACCGCAAACAAGATGATTCAATCCGGTAGTTTTAAGAAAGTTTTCTCAAAACTACCGGATTTTTTTATGCTTACCACGGTGTTACAATTAACAAAGGAGGTATGCATATGAAAAAAGATAAACCAACGCTTTGGACGAGAAATTTTACACTGGTGACCATTGCCAGCGCACTGGGAGCCGCGGGCGGTATCGCAAGCGGCTTCGCCCTTTCGTTTTTCGTATTTGACGAAACGGGGAGCACTCTTGCCTCGGCGCTGATACTCGCGATCCAGTCGATACCGTATTTCGTGCTGCCGCTGTTCGTTGCGCCATGGATGGATCGTATGCCGCGCAAACCCTTTCTTGTGGGCGGCGACCTACTCAACGGACTGCTTTACGGTATAGCTGGTCTGTATCTGATGACGTTTGAATTCTCATACGTGGGATATCTCGGCTTTTCATTGCTGTTGGCGACCTTGGGCGCGTTTGATGAGCTTGCATATAGCAGCTTCTACCCGAAGCTGATTCCCGAGGGTATGGAGCAGAAGGGCTATACCGTTTCAGGGATGCTATATCCCGTTTTGCGGGTAATAATGACACCAACAGCGGCATTGTTGCTTGAAGGGATCGGCGTGGCGCGGCTGTTACTGTTACAGGCAGCTTTATCCATTCTTGCGGCATTCGTTGAAAGCCGCATCAAAATTCAAGAGAGTAAACGAGTCGACGGTCAGCGATTCTCACTGCGTGCGTGGTGGAGCGATATTCTTGAAGCTGCGCAATATCTCAAACAGGAGCGCGGTCTAAGGTCAATCTACTTTTATATGGCTATTACCAACGGCGTAGGAAACGGATATTCGCCTCTGCTGATTGCGTTTTTCCGCACTGCGCCCGGTATGACCGCGGCGATGTACTCCCTCTTTTCCGTTGCGGAATTTGCAGGAAGAAGCGTTGGCGGCATGGTACAATACCGAATGGAACTGCCCGCAAAGAAGAAATTCGGCTTCACCTTCGGCGTTTATCTGCTCTACGAGTTTATGGATATGATACTTTTGTGGCTGCCGTATCCGCTGATGCTGTTCAACCGTGCCTGCGCAGGCTTCTTTGGAATAAACAGCGCAACGATGCGAGCGGCGGCGGTACAGCGCTATATTCCCGAAAACCTGAGAGCAAGGATAAACGCCTTTGAAAATATGTGCGCAATGGCCGCGAGCAACATTTTCAGTCTCTTGATCGGCGCGCTGGGTGAGCTGCTTGACTACCGCTTGTGCGTTACACTATGCGGCGCGTTCACGCTGTTCGTTTGTTGGATGCTGATCTGGAGAAACCGCTCGTCAGTAAGAAAAATTTATGAATTGGCCGAAGCATAAGAACATAAAAAGAGAGGCAGAAAAACCTGCCTCTTCATTCTTTTAAAAACAATTCAATACCTCTGCGTCCTTTTTAACAAACGCTATGAATTCATCTATATCAGCCGAAATTTCATGCAAGCCCTCGCCGTATTCCGTCTTATCCTTAGTCAAAATCCACTCTCCCTTTGGCAGATAAACCTGTTTATTCGTCTGTCCACGGTTCACTATAGGCGCGAATAGGATATCATCGCCGAACATATATTGCTCTCCCAAGTTATAGCACTGCTCATCATCGGGAAAATCGAAAAACATTGGCCTCATCACCGGATAACCCTTTTGCGAAGCGATCTCCATATGATGCTCGATATACGGTCTCAGCCTTTCTCTTAAGAGTACAAGCTCCTTGAGAATTTTAAAATTCCTTTCGCCGAAGCTCCAAAGCTCATTTGGATCGCCCGAAGGCTCTTTCAGACCACTTCTCTCGCCGTGGCGATTTCTGTTGCCGTGCAAACGCATAACGGGAGAGAAAACGCCGTACTGAAACCAGCGGACTATCAGCTCTCTGAATTCCTCGCTCTGCGTATCTCCGCCGTAGAAGCCGCCGATATCCGTGTTCCACCACGGAATACCGCACATTGCCATATTCAGCCCTGCCTTCACCTGCGCAGAAAGGCTCTCGAAGGTGGAGGGTATATCGCCGCTCCACACCAGCGCGCCGAATTTCTGGCTTCCGAGATAGGCGCATCTTGTAAGCGTAACCGGCGCTTCCACGCCTATTGACCTGAAGCCGTCATACGCCATTTGCGAGTAATAATAGGGATAAAGCAGAGCCACCTCGTCTCCCCTGCCCCTGTGCCAAATAAGATTATCAAACTGCTCCGGGTGAATCTCCGGCTCTGCCTCGTCAAACCAAAGGGCGTCCACGCCGTTATCAATATAATTCTCCTTCAGCTTGCTCCAAACGAAATCACGGGTAACAGGGTTCGTAACGTCTATCTCCGACTGCCAGCCGTAGAAATGAAACACCCTGTTGGAGCCTCTTGATGTGAGCATAAGCATATTGTTATCACGCATATGGGCGTAGTTTTCGCTGTTTTCGTTGATCGTAGGCCACATTGAAACCACGAGCTTTGTGTTCATTTCGTGTAGCTCGTTAGCCATAGCCTTAACGTTGGGCCAATATTTGGGATCAAATTTATAATCCCCCTGCTCCGTCCAATGGAAATAGTCGGCAACAATTGCGGAAAGCGGGATATTCTCCTCCTTGTATCTGCGCGCCACCGAGAGCAGCTCCTCCTGCGTTTCGTATCTCAGACGGCTCTGCCAGAAGCCCGTTGCCCAATGGGGCATAACGGGGGCATGACCCGTGAGATCGGCGAGGGTTTCCGCAACCTCTTTGGGAGTGCCTCCGATAACTACATAGTCGATTTTTTTCGTTGCGCCAACGCTCCAGCGTGTTCTGTTGTTGGAAAGCTCAACGTTGCCAATGGCAGGATTGTTCCACAAAAAGCCATAGCCGAGAGAGGAATAGACGAAGGGGATCGTGCATTTGGCGTTGACGTGGCGGAGATCGAAGGAACAGCCCTTCAAATCAAAGCAACCGCTCGCCTCGTGACCGAGACCGTACATTTGCTCACCGTCAATTCCTTTAAAGGTAACGCGCGCCGACCAAAGGCCGCTTGCATTATTTTCATAATGGCGAAAGCCGTCGTCAAATGTGAGCTCGGGTTTTTCCTCAAGCACCCTCCTGCCGTTTCGCAAAAAAGTGATTTTTCCGTTTTGCTGAAGCCGGGCGGTGAGATCGCCTACGGTCATCATTACAGCGTTTTCCTCTTCGCTTATTACCGCCTGCGCCTCCCGCGGCATCAAGGTAAAATTCTCGTCAATTATTCTGCAATCGGGAAACGCCTGAAAGCGTATGGCGTTTTTATGGCAGGGCGTTATGCGAACAAGCTCGCAATGCCTTGAAAAGAGTATTTCATTCTCATTTATAACGGTATTTTTCATATCATCACCTAAATAAAATCTTATCATACTTCTTTTCGTATATCAATCTTAAAAGTTGACAGAAATTGCGATATTCCCTATAATTCAAATGAAAGGAGCAAGTGATATATGAGCAATAAAAAATCGATTACCGCAATAGTATCTGTGCTTCTCATTTCGGCGATCATGCTAAGCGCGTTTGCTTTATCAGGCTGTTGCAGAAAAGATGAGCCTGCATTATCCAATCCAAATTCGAATGAAATGACAAAGCGCGTATACTCCTATCTTTGCTCTCTCAGCGGAGAGGGCGTGCTGACAGCGCAGCAGGAATCAACTTGGATGGGATCATCCGAATACGAAATGGACTATATTTACTCCGCTTCAGGAAAATATCCCGCAATGCGCGGGCTTGATTATATGAACGATGATTTTGAAGGCGTAAACAAGCGTGCCGCTGAATGGTGGAACAGGGGCGGACTTGTGACGATCTGCTGGCACACGGGCGCTGATTTCAGCGGCGAGTGGAAGGACGCCTCCAACGATGAAATCATCGATTGGGAAGCAATATTAACTAACGGAACACCTGAAAATGAGAAATTCATAGAGGGTATGGACAAGGCGGCAAAGGCCCTTTTGGAGCTTCAGGCACAGGGAGTAACAGTCATATGGCGTCCGTTTCACGAGTTTGACGGCGGCTGGTTTTGGTGGGGCAAGGGCGGCTCTGAGAATTTTGTTAAGCTTTGGCGGCTTATGTACGAACGCTACACTGAATACTGGCATCTGAACAATCTCATATGGGTGCTTGGCTATTCCCACAACGGCGAAGATTACCGCAAATGGTATCCGGGAGACGAATACTGCGATATCGTGGGAGCAGACAGCTATGACGGCGGCGCTCAGCCGAAGCTTTACCAAAAGGTAAACGCGGTAAACAAAGCCCGCAAGCCCTTATGCTTTCACGAATGCGGAGCAAATCCCACCGAAGCGGAACTTCGCAAAACGAAATGGATATGGTTTATGACCTGGCACACAGAATATTTAACCGATAATAACGGCAAAGAAGAAATCAACGCTCTTTACAACAGCGATTATGCCATTACGCTTGATGAGCTTCCCGATTTTTAACATACGCCCGCTTCTCTGCAAGCGGGCTTTTATTTTGCAAAATTTAGGGCTTTTATTCGCTACAATTATATGTTATTATGAATATACAAAATATAAAGGGGAGAAATTATGGCGAAAACCGGCATAATAGAGCAGGCAACCGCCCTGTTCAACAACGTAAAGTATTATTGGAAAGAGCCGCCCACGGGCAAATATATGTCCTTTAAAGAAATCGCCGCCTATTCCTTCGGCGGTATCGGCGCGTATTTCATTATTCAGCTGGGCAGCACGCTTATCGTAGGAACTACGAATATGATCATCGGCGGCGCGATCGGCGTTGCGCCAACGGATATGTACATACTCTATCTGATATCGACCTTCCTGAATATTCCGCTCACCGCTGTGCGCGCGAATATGGTTGATAACACGCGAGGAAAAGCAGGTAAATACAGGCCGTATATCCTTTCAATGGGTATACCGACCGCCCTAATTGCCCTTGCCTACGTCTGGTTCCCATATGAAAGATTAGGTTCGATTTTCACTCAGCAGATATTCGGCAGATCCGGCGGTTACGTTGCCACCTGCGCGATCGTTTTGGTTTTCAACCTGCTGCTTCATTTCTTCTTTTTCTTCTTTCAAGATGCTTATACGAACCTTATCCACGTTCTGTCCCCCAACACTCAGGAGAGAACGGACGTTTTAGCTATCAAATCGGTAGTTTATTCCTTAGCGCCGTCCATCATCAACATGGTGCTGCCTCTCGTTGCGCAGTTCTTTACGGATAACAATCTGTACGACATCAGAGTTTACAGATATTCCTATCCCGTTTTTGCGGTTATAGGCATTACGCTTACGATCATCGTCTACGCCAATACGAAAGAAAAGATCGTTCAGGCGAAAACCCACACGATTCAGATCAGCTTTATCGACTCTTTCAGAGAGGTTGCCAAGAATAAGTATTTCTGGATCATCGCTTTAGCGGGCTGGCTCGGCTTCCTTGAGACTGCTTACAGCAATATTCTCACCTGGTCTTATAACTACGGCCACACCGCCACAGGCACCCAAATGATGATCATCAACACCTTAACGGGCAATGCTTCCCTTTGGGGTATGCTTCTCGCTCCGTTCTTCATTCGCCGCTTCGGCAAGAAAAAGGTGCTTATCGGTGTTAACACCTTAAACATCGTTTGCATCCTCGCAATGCTTATCAATATGCAGAGCATTTGGTGGCTTTTCGTTTGCGTTTACTTCAACTGGATGGTTGGCGCCTTTGAGCAGATCACCACGCCCGCTGTTCAGGCAGATATCCGCGATTATCAGCAGTATAAGAGCGGCGAGCGTATCGACGGTATGTTTGCCACGGTAGCCACCATAGGTAATATGGTAACTCTTATTACCTCCTCCGTATTGCCGGCCGTTGAGAAATACTACGGCGTATACGAGGGTAACGGCTATAAGCAGCCCTTTGATATCCTTGACGTTGACACCGGCGAACCCGGTCTGCTTTACACGATGATGGGCGCGCTCATCATAATGGCAGGCGTCGGCGCGTTCCTGAATATGGTGCCGTATTTCTTCTACGATTTCACGGAAAAGAAGCAAAAATCCGTTATCCGCGTTTTACAGGTTCGTTCGCTGTTTGAGGATTACGGCAACGGCGCGCTTAACGATCATCAGATCGTTGAGGCTATCGATATGGTCAACAATGCCCGTGAGATGGCAGAGGCTGAGCCGAAGCAGATTTCCAAGGATTCCTACAAGAATGCCGTCAGCCGCGCTGTTGTGACCCTCGTTGACAGTGACGATAAAAGGGCCGCTAAGAAGCAATATAAGGCTGATAAAAAGGCCGCCGACAAACAATATAAAGCAGATAAAAAAGCTGCTAAAAAGCAATACAGAGCCGATCTTGAATTCAATGAGGAGATCGACATTTCAAAATTCGTTTGCGCCGAGCTTGACAAATTCAATTCCGATTTGTTTAAGTATCAGGTCAGCGTTGCGAGAGAGACCTACGCTCAGGGACTTGATGGCATTAAGCAGATAGATATTTCCGAAGTAAAAGCAGAGCTTGCTCAGGCAAAGGCCATGCCGAAGAACACTGAGGAGGGAAAGCAGCTTCGCGCCTTTAAGAAAGAATTTGCCAAGAAAAAGCTTGCCGCAAAGAAGGCTTATGATAAATACTTTGGCACAATTAACGTATTTGCAGAGCCTGATATGTCAGCTCTCACCGCGCTCTTTGATAAAGAGGATGAGATCGACGCTCAGATCTTCGAGCTCACCGAGCTTCAGACCATTTCCGCCAAAGGAAAGGATAAGGAGAAGGTACGCGAGATCAAAGCGCAGATCAAACAGCTTCAGCTTGATAAAAAGGAAGTTCAGAAGAATTCCAAAGCGTTCATGGATGAATTCGCCAAATTCAATAGGGCTGCCAAGCCGTATAATGATTCCAAGAAGCTCCTTATTCAGGAGGAGAATTACAGCCACTTTGATGAGATCGCCGCGCTTTATGACGAAGCGAAGGCCAGGGCTGAGCAGAGCGACAGAGAAAAGGAAGCCGCAGCTGCCCTCAAAAAGGCGGAGGAAGAGGAAGAGCTTGCACAGCGCAAGGCAAAGAAAAAAATGGCTAAGAAATAAATGGCATATAAAAGGAGCGGTTCAAATGAACCGCTCCCATTTTTTAATTTTGTTTAACCTTCTTTTTAATAGGAATATTCAGCAAAACGATTGCCGCGAAAATCAGCAGAATTCCAATTGCATTGCTCAGCTTCAAGGTTTCTTTGAAAATCAATATCCCCGCAACAGTCGCCACCATCGGCTCGGCAAACGCCATAACGGAAGCCTTGCCCGCATCAATATGTTTTAATCCCGTGGTGTAGAATATGTACGGCATAAAGGTGGAGATAAGACCAAGCCCGAGCGCGCACAGCACGGCGGTCATATCCACTGCCAAAGCAGAAGCCGCGCCGACTATATTGGAAAACGGCAGAAGCCCGATAGTAGCAACGAAAAAAGTGTAAAATATCAGCGTGAAGGTGTGATACTTTTTCAGCGCCACCTTGCCGAAAATGCTATACGAGGCGTAGCCCAGCCCTGAGCCGATACCTGTCAGCAACACTGCAAGGCTTATATCTCCGCCCGCAAATCCGCTTGCCAGCGCACAACCGAGAAACGCGATCACCAACGCCGCAATCTTCTGCGCCGTGATTTTTTCCTTAAAGAATACTGCCGACATCAGCATAACGAAGCACGGCGCGGTATACAGAAGCACCGAGGCAGTCGCCAACGTGGTTTTCCCTATGGTCAGGAAATAGCACACATTGAAGAAAACTATACTCACAAGCCCCGTGCCGAGGAATATCCAAAAATCCTTTAGCTTTACCCGAAACAGTGATTTATCCTTTAGTAAGAGGAATATCCCCATTCCGATCAATACGGTAAGGCTTCGCACCACAGTTGTCTGTATCGCGCTGAGACCGGCGGCGGTAAGCGGCCTTGTAAACACGCCGATAACGCCCCAGCCTGCCGCGGCAGTCAAAATCATTATTACAGATAATAGCTTCTCATTTTTCACGGCAATTCTCCAAACTTAAGGCAAAGCACTCAAACACAACAACATCAAAAATAAACGAAGCCAGATGTTTGAAAGTTTTCTGCCTTTAACATCACAAATCACAATTCTTTCATCATACAAACCGAATCAGGCATATCCTTATATTGGCCGTAATTGGGAATTACAGTATAGCCGATTTTTCTATATAACGCCATTGCTGATACAAGAGGCTCTCCGCTTTCTAAAATGAAATATCTGTATCCTTTGCTTTTCGCGGCTTTTTCAAGCTTTTCCATCAAGCAACGTGATATTCCCCTGCCACGGTATTCTTCTTTGATAAAAACACGCTTTACCTCCGCGTGTGTATCATCATATTTTTTAAACGACGCGCACCCAATTGGGATATCTCCGTTATAAACGACAATAGCATCATGAATACTATCGAGCTTATTATAAGGAATATATGCGGCTCTGTTTTTCTTGCCGCCGACAATTTCGTTTAGAAAGCTATCAAGCTCGTGACAAAGTTCAATAAAATCCCCATCACGACCGTCTGTATATACATATTTCATAATCATTTAATACGATTACGCCTTGAGCAATTCTAAAGCGCGCTTGTAAAGCGGATCCATATCACAGCCACAGCTTCCGCATTCAACGTCTGCCTGTTCGATCGCGGCGATAAGGCTATCCTTATCAGCCGTTCCGTTCAACCATTCCTGCGCGGGAACGGAAATGAGCTCCCAGCCTGATTCAACAAATTTCTCCATAATGCTTTTAAGTTCTTCCATGATAATTTTCCTTTCTGTTTTATATTACGCCAAAGCTTCTATATCGAAGCTTTCAACTTTAAAACCGCAGTAACGTCTACCCTTTTCCGCGGTGAATTTCAGCACACAATAATCGGGATCGCTAACGCCCTTGTGATAATAGATTGTGTCGCCTTCGCACCATATTTCCTTTTTCGTTGCCTCGTCCTGTAAAACTTCCATTGTGCCAATAAGCATAATACCTTCATATCTAAATCTGCCCTTTTCGTAGAAATAAACGCTTGCTTTCGGATTTTTCATATACTGCTGAGCACGCATAGATGAGGTGTTTGTGGTGAAATATAAGCAACAATTTTCATCTATCTTTCTCGGCGGGAACATCGCTTTCATATTTGGAAAGCCGTCATCGTCCACAGAAGCAATAAACGATGTTTTCCGCTTAGAAATGAATTCCAATAGCTGTTTTTTAGATTTCATTATGTATTCTCCTTAATGAATTATTTGCTTTTTTCAGCATCGATAAGCGTTTTAACAATTCTTTCAAGATAGCCTTCAAACTGCTCCCGCTCGTCATCAGAAAAACCTTGATAGAACAACTCGTTCATCTGCTGAGATACATCCTCATAACGCTCTTTAAGGGATTTTGCGTAGTCTGTAAGCGATATTATCGTTTGGCGGCGGTTTTCCGGATTGATGCGCTTTGTCACTATCCCCTTATTTACCATGCCGTTAAGCACTACGGTAAGCGTATTTTTAGCAAGAGAGGTCTTATCACTGATCTCGCTGACGGTGAGCGAATCGTTTTTCCAAAGAACGAACAGTATCCTTCCCTGGCCACCGCTTATTTCTATACCGTTTTCAGCCAACAGCCTTTCAAATATCCTGCCTTGAAGCTGTTTTATTTGCGTAATGTAAAATCCGCCCTTAGTTTCCATCGCGTCACCTTGTATCGCACCAGAACATTTCTATATAGAACAATTGTATGATACCATTATGTTCCTAAAAAATCAACTGAAATTATTAAAAATATATAAATCTATAATTTTATTGTTGAAAACGAGAAAGAATAATGATATTTTATTAGCATGGATAAATTGAAAGAAGAACAGAATATAATTGAATATTGCGAGATCGTTGGCGATCTGCTCAGCCATCCAAAGGTTCAGGAGATGAAGCTGTATCCCCATCACGGGAAAATAGACACTCATTTTCACACGGTTTACGTCTCCTACAGCGTTTTCAAAATTGCCAAGAAACGCAACCTGCCGGAGCTAAGGGACATAACGAGAGCCGCACTGCTCCACGATTTCTACCTTTACGACTGGCACAAGGATAAGGATCACGAGGAGCTTCACGCGTGGTTTCACCCCAAGGAGGCGCTGAGAAACGCCGAGAAATATTTCGGTGAAATGACGAAAATGCAAAGGGAAATGATCCTTTATCATATGTGGCCTCTTGCCAAAACGCCGAGATCAAAGGGCGGCTTCATCCTTACCTTTTGCGATAAGCATTGCGCCGATATGGATCTTATCGGGCTTTCAAAGAAATTTTTACCGATTTATGAGGAAATAACCAGGAGGGGCGAAAGATGATTTACGAATTTTGCCGATACTTTTTTATTTTTATGATTTACAGCATTGGCGGATGGGTACTTGAAACAGTCACATTCGCAGTAAGAGACGGAGACTTTGTTAAGCGCGGTTTCCTGTTTGGACCTGTTTGCCCGATCTACGGAACGGCCGCCGTTGTGCTTTCATTGCTTTTCTATGGCAAGATCGAAAACATATTCCTGCTTTTCATTGCCTGCTTCTTTATTTGCGGAGCGATCGAATATGTGACCCATTTCCTTATGGAAAAGCTTTTCCACGCAATGTGGTGGGATTATTCCGGCAGAAAATTCAACCTTAAGGGCAGAGTTTATCTTATGGGGCTTCTCGGCTTCGGCGCAGGCGGTGTTATTATTCTTAAGGTTATTCACCCGCTGGTAGTTAAGCTGACTGACTCCCTCTCCCCCACCGCGCTCTACATAATCTGCTTCGTGCTTTATTCCATTGCGCTGGTGGATATAGCCCTTACCATTGCCGATCTTACGAAGGTTATCAAGGGGATCAAAGGAACGCAGAATTTCATCTTCACGCATCTTCAAAAGGGTCTTGATAACACGAAGAAGGGCATTAAGGAAAGCAAGCTCGTTAAGAAAGCCACTGCATCGGCAAACAGCGAGAATTCTCTGATAAAGAAGATCCAAAAGAAGCATCCGAATTTCAACAAAGAGAATTTCAAGCGCATATTCAATATCGTTTTTGACGAGCCTCAGGAGGGCAAAGCAAGAACGGATATCAAGCTTTACGGCACTACCGAATCCCTCCCCAGCGCTGACGATGATGACAACAAATAAATCAGCAAAACAAAATATTAATAAGCGGGACTTTTAATAAGTCCCGCTTTTCTTTTTATATCTGTTGTAAACGTAAATTGAGAGCGCCACGGTGAATATATCCGCCGTCACCTGCGACCATACTATGCCGTACATTCCGATAATGCCGTTTAGGATAAACAACATCGGAATGTTGAACACTACCCATCGCATAACGCCGAGGAACAGCGCTTTGTTGCCTTTGCCAAAGCCCTGGAAAAGATACACCGTAAAGAAGCTTAGGAACATCAGTGGCGTTGCGAGGATCCTTATCCTTAAAAAGTCCGTTCCAAGCGCAACCGTTCCCGCGTCTGCAATGAACATTCTCATAATATAGCTTGCCGTCAGCTCGTACAAAACGATGCTGAAGGCGGCGGTGATAAGACCCACACGTCTTGAAAATTTGACCGTATCGTTCATACGCTTATAATTCTTCGATGAAAAGTTGTACGCCACGATCGGCATCATACCCTGGCAAATACCTATTCCCACGTTCAGCGGAAGTCTCTCAGCCTTTAAAACGATGCCAATTGATGCCAGAGCAATATCGCCGTATGCCACCATCAGCTTATCGATAACGATATAATCGAGATCAAAAAGCAAGGTCGCAAGAGCCGAGGGAAAACCAACGTTTAATATTGATAAAACGCTCTTTTTCTCAGGCAAACCAAGCTTGGCGCTGAGACTGATCACCGAGCTTTGTCTCATTTTGCAAATCACGCAAAGGAAATAAGCGCACGCAATGCAGTTTGAAAGGCAGGTGGCGATACCAACGCCCAATATCTCATAACCCCTCGGCAGAAGCACGTACATAAACAACGGGTCAAGCGCGATATTTATAAGCCCGCCCATTGTTATACCGAAGCCGGCTTGCTTAGATGCTCCGGAGCTTCTCAGTAGATTTGAAAGCACGTTTGAGAGAACCGTTGGAATACCGCCGAGTACTATAACGCAAAAGGAATACTGCTTCGCGAACAGAAACGTTTCACTGCTTGCGCCGAGCAGGTTGAGTATCGGAGTCATAAAAACCGCCATTATCAGCGAAAACACGGCAGTAACGGCAATTGATAAATAAATGCTGAAACTGCTGACTTTTTTCGCTTCATCACGCCTGTTTTCGCCGAGCAATCTTGATATCAGCGAGCCGCCGCCCACGCCCGTGAGAGCCGCAAGTGAAAGTGTGATGTTGAACACCGGCAGTATCAGCGAAGTTGCCGCCACCATATAGGGATTATCGGTTTTCCCGACGAAAAATGTATCCGCAAGATTGTAAATTAAAATGATGATCTGGCTTATAACGGTGGGTACCGCCATTGCCTTTAATGCCTTTGGTATCGGCAGTGTTTCAAAAATCTCTCTGCTGTCTGCTTTTTGCCTCATTGTTTATATCCTCTTTTCTATTTCCGCGTCAAGATGCTCTATATATTTCTCAAGAAATTCCGCGACCGTATTGATCTTTTCCTCCGGGAACCGAGAAATAAAGCCGTTATCTCTTTCGATCCAATTCTTATGCGCAACGGCGTGTTTATCATAAATTCGCTTGCCGTCATTAGTAAGACGGTAAAAGATTTTGCGGTTATTGTTATCCTCTTGATAGGCTTCAACGAGCCGAGCGCTGATAAGCTTTTTCACGTTTTTGCTTATTCCGCCCTTCGTCATTCCCATATGCTGAGCGATCGCCGTAACGTTTGGGTTTTCCAAATCTCCGATAGCGGCGATAATATGCAATTCGGAATTATTATAAGCTCTCAACTCTTCGCTTTCAGATATTTTAGACAGTAATTCCTGCTTATCGCCGTACTCTTTAAATAACGAAATCAAATCTTTTTTCATATTCATCACCCGCATAATTTGTTTCCAAGGAAACAATATAACACAACAATGTTTCCTTGTCAACAACTTTTTTCAAAAATCATTCAAGTATACGCTATTGCCAATTAATCGCTTTTTTTCTATAATTAAATTACTAATAAAAACGGAGGATCGGTTATGATCTACAGAGAATTAGGCAAAACCGGCTTAAAGGTCAGCGAAATCGGGCTTGGTTGCGAGGGCTTTATCAACAAAAGCGATGAATTCACAAACGAGGTTTTCGCCCTTGCATTTGAACACGGCGTTAACTGTATGGATTTATACAGTCCAAACCCCGATATGCAGCGCCGCGTGGGAAACGTCATACGCGAAAGACGAGGCGAATTCATTTTGCAGGCGCATCTTTGCACGCAATGGAAAAACGACCAATACGAAGCCACCAGAAAGCTCAGCGAGGTAAAAGCGGCATTCGAAGCTCAGCTTGAAAATCTCGGCACTGATTACGTGGACATCGGTATGATCCATTATGTGGACAGCAAAAAAACCTGGGACGCGGTTATAAACAACGGCATTCTTGAATACGCGCAGGAGCTGAAGGCGCAGGGCAAAATTCACCATATCGGAATGAGCAGTCACAACCCTGAGATTTCCCTTGAAGCGATCAAAACCGGGCTTATCGAGGTGCTTATGTTCAGCGTGAATCCCTGCTATGATCTCCAGCCCGCGGATGAGGATATCGAAAAGCTTTGGGCAGAAGAAAGCTATGAAAAGCCTCTCTTTAATTTTGAGCCGATGCGCGAAGAGCTTTATGAAACCTGCTCTCGAATGGGAGTTGGGATCACGGTTATGAAGGCATTCGGCGGCGGAGATTTACTCACAGATGATTCCCCTGCCGGAAGGGCGCTGACCGTTTCCCAGTGCATACACTACGCGCTGACGAGACCTGCCGTTGCGACGGTGCTTTCAGGCGTTCACTCAACGGCGCAGCTACAGGCTTCCATTGATTATGAATACGCGACTGACGAGGAAAAGGATTACGCTTCCGTATTTTCCACGTTCCCGAAAATCAGCTGGAAAGGTCACTGTATGTATTGCGGCCACTGCGCTCCCTGCCCTATGGGAATAGAGGTTGCAACCGTTACAAAGTTTTTTAATTTATGTAAGGCGCAGGGAGAGATTCCCGAAACGGTGAGAGAGCATTACGCGGCACTCAGCTCCCACGCGGGCGACTGCATTGCCTGCGGAGCATGCGAGAGCCGTTGCCCCTTCGGCGTTTCTATAATTGAAAATATGAAAGCAGCAAAAGCTCTTTTCGGCAATTAAAACATAAAAAATAACGGCAGGACGATGTCCTGCCGTCTTTTTGTTTTAATAACCGATTATGAATTAGACATAGGAAGATAAGATGAAAGCGTGCCTGCCAGCTTAGATACGGGCATAGTCTGAAGAATGATCTTGCCGGGGCCCTCAACAACGGTGTTGAAAAGTCCTTCGCCGCCGAATACAACGTTTTTGAAGCCTGAAACAGACTTAACGTCCATCTTACAGCTTGCGCTCATCATAACGATATGGCCGGTATCGATAAGGATCTGCTGACCCTCTGCAAGATCGTACTCAATGGGAGTACCGTCCACCTCGATGAAGAGAAGACCGTTGCCTGAGAACTTCTGCATAATGAAGCCTTCGCCGCCGAACAAACCTGATGAAAACTTCTTTCTGAAATGTACGGACATATCAACGCCCGGAGTTGAAGCAAGGAAGGAGCTTTTCTGGCAAATGATATCCTCGCCGGGCTTAACCTCGATCGCCTTGATCTCGCCGGGGAAGCTGGAAGCGATGCCGATCATACCGTTTCCGCCAACGCTGGTGTAAATGTTCTGGAACATCTTATCTCTTGAAAGCATTCTGCCAAGAGCCTTACCAATGCCTCCGTTGGTGGTGGTTTTCATCTCCATATTGGGGCTCATCCAAGACATTCCGCCGCCTTCTGTGATGATCTGCTCGCCGTTCTCCATATAGCACACAACTGCCGGGAAGGGAGCGCCCTTGATTTCATACCTCATAATATCTACTCCTTTAATAATAATTTATAATTAAATTATACAACATATACGGAAAAAATCAATATTTTTCCATATGTTTGTGAATGATTTATGAACAAATATAAGCCTTTGTTTTTTTATGATCTCTAATTATTGGGTTTGTGATGCACCATAGGTGAAGTTTCGTCAAGCGGAAGGAAGGTATATCCGTTTGCAAGACCCCATGAAATGATCTCGTCCATCGCCTCAACGCTGTATTTATGCGTATCATGCTGAAGCACTACAGAAACGTTATGCTGCTTGATTCCCGCTATAACGTTCGCGGCAACTGCTGAAGCGGTTTTCGCGCCGCCCGCGTCTCCGCTCTCAACGTTCCAATCGCAATAATAGTAGCCTCTGACATCAACCTCTTGGGTAAGCTGAGTCATAATCCCGTGGCAATATTTTTTACTGATAGCGTTTGACGTTCCGCCGGGGAAGCGTATAATAGTTGGCTTCTCTCCCGTCTGCGACTCACAAATCTTAGACATTTTTTCAAGGTCTTTAAAGTAGGCATTTATATTCGCGTAAACCTCGCTATAGCTATGGCTATAAGTATGGATCGCAACGGTATGCCCTCTTTCAGCTTCTTTTGATATCAAATTCTGATACCGCGGGAACTGATTCGTCACGAAAAACGTTACTTTGACGCCGTATTTATCAAGCACGTCAAGAAGCTGTGAGGTATAAGCGCCCGGGCCGTCATCAAACGTAAGGTAAACAACCTTGTTTCCGGGATTAACGGTGGGCTTTTTCGCCTGCTTTTCATAAACCAAAACCGTTCTTTTGACCGTGGTCTTATTACCGTAAGAATCCTCTACGGAGTATTCGATGGCGTATTCGCCCTTCTTTTTCGTATCCACAGAGCCCTTTACCGAAACCTTGGAGGTAATATCTCCGTCACAATCGTCCGTTGCCTTGTAGCCAGGTTCTTTATATGTACCGCCAAGCTCAATACTCAGTATGCTTTTGCCTGAAAGCTTTATAACCGGAGGCACTACGTCTTTATAAACGATCGTTCTCGTAACCACCGCTTCGTTGCCGGAGCTATCGGAAACTGTGTAAGTAACAATGCCGTTTTCCTCCTTGGAAACGACCTTATCGGTTATATCACCGTCGTAATTATCAACGGCGGAGAAGCCCTCTTCCTTGTATGCCGCAACCGGGCTTGTAAAATACTCCGGATCGGAAACAAGGGTTATTACAGGAGCAACAGTATCCACTACTACTATTTTTTGCTTTTCGGTTCTCGTTACGCCCTTGAAGGTTGCGGTATAAACCATCTCATAAGTTCCCAAATGCGAAGCGTCCACCTCGCCCTCCTGCTGAACCTCAACAGGTGTTCCCTTCAGGTTGAGAAATATGGTTTTGTAGAGGCCCTGAACCTCAGGATACGAATATTCTTCGCCGTATTCAAGTGTAACGTCTGAAAAATCCTTAATACTGAACTCAATATGACCACTGTTCGCATCCCAAACAAGAAGCACGGCAACAGCAATTAAAAGAGCAAATAACGCAACGGCGATTATTTTAAAGCCCTTTTTTGCCGCCTTTTTCTTTTTGATTTCCGCCTTCATTTCTGATAATTTTGCCGTTTCGGGTAAAGCCTTTCTCTTTCCCATTTTCAGCACTTCCCTTTTCTCACTTACCGTCTATACAAACCGAAAAATTCGGTGGATTTCGACTTTTTATATATTTATAATAGCACCGAAAAACAGGCAATTCAATGGTTTTTTGAATGAAATTTCTGGAAATTAAATAAACAATTTATAAACCAATTTATTGTAAAAAAAAGAGGCTTTTCATCAGTGAAAAGCCTCTGATATATTCGGTTAACTCCAAAGCAATAACATAATCAAAATTGCCAAACCAAGACCCACAATGAAAGCCATAGCGATAAGCAGTGCTGCTTTCAGCGCGCCGAAAGCGTACCATCTTCTCTCCTGCTTAGTGAACTGCTCGCTTTGCTCCCACGGGCGATCTTTTTTTGATTGCTCAAATTCTGTTTCGGGAATGCTTGGCTTGCGCTCCTCACGATTTGGTTTTGCTCTTGGGATAAACAGATTTTGACGACCAACGTCGCTCATAGAAGCGATCGTTCTACCGTCGTCATCATCCCACTCTTTTTTGCGTGCCATTACTCATCGAACAGATGGCATACTACGTAATGCCCCGGTTCTACCTCCCTCTGTGCGGGAACTTCTTGCTTGCAGCGATCCGTAGCGTACGGGCAGCGGGTATGGAACTTACAGCCTAACGGCGGATTTGCCGGAGACGGAATAGAGCCTTCAAGCACGATACGCTGCATACGGGCATTGGGATCGGGGATCGGAATAGCCGAGAACAGTGCCTTAGTATAAGGATGAAGCGGATTTCGGAAAATATCGCCGGTAGTGCCGTATTCCACTAAGCTTCCGAGATACATAACGCCAACCGTATCGGAAATATGCTCAACAACGCTGAGATCGTGAGAAATGAACAGGTAGGTCAGCTTATACTGCTCCTGAAGATCCTTAAGCAGGTTGATGATCTGCGCCTGGATAGAAACGTCCAGCGCGGAAACAGGCTCGTCGCACACAACGAATTCGGGATTGAGCGCAAGCGCGCGAGCGATACAGATACGCTGACGCTGACCGCCTGAGAACTCATGGGGATAACGCTCCTTATGGAAGGGCTGAAGTCCGCAGTTATCCATAACCTTATCGATATAATCGTTGAATTCAGCTTTGCTTACAAGATTATGCTCGCGCACCGCCTCGCCGATGATCTCGCCGACGGGAAGGCGGGGAGAAAGGCTGGAGAAGGGATCCTGGAATATGATCTGCATTTTGGTGCGCATTTCGCGCATTTCCTTATTGGAAAGATCATAGATTTCTTTGCCGTTAAAGAGCACCTGACCGCCTGTCTTTTCGCCTGCAAGGCGAAGAATAGTACGGCCGGTGGTGGTTTTCCCGCAACCGGATTCGCCAACGAGACCCATAGTAGTGCCGCGCTTAAGGTTAAACGTAACGCCGTCGACAGCCTTAACGTAACCAACGGGTCTGGACATCATACCGCCCTTGATAGGGAAGTATTTTTTCAGCTCGTTGACCATCAGGATATACTGATCGTCATACTCAACGGGAGTGAAATTGTTATCGATTTTAAGATTATCTGCAACGTTCTTTTTCATTGCCATTACGCTTCCCCTCCCTCTTTATTGTTTTCACAGTAGCGGTAGCAGGATACCTTATGCGTATCGGAAATGCTGATCTCCGGCGGATATTCGCCGTCACAACCGCCTACGCACATCTCACAGCGATCCTTAAAGTAGCAATAATTCGGCATATTGATGGGATTCGGAACTTTTCCGGGAATGGAATAAAGCTTATCCACCTGCTTGCCTACTACGGGCTTTGAAGCCATAAGACCGATAGTATATGGGTGGGCGGGATGATAGAAAATATCGTCCGCCGTGCCCTTTTCCACAACGCGGCCCGCGTACATAACAACTACGTAATCAGCCATTTCCGCGATAACGCCGAGGTCGTGGGTAATGAACATAATTGAGGAATTGATCTTATCCTTAAGATTGCGAAGCAGATCGAGCACCTGCGCCTGGATCGTAACGTCAAGCGCGGTAGTGGGTTCATCGGCAATAATGATCTTGGGATTGCAGGCAAGCGCCATAGCGATCATAACACGCTGGCGCATACCGCCTGAAAGCTCGTGGGGGAACATCTGGTAAACGCCATCGCTGTTGGCGATACCAACCATCTCCAAAAGCTCAATGGAACGTGCCTTAACATCAGCTTCGCTCTTGCCCTCACCGTCATGAAGAGCAATTACTTCATCAAGCTGAGCGCCGATACGGAAAACGGGATTGAGCGCCGTCATAGGCTCCTGGAAGATCATTGAAACGAAGTTGCCGCGAAGCTCAAGCAGCTTTTCATTCGGCATTTTTGCAACGTCATACGCCTTGTCGCCGAGATTCAGACGAATTTCGCCCTCAACGATCTGACCCTGGGGTCTCTGGAGCAGCTGCATAAGCGAAAGGCTGGTAACTGATTTACCGCAGCCGGATTCGCCAACTACGCCAACGGTCTTGCCGAGCGGCACCTCAAACGTAACGCCGTCAACACTCTTAACCGTACCGGCATCCGTGAAGAAATACGTGTGAAGATTATCGAACTCAACCGCGTTGCTCGGGTCCTTCATCTCTGTGATATACTCGCTCTCGGGAACGTTCTTGCGCTTACGCTTTTTCTCAAGAGCGCTTGTTATTTTTCTGTTTTCCTTAGAAATCCTGCGGGATTCTTTAGCGGAGAGGTAGCCCTCCGGTTTACTTTTAGCCATGTGAGCTCCTCCTTTCTTATCTCTTCATCTTCGGATCGAACGCGTCACGAAGACCGTCGCCAACGAAGTTGAAGCCCAGAACCGTGATAAGCAGGCAGATACCTGCGGGGATCCAGATAAACCAATAGTTAGTCATAACGAAGGAATTATTAACGTCGGATATAATGTTACCCCAGGAAGCAAACGGGAACTTAACGCCGAGGCCTAAGAAGGAAAGCGTTGCCTCCGTGATGATCGTTGAGCCAAGGCTCATGGTGCAGGTAACGATAAGCTGCGGGATAACGTTGGGAATCAGATGCTTGAAGATACGGCGCGATACGCGGATACCTCCCGCCTCCGTTGCCATCATAAACTCCTGCTCGCGGAGTGAAAGGATCTGACCGCGGACAAGACGAGCGATTCCCGCCCAGCCGAGGAAGCCTAATAGCAACATCAAATAGATCATTCGCACCTGCGGATCCACCTGCATATTATCCATCGTTGCACCGAGAATTATGATTATGGGCATTGACGGGATGCAGTAGAAGATATCAACGAGACGCATGATAAGGTTATCTACCCAACCGCCGAAATATCCGGCGATACCGCCCATGATAACGCCGAGAAGCGTTTCAATGAACACTACAATGAAGCCGATATAAAGCGATACACGACCGCCGTACATAAGACGGGTAAGCATATCCATACCGTTGCCGTCAAGACCAAGCGGGTGATCCCAGCTCGGAAGTCCGTAAGAAGCGTAAACCTTAGTTTCCTCTACCTGCTGAACCGACCAAACCATAGCACTGGCATCGTAGGTAACAGCGTATTTTTGCTCTTCTCCCTCAGGAGAAGTATAAACAAATTCAGAAATATTATCCTCAAGCGCTTCCTCAAGGCGTTCCTTGAAGTCACGGGTGATCGTAACGCCGTTTTGCTTCGGCGAAACTACGAAGCGGCTGATATATCCAATAATGGTGCCGTTTTGAATGATGTTGGCATCCTCGTCAAGCGTATATGCAACGCCGTCTGCCGTGAAGGATTTTGCGCCGCCGGTGTATGCTTTAAGTGCTTCGTATTTAACGATAAAGGCAGGGGCGTCCATTCCGTCTGCCGCGTTAACGATATCCTTATACGCGATAGCAAGTAATGAACCGTCAGCGGAATAAATGGAATAAAAATCTTTAGCCTCCTGCTTGTAGGAATAGCTGTTTCCGCCGTATTCAAAGGTATCTGTACCTTTTACCTGCGCCAGCAGGAATTGAGCCTGCAGTATAGTGCTGAACTCTTTTCCCTCTGCGGCGGCGTAACGAATATCATCATTTCTCGTAACACCCACATACTCTTTTTTAAGGGGAGTGTAGGTGTAGAACTGCTCCGCCTGTCCGTAAGGAATGACCATACCGCCGATGAAGGAGAAAACAGCCATTGAGAGGAGCATGATAAGACCTACTACCGCCAAACGGTTACGGAAAAAGCGCTTAGCAACAAGCGCGCCCGGTGAAAGCACCTTTACGCGGCGGTCATCGTTTAGAGAGTATTGCTCGTTTTCGTTCTTTGCGGGAACGTTCTTTTTATTCTTTAACACAATTTTTCCCCCTCTCTTAAGCGATACGAACGCGCGGATCTACCACTGCGTAAAGTATATCGGATATCAGGTTGCCCAAAAGCGTGAGTACTGCCATAAATGAAAGGTAGAACATCGTAAACGGAATATCGCCGGCAACCATCGCCTGATAGGATATGTAACCGATACCGGGAATGGAGAACAGGGTTTCCGTAATCAGCGCGCCTGAGAACAAGCCGGGAAGTGAACCGCCAACGATAGTTACAAGCGGAATAAGCGTGTTACGAAACGCGTGGTGATAGATAACCTTTTTCTCATCAAGGCCCTTTGCTCTCGCGGTACGGATATAATCCGCATTGAGAACCTCAAGCATATTCGTTCTGGTATAACGCATAAGTCCGCCTATCGAAATAACCGTAAGGGTAACGATGGGAAGCACCAAATGCTTTGCCATATCCATGATCTGCCCGAAGGAGCTTAGCTGATAGTAATCTCGTCCTACAAGTCCGTGGGTATCAAACCAGCCGAGCCTAACGGCGAATACGAGCTGCAGCAGCGAAGCAAAGAAGAAGGTGGGCAGTGAAATACCCGCAAGCGCGGTGGCGGAAACGATATAATCCGTCTTGGAATACTGCTTCGTGGCGGCTAAAACGCCAAGCGGGATCGCTATAACGAGCTCAAGAACTAATGAGATCGCACCCATTATAAATGAAATGCCGATAACGCTCTTAAATTCCTCGATAACGGGAACGGTGAATCTCCAGCTATCGCCGAAATTGCCGCGAAGGAAATCTCCAAGCCAGCCAAAGAAACCGATTAAAAAGGGTTGATCCAGTCCGTAGGATGCGTTTAACTGAGCGAGCCACTCCTCATAGGGCTTTGAGCCGGGAGCGGTGGAAAGACGCATCGCCATTGTTTCAACGTAAGAGCTGGGCAAGCTACGCATCAGCACGTAAATAATAAACATTACGAAAAACAGAATGACGATGGAAATAAGTATACGTTTGATTATGTAATTTCGCAAAATGTTCCCCTCCGTTTTTTATATCGGAAATGTCCGTATATTAATAATGCCGAACACCAAGAAAACGCCTCTTGCTTGAAGCGGCTTTTTGCTGTTCGACAAAGATTACAGAATATCCTGCCCCCTTGCGAGGGCAGGAAATCTTATAATGTTTTACTTAAACCGAAAGCTTGAATCAGAATTAGTTCATTTCAAGGGTCTCGATTTCAGCCGCCCAGCCCCAGTAAGGAGTCATATCCTTAGGAAGTGAGTCAACGTTTACACGCTCGCTGGAAAGAAGGACGCAATCACTACGCTGATACATCGGGATCTCAACGCCGTAGTCAAGGATTATCTCCATAGCTGACTTGTAGATAGCCTTTCTAACGTTGGTGTCAGCAGAAGCACGGCCGTTCATGATCAACTCATCGAGCTGAGCATCGGCGATGTGATAGTAGTTGGTTGAACCCTTGCTGTGATAAAGCTGATACATATCGGGATCAGTACCTGCCTGCCAAGCAGCGCACCAGAACTGTGCAGTACCACCCTGATAGGTAGCGTACAGATCGTTTGCGTTGGAATGGTCATTGATGGTGAACTTAATGCCGATAGATGCAAGAGCGTCGGAAGCGTTCTGCATAAGCAGGAAGAGCGGGTGATCGCCCTGTCCGCCGCCGCCGATCTCAACCTGGAAGCTGGTCTTAGCGCCTTCGGGAGCAGCAGTTACTTTGCCGTCAGCTACAGTGTAGCCTGCAGCCTCAAGGAAGCCGAGAGCAGCCTGCTTAGCGGCCTCATAC
Organism: Eubacterium sp.; assembly: GCA_022511205.1. Lineage (GTDB taxonomy): Bacteria > Bacillota > Clostridia > Oscillospirales > Acutalibacteraceae > Eubacterium_R. The sequence goes on along the minus strand of JAFLRY010000006.1, from coordinate 417 downwards.
TTCTGGTCTGCGGTCATATCTGCAGTGTAGATCGGATTGCCGTTTACATCCTTGGAATAAGCGATCTGATAGCCGTCGTCAGTAGTAACGGGAGCAGCCCAAGAGGTGTTGGAAATCGGATAGTTGATAACCTCTGCAGTGTTGCCGTAGTAAGAGTCGATAGCCTCGTCACGATATGCTGCAAGAATGGTAGCAATCGCCTTACGAACGTTCTTGGAAGCATCTGAATAAGGATCAGCGCCAACCTTTACAAGGTTCGGGTTAACACCGGTGTAACCGTAGCCACGATAGTCAATAAGCTTCGTGGTGAGTACAGGGCCGTCAAAGTTCTCCCACTCATCTTCGCTGAAGTTGTTGTACTTAGCGATTTCCTTAGCGGTATCGGTGCTGTAGGACGGGTCTGCGATATCGATAGTG
>JAFLRY010000059.1 GCA_022511205.1 Eubacterium sp. | reverse complement strand
GCAACTTAAGGGGAGTGAGCGTTATACGCTCAAGTCCCCTTAAGAATCCCCTTTCATTTTGCGGCACGCGCACATTGTGCACTGTGCCGCAGAAAAACTTTATAAAATGTCCACGCAAGAAACACGCGGCTGCGTATATCAAAAACTTTTCAGATATTTTTCCGAAATTTCAAAAATTTTCTTGACATATTTTAAGTTAGATATTACTATATATGCACATTAAAATGGAAAGAAATGCACTTTTGGCATTTTGCCGTGTTTTTTCGATTGCGAAAACCTTGTGTTTTTCTGCCGAAAAACGGTGCTTTCTAACCGATTTTTCAGTAAATCATTAAAGAAACGGAGTGATTACCTATATGGTAAATGTGAAGGATGTCCAATTAGGTACGACTACACGAAAAAGCTTTGCAAAAATCAATGAGGTAATGCCTATGCCGAACCTCATTGAGGTGCAGAAGAAATCCTACCAATGGTTTCTTGATGAGGGTCTTGAAGAGGTGTTCCGCGATATCGGCTCTATAACCGATTATTCCGGAAATCTTATCCTTGATTTCATCGATTATACGATGGATGAAGATCCCAAATACAGCATTGCCCAGTGCAAGGCGCGTGACGTTACCTATGCCAAACCGCTCAAGGTCAGAGCACGTCTTCAGAATAAAGAGACGGGTGAAGTAAAGGAAAATATCATCTTTATGGGTGATTTCCCACTTATGACCGATGCGGGCACCTTCGTTATAAACGGCGCTGAAAGATGTATAGTTTCACAGCTCGTTCGTTCTCCCGGTGTTTACTACCATATGGAGCACGATAAAACGGGTAAGGAGCTGTTCACCAACACCGTTATCCCAAACCGCGGCGCTTGGCTTGAGTATGAGACGGACGCCAACGATCTTTTCTACGTAAGAATTGATAAAAACCGCAAAATCTTTATCACCACGTTCCTTCGCGCTCTCGGCCTTTCAAGCGATTCCGAGATCCGTGATTTTTTCGGAGATGACGAGAGGATCGAAGCAACTATCGATAAGGATACCACCAAAAATCAGGAAGAAGCGCTTCTTGAGATCTACAAGAAGCTTCGTCCCGGCGAGCCGCCCACGCTTGAAACGGCACAGGCGCATATAGACGGACTTTTCTTTGACGCTCACCGCTACGATCTTTCAAGAGTAGGCCGTTATAAGTACAATAAAAAGCTTTCTATAAGCGACAGACTTACCGGCAGAAAGCTCACCCAGCCGATCATTTCCCCGCAGGGCGAATTTCTTGCCGACGCGGGCGAGATCATCTCTAAGGAAAAGGCGCTTGAGATCGAAAATGCCGGCGTTATGAATGCGTTTATCGACGTTGACGGCAGAGAGATCAAGGTTGTATCAAACGGCATGGTTGATATTACCAAGTATATCGATTTCGACTGCAAGCCTCTCGGTATCAACGAAAACGTTTCCTACAGAGTTCTTGCCGAGATCCTTGAAAAATGCGGCGATGATGAAAAGGCTCTCAAGGAAGAGATCAAATTACATCAGGACGACCTTATTCCCAAACACATCACCAACGACGATATTTTCGCAACCGTTTCTTACCTTTGCAATCTCGCGAACGGCGTTGGCACTACCGATGATATCGACCATCTCGGAAACCGCCGTATCCGCGCGGTAGGCGAGCTGCTCCAGAATCAGTTCCGTATCGGCTTCACCCGTATGGAGCGCGTTATCCGCGAGCGTATGACCCTTCAGGCTCAGGATGACGAGGAGGCGATCACGCCTCAGGCGCTTATCAATATCAGACCAGTAGTTGCGGCTATCAGAGAGTTCTTCGGATCATCTCCGCTCTCTCAGTTTATGGATCAGAACAACCCGCTTGCGGAGCTTACGCATAAGAGACGTCTTTCAGCCCTTGGTCCCGGCGGTCTTTCCCGTGACCGTGCCGGATTCGAGGTTCGTGACGTTCACTATACCCACTACGGCCGCATGTGTCCCATCGAGACCCCCGAAGGTCCTAACATCGGTCTTATCTCCTACCTTGCTTGCTACAGCCGCCTTAATGAATACGGCTTCATCGAAGCTCCCTACCGTAAGGTTGATAAGGAGACCGGCGTTGTTACCTCAGAGGTAGTTTATATGACCGCAGACGTTGAGGATAACTTCGTTGTTGCTCAGGCAAACGAACCCCTTGATGAGAACGGCAGATTTGTCAACAAGCGTGTTACCTGCCGTCACAGAGACGAGTTCCTTTCCTGCGAGCCCGAAAAAGTAGACTATATGGACGTTTCGCCGAAGATGGTTGTTTCCGTTGCTACGGCGATGATCCCGTTCCTTGAAAACGATGACGCGAACCGTGCTCTTATGGGTGCGAACATGCAGCGTCAGGCAGTTCCGCTTCTTAAAACCCAGGCTCCCGTAGTAGGAACGGGTATGGAGTATAAAGCTGCGTACGACTCAGGCGTAGTCGTTATCGCAAAGCGCGGCGGTACGGTAACAGCCGTAGACGCTGACACGATCGAGATCAAGACCGAAAAGGGCGAGATCGATAAATACGAGCTTATCAAGTTCAGCGGCTCAAACCAGGGTACTTGTATCAACCAGCGCCCGATCGTTTCCCTTCATCAGAAGGTTGAGGCGAACCAGGTTATCGCTGACGGCCCCGCAACCAGCAACGGTGAAATTTCACTTGGTAAAAACGCTCTTATCGGGTTTATGACCTGGGAAGGTTATAACTACGAGGACGCCGTTCTCATCAATGAAAAGATGGTGCGTGACGACGTTTATACATCTATCCATATTGAAGAGCATGAGGTTGAGGCCCGTGATACTAAGCTTGGACCTGAGGAAATCACCCGCGATATTCCAAACGTTGGTGAGGATGCTCTTAAGGACCTTGACGAGGACGGTATCATCCGTGTCGGCGCGGAGGTTCACAGCAGCTCCATTCTTGTAGGTAAGGTAACGCCGAAGGGCGAAACAGAGCTTACCGCTGAGGAAAGACTGCTCAGAGCGATCTTCGGCGAAAAGGCAAGAGAGGTAAGAGATACCTCTATGAGAGTACCCCACGGCGAATACGGTATCGTAGTTGACGTTAAGGTATTCACAAGAGCCAACAGCGACGAGCTTAACCCCGGTGTTAACAAGGTAGTAAGAGTTTACATTGCCCAGAAGAGAAAGATCCAGGTGGGCGATAAGATGGCGGGTCGCCACGGAAACAAGGGCGTTGTTTCAAGAATCCTTCCTCAGGAGGATATGCCCTTCCTGCCCGACGGACGTCCGCTTGATATCGTTCTTAACCCGCTGGGCGTACCTTCACGTATGAACATCGGTCAGGTGCTTGAGGTTCACCTCGGCTATGCCGCTATGGCGCTGGGCTGGAAGATGTGTACTCCCGTATTCGACGGCGCCCACGAGGATGATATCCGCGAATGCTTAAAGCTTGCCGGTCTCTCTGAGGACGGAAAGACGATCCTCACTGACGGACGCACAGGCGAAAAGTTTGACAATCCTATTACAGTAGGATATATGTATTATCTTAAACTCCATCACCTTGTTGATGATAAGATCCACGCCCGTTCAACCGGTCCTTACAGCCTTGTTACGCAGCAGCCCCTGGGCGGTAAAGCTCAGTTCGGCGGTCAGCGTTTCGGCGAAATGGAGGTTTGGGCGCTTGAAGCTTACGGCGCTGCCTATACGCTTCAGGAGATCATCACCGTTAAGTCGGACGATGTTGTGGGCAGAGTTAAGACCTATGAATCAATTGTTAAAGGTGAGAATATCCCCACCGCCGGCACACCTGAATCCTTCAAGGTTCTCTTCAAAGAACTCCAGGCGCTCGGTCTTGACACCCGTCTTTATGACAGAGACGGTCAGGAAGTTGAGCTTAAGCAGGATATTGATGACGGCACGGGCATTCAGCCTCTTGACGATAAAGCCTTTACGCAGGTAAATGATTACGACAGCGTGGGCGACGGCTTCTCCTTTGAGAATTCAGAGGGCGAAGCTGAGGAAGCAGATCAGGATTACGAAGAATACGATTCAATGTTCTCGGATTATGACGTTGATAACGACGATTATTCGGATGAATTTTAATCGCTTAGTAATGAAACCGATCAACTATCCCCATTACATTATTATATAAAGGAGTGCTTCCAAATGGAAAATGAAAATCAGTTCAGTTCAATAAAAATCGGACTTGCGTCTCCCGAGCAGATCAGAAGCTGGTCTTACGGTGAGGTAACTAAGCCCGAAACGATAAACTACAGAACGCTTAAGCCTGAGAGAGACGGCCTTTTCTGCGAAAGGATCTTCGGCCCGACTAAGGACTGGGAATGTCATTGCGGAAAGTATAAGAGAGTTCGCTATAAGGGCAAAACCTGCGAGCGCTGCGGTGTTGAGATCACCAAGGCAAAGGTACGCCGTGAGCGTATGGGTCATATCGAGCTTGCCGCTCCCGTTTCCCATATCTGGTATTTCAAGGGAATCCCCAGCCGTCTCGGTCTCGTGCTTGATATCAGCCCCCGCTATCTTGAAAAGGTACTCTATTTCGCGCTTTATATCGTAACCGATCCCGGCGATACCCCCCTTGAAAAGATGCAGATACTCAATGAAAAAGAGTATGCTGAAATGAGAGAGAGATATGAGGACGATTTCGAAGCAGGCATGGGCGCTGAAGCGATCAAAAAGCTGCTTCAGGATATTGACGTTTATCAGCTTCGTGACGAGCTCGCCGCAGAGCTGGAGGACGCTACAGGCCAAAAGAGAGTTCGTATCCTCAAGAGACTTGACGTTGTAGACGCTTTCTGCAAGAGTGGTAACAAGCTTGAGTGGATGATCCTTGACGTTATCCCGGTAATTCCTCCCGATATCCGCCCCATGGTTCAGCTGGACGGCGGCAGATTCGCCACCTCAGACCTCAACGATCTTTACAGACGTGTTATCAACAGAAACAACCGTCTTAAGAAGCTCCTTGAGCTTGGCGCGCCGGATATCATCGTAAGAAACGAAAAGAGAATGCTTCAGGAGGCTGTTGACGCTCTTATCGACAACGGC
>JAFLRY010000058.1 GCA_022511205.1 Eubacterium sp. | reverse complement strand
ACCCCTTGCATGTCAAGCAAGTACTCTAACCAACTGAGCTACGCCTTCAGATATTTTGTTTTGTGTTTTCTTTGAAAACAACGCCGCAGGGGTTAGCCTGCGGCGTATGGAGCTGGAGATGGGACTCGAACCCACGACCTGCTGATTACGAATCAGCTGCGCTACCAACTGTGCCACTCCAGCGAATTATTATTTGCCGCGATGCGGCGCTTTTTTGTTTGCTTAGAGATTATACAACAAAAAAGCATTTCGGTCAAGAGTGAAACCGAAATGCTTTTAAATTTTTTTACAAAAGTTCCTTCAGGGTGGAGAAAACGAACTCAACGCTTGATTTGCGCACCTGATTTCTGCCTATTTCACCGAATTGCTTCGTGTGGGTTCTGACCTCTCCGTCAACATAAAAGCCGAAGCAGACCATCCCAATGGGCTTTTTCGCCGTTCCTCCGCCGGGACCGGCAACGCCCGTAACGCCTACACCTACTTCACTGCCTGCCGCCTTCGCAACGCCTATTGCCATTTCGCGGGCAACCTCCTCGGAGACTACTCCGTTTTTGAGTATCGTGTTTGCGTCAACGCCGAGAAACTTGATTTTCGCCTCGTTGGCGTAGGTGGTGAAGGAAACGTCCAGCACCTTTGAGGCGTTCGTAACGTTCACCAGCGTGCCGCAGCAAAGGCCGCCCGTGCAGCTTTCGGCAAAGGAAATATGATAATCTTTTTCAATCAGTTTATTAACAACGTCTTCTTCAAGAGCCATAGTATCACCAGATAATATTATACTCTTTTTTTACGGATTTACAATACGTTAGTTTTTAAATAGTTTTAATACAATTTGCTTGTAACGAGCTCCCCGTAGGTTTCTCCATCGTGGCTTACCCCGTAGTAAAGTAAGATTTCACCGTCTTGTATGATAATGATCTCGTCTTTAACAAGCAGATCAATTTTTTCTTTAACCTGCTGCTCTGTGATACCGTAATCAGCAAGCTCATCTGCAGTGGCTTGCAGATAATATCTTGGACAGCAAGCTAAGCCGTCATTAGTGATGATCGCGTATTTTGAAGCGAAAACCTCTGAAATAAGGAATGGGTCACGGGAGAAAAGTGCGTCAATCTCTTTTTGGGTAAAGCAGGTATCTTGGTATGGATCAATATTCTCACTTTCATAAAACTCGATAAGTTCACTATTTATTTTTTCAAAAACTTCCTTTGGAACATTAAACGTTTCTATTACCCGAACAAGAACGGGCTTCTCGGGACTGTCCGTATAGTAACCCAAGTAGAATTTATGTTCTTCGTCCCATTTGTTAAGCCAATCATAAAAACTCGGATCAAGATTTTCAACAATATAATCCATTAATCGGCCGTTTAAACCGCAGGATTTTCGTTCATATGCGAAATCGTATTCCTCGTAACCGTCACCGCCGGTTGCCTCAACATCTCCGCCTTCAATCTCTTCGCCGTCATCGCCTTTGCAATCATTCGTCGGATCCTCGGTGGGGTTTTCAATATTCGTAGGCTCTACGATATTCGTAGGATCATTCGTAACAAACTCTCTCCAGTTTGCGCCAAAGCCCACCGCGGCAACGAGAATGCAGCAAATTATCGGAACGCCTACGCTCACTATCTTCTTTTTTCTCCTGCGGTTATCCGCTATGATCTTATCGCCGCGCTGAAATACGCTGTCCGCGACTTCCTTATAATTTTTCATAAACAAAGCCCTCCTTGTTGAGCTGTGATTTTAGAGAAAGCTTGGCACGGTAAAGCAGATTTTCTATCTGCCGCTTATTCTTTTTCATAACACAAGCGATCTGAGCGTTGCTGAAATCCTCGAAATACGCCAAATACAGCACCTGCCGGTATTCGGAATTAAGCGCGCTCATCGCCTTGTGGAGAATAAGCTTATCCTCATCCCGGATATATGCCTGCTCGGGATTCTCGTTTTCAACGAATACGAGCTCCATTTCGTCGGAAGCGACGTTGACCACGCGGGAATGCTTCCTTAAGTAGTCGATCGCCACGTTGCGCCCGATCGTGTAAAGCCACGTTTTAAAGGAATACTTTTCCGAAAACCTCGGCTTTTTCACCACGAGCTTGACAAAGGTCTCCTCCATAAGCTCTTCGGCAGTGTGGATATTTCCCGTTAATCCGTTAAGATACAGGGTCAATCCATCCTTATAATCTTTGATGATCTCTACCATACCGTCTCTGTCACCATTTAGAAAACGGCGGTAGCTGTCAGCACCAATGTCCATTTCTTTCTCCTTTCGAAAAACCTCGCGCGTTGCTTTTCATTTATTAAACGAACGAGGCGGCAATTTCTCTCAGTCGCGGAGGAGATTATTTTATTAGATCAGCAGTATGAGCAAAAGCCCATACTGCTTTAATGATTCAAGGCTATTGCTTGGAAGGGGATAAGCAATCAGCCAAGAAGCGCGATGATCTCTTTGAATTCTTTGCTTTCTTTGAATTCGTCGGAGAGGGGATATCTCTCCGTCATTAAGAATTTCATTCTGGAGCAGGCGATATGGGTGCTGCCAAGGGTGTTTTTATCGAATTCAGCGCCGTCAAACAGGAATGAATGGCGCACTGATTTCTGCGGAAGCTCGTCAAACTGCTTAGCGGTTTCAGCGGCTTTTCTTAAGTATTCAAGTGCCTTTTCATTGTCGCCCAGATCGAAATACAAATTTCCAAGATGACCGTAGTTATACATAACCAGTCTCCAACTGTCGCCGTAATTGCCGTCATCATTAAACATATTTTGAACAGCGAGCATCATTTTTACAGCTTCGATTTTAAATTCGGGCGTGAAGTCCTCCCAAAAACAATAATGGTAAATAGTGGCATTGAGAATGTAAAGCAGTTCATCAATAGTGTTGCGGCAAGCGGCATAATGCTCCGCTTTCTCTTTGGAATTGTTGAGAGAGAAAAACACACAGGTTTCCAAATAATCCTTGCTGTCACGCATATGGGGCATATCGGCTATGATTTCCTTTACGTCTGCTGCAGTGATACCGCTGTTTTCGATTTTTGCAAGTGTTGCATAATAATTCGCAAGACAGGTTTTAGCACTTATTCTTATGGTATCTACGGTGCAGTTCGCCTGAATGTTATCGTAAATCGTGCGAACTTCCGATAGTATGCTTATATGCTCCTGCGGTGTATCATCTCTGGAAGCTACTAGTTTACGCATATACAAATCAAGAAGTCTGAAGTCACCGGGGAATTCGGCAATGGCTTTTTTCATGATTTCATAAGCCGCCTTGTGATCTGTAAGACAGCCGGCGTCATAGAGATACTGCTGAATTTTCTCCTCATTTTCAGCTTCGTTCACGCCGAGCAGATCGTCAACGGATACCTTGAAAAACGAAGCGATAACGGGAAGCATAGTTATATCGGGATAGCTCTCACCGCGCTCCCACTTGCTCACGGACTGGAAGGACACGCCGAGGATATCGGCAACGTTTTCCTGCGTGAGATTCCTCTCTTTACGAAACTTTTTCAAATTTTCTCCGAAATAAATGTTCATATTTTCTCCTTAAAAAGTTATTCAACAGCGCCGTCGTTACCTTTATCTTATCTCGAAAACGAGATAAAAACAATAACTTGTTTCTTGAATGAAATTCTACTGTTGATTGAATTAATCAAATATTCGTTTAATTGTGCGGCGTAAAAATGCAGGTCAAAGCCTGCTATTCGTTATAGTCAGCAGGTAACGATAACCTCTATACTGAATAATATAATTGTGGAGGAGTACGAAGAGGTACTCCGTGATAAGATAAACAAGTTTGAAAGGGGCGGTTAAAATAAAAACAGAATTCAGTAAATTCATTGTCATAACGGCAGTGATAATTGCAATTGCCAATCTCGGTTTATACTGGCTTGCAATATTTATGGGCGATGAACCCGACAGCGCCGTTCCGGTATCTTCAATGGTGCAGATATTCGGCGCGATATTAAGCTACTGCTTGTATCAGTTAGGTCTGAAACACAGTCGCAATAAATACGGCATAGACGAAAACGGTCAGCCGTTTAAAGATAAATACGAGGAAGACTAAAATTTTAAGAAATTAAGCAATCTTTAGATTGTTTGTAATAAGAAAGAGGCAGGTTAAAAACCTGCCTTTCGTTATATTCAAATTGAAAACATTAACTGTCTTCTTCTATTCTGTAGCCGTCTGCAATCAGAAGCTCTTCAATTTTATCAGCGGCGGCGATGATTTGCTCCTTTTTCATTTTTCTTTTGTAGACCTTATGGGGGGATTCTTTTTCGCGAATATGGCAAAATTCTTCAACCCTGAATGAAATCAGCTTTTCATCGTCCTCATCAAGCAGATAAGTGCATTCTACAAGCCGTTTTCCCATTTGATAGTAAATAGCGTATTCGCCAACATGTATTTCTCCGTCAGAAAGTAAACGCATCATCTTTTTTCGTTCTTTTTCCAAACCAGTTTTGTCTTCATGCATTGTTTTGTTAAAATCTCGAATATACTCCCACAGACTCATATCCAAATCATTTTTGATTTCGTAGGCAGGTAATTGCGTCTTATCTTTCAATGGCCAATGGTTTGCGAAAACCAGCTTGTGTATCAGAGATAAAGCAAAGTTCTTTGCGGGGCATGCCGTTAATCCTGTCATATAGACTTCTCGTCCTCCGTCAAGATAATAAGTTCCGGATGGACATTCCGATACGCAGGGAAGCAAGTATTCCGTATCCTTTGATATGCGGGTTTTCCGTGCCATTGTGCGGACTTCTGGATCTATGCGATCCGCGAGTATAACGACTACATACACATATGACCGCGGAGCTTTCTTTTCACTCGAAGTTTTAAAATATATTTTTCCGTTTGGTATCTGTTTGAGCAAACGTCCCGCTCTGGTAATCAGCGCGGAGTAGTTTTCAGCAGTCAAATGATCGACTGAGCAGACGGCAATGCGCTTTTCTATACAGGAGATCAATGCGCTTGCTGTAGAGCAGTGGCGATAGAAAATCTGAAATTGTTCAGTATCTGAGACTCCTAAATCTTTATATCTGCGTCCCCATAGACGGCAACGTCTCAAAATACGCTTCTTTGCTACCGCAAGGCTATGACCATTACGGAACGTACGGTATTCCAGTCTGTCACGCTTCCATGAGCGTATCGCCGCAAACATAATACTGCTGGCCATTAGTAGGCCCAAGTTTTTTGGATACAAAAGATACCATAGTGAGAATGCAGCTGATGCCAGCAGACCGATTATTTGAACAGCGTTTAAATTCGCTTCTTCACCATGGAGCAGTATCATAATAATCAAGTACCAAAGCATGGCGAATCCGGGGAAATACAGTATCAATTCGCATAATACGGTATTTTTGATTTTAGGAAATTTCATTGTGTTCACCTCACAAAATCCCTTTAAAACAACGAAAGCCTCGATAAGATCGAGGCTTTCGTTTTGGTCGGAGTGACAAGACTTGAACTTGCGGCCCCCAGACCCCCAGTCTGGTGCGC
>JAFLRY010000057.1 GCA_022511205.1 Eubacterium sp. | reverse complement strand
TTATCGGGTTCCTTACTTTCGTCGTTGTTTAATTTTCAAGGTCCTTTTTTGCACTCAACTTGGTTCCCTCGTCAAAGTGCTTGTTAATAATACCAAATCATTCTTAAAAAGTCAACATCTTTTTTCATAAAAATTTGAAAAAATTTGCAATTCGTCTTTTTCACTAAAAATTTTCGGTTGCTTTAGTGAATTTTATTTGTTATAATCATTTCACTGTCTATGAAAAACTAATATTGCTTATATAATAATGATATTATATAATAATATTACATTATATTCGGGAGATGATAAAATGCCAATCAGAATTGACAACGAGCTGCCTGCCAAGCACAGCCTTGAACAGGAAAACGTTTTCGTTATGAGTAATAAAAGAGCTGATACTCAGGATATCAGACCGCTTGATATCATAATACTTAATCTAATGCCAACGAAGATCGAAACTGAAACTCAGCTTTTGCGTCTGCTTTCTAATTCCCCGCTTCAGGTGAACGTTGAACTGCTTCAGGTTGAAACGCATAAATCGAAAAACACCTCCCAGGAGCATATGCTGAAATTCTATAAAACCTTTAAGGAAATAAAGAACAACAGATATGACGGAATGATAATCACAGGCGCTCCCCTTGCCAATTTCAAATTTGAAGAGGTTGATTTCTGGGAGGAGCTTCTCGAGATCTTTGAGTGGACAAAGACTAATGTTTACTCCGTTCTCAATATCTGCTGGGCGGCCTTTGCTTCACTGTATTATAAATACGGTATTCTTCCGGTTGATCTTCCCCAAAAGGAATTCGGAGTATTCCCCCACAGAAGCCTTGATACGACGCACCCGCTGATGAGGGGTCTTGATGACGTATTCTACGTTCCCCATTCAAGGGAATGGGCGTTTGACACCAACGATATCGCGAAAATAAAGGATCTGCAGATAATTTCCTACAGCGATATGAGCGGTATCCATATCATATCCGATATGGATTGCAGGAATTTCTATATCACCGGTCACAGCGAGTACGACAGGGATACTCTAAAAAAAGAGTACATCCGCGATTTGAATAAAGGACTTCCGATACAGAAGCCCTACAATTATTTTCCTGAGGATGATCCCGGACGCGAGCCTGTAATGAACTGGAAATCAGCCGGAAATCTCATTTATTCAAACTGGCTCAACTACTTCGTATATCAGAAAACGCCCTACGATTTAAATAACTTATAATTTTAATCTTCAAGCCGTTCCCGAAGCTTTCGGAGAACGGCCTTTTCTTTTCTTGATACCTGCACCTGGGATATTCCCATTGAATTTGCGGTAACGGTCTGCGTTTGTCCTTTAAAATATCTGTAGTCGATAATTTGCTTTTCCTCAAAGTTAAGTGTATCGATTATCTGGGAAAGAGAAATTCTGTCAAAGAGATTTTCTGTATCGTCTACGGGGATATCAAAATCGGAGCTGCCGTCCTCGCCGAATTGATTGATGGAAAGCATAGGGTTTATAACATTAAGTATCTCGGCGGTCTCGTTTATGTCACAGCCCAGCATATCCGCAAGCTCGGACACAGTAGGCTCACGCAGTTCCCTTTTTGAAAACTTATCTCTCAGACTTTGCGCTTTCAGTGATTTCTCTTTAAGGCTTCTGCTTACCTTTATCGCGCCGCCGTCTCTGAAAATGCGTTTAATTTCGCCCATTATTACGGGAACAGCGTAGGTGGAAAACTGATATCCCAAGCTTTCATCAAAGTTGTCAACCGCTTTTATGAGACCGATACAGCCGGACTGAAACAGATCGTCATAATCTGCTCCCCTTCCCTTGAAGCGCTTTGCAACGGAATGAACGAGCCCCATATTTTCCTCGATCATTTTATCCCTTTTTTTGGTTACCATTTTGCTTTGCCTTCAATTTTCTTAATGAGAGTAACGCTTGTTCCACTGTTGACTTTTGAGCGAACTGTGATCTTATCGCAAAAGCTTTCCATAACTGTGAAGCCGAGACCTGCTCTGTCTCCCTCTCCGGTCGTAAACAAGGGCTTCATCGCCTGATCGATATTTTCTATACCGCAGCCGCGGTCACGGACCGTGATTTTTACTGTATTATCAATCATTTTACCGGTTATGTAAATTTTGCCGAACTTGTCCTTATAGCCGTGAACTATACAGTTCGTAACGGCTTCAGACACGGCAGTTTTAAGATCGGCAAGCTCCTCAAGAGTGGGATCAAGGGGCGTGACGAACGCCGAAACCACCACTCTGGTGAAGCCTTCGTTGACGCTTTTGCTGTCTATAGTCAACTTAAATTCATTTTCATTTTTCATTATTATCTCTCCTTTAATTCATTGATAACGGCGATACTGCCAAGTCCCGCAAGCTCCATTATTTTTTTCGTCTGCGGTGTTACACTTCTTATTTCAACGCTTCCCTTATGATTCTGCATAAGGCGGTATCTGCCCATAACGAGACCGATGCCGCTGGAATCCATAAAGGTTACGTTTTTGAAATCCAATATAAGATGATTGGGCTTTTTATAGCTTATTACGTTGTCTATTTTCGTGCGGATTTCGGCAACACTGTGGTGATCCAGCTCACCGATAAGATAAGCTATAAGCAGATTTCCGCTTGATTCTATAGTGACGTTCATATGCTTCCTCCTAAAAAAATAACCGCTATGCCGAAATTGTAGCACAGCGGTTTTAAATATTTTATCGAATTATAGGACAAGCCTTTTATATTAATAATTCTTTTCTGACTTGGCGGGCAAGGTAAAAGGATCCGCATATCAGTTTAAAGCAATTCTGCTTTTTTAAGAGCATTATAGCCTTTGAAATATCATTCTCAACGATAACGTTTCCGCAATACTTTGAGGCAAGGTCACCAAGCTCTCCGGCATTCATTGCGCGCGGATTATCGGGCGTTACAGTTATTATCATATCACAATGGGGCGCGATATGTGAAAGATAGCCGTCAACGTCCTTATCTCTCATCATACCTATAACGGCGCAGATTTTTTCATTCGGCAAATTCTTTTCAAGAGCAAGCGCGCCGTCAATGTTATGGGCGCCGTCCAGCATAATGCCGTTCATCATTTCCTGACGGGCGGGAATATTTGGAATTTCCGCCTTCGCTTCAATACCCAATTCTGAAAGAACAGCATTTGCGGTGGCTATATTATTCTTTTGATAGTTTCCTTGCTCCGCAACATTGATTAGTTTTGAATTTAACGCATTGCATTTTGCCTCAAAAATATGCTTGCACTCGGGATTTGGATACAGCACGCAAACTGAATTCGGCTTAATAATTCCCGACTTCTGCTGAGCAATTTTATCAAGAGTATCGCCGAGAAAGTCTGTATGATCCATTGCGACTGAAGTGATAACGGATATAAGAGAATGATCAACTGCGTTGGTAGCATCACCCTCGCCGCCCATACCGCACTCAACTACGGCATAATCAACGGCTTGATCGCTGAAATACTTATACATAATTGTGGTAATAAACTCAAATTCCGTTGCTTCTGCGTTAGCGTATTCGCTAACATACTTTGCAAAATCTGATTCCGAAATATACTCACCGTCAATTTGAATTTGCTCGCGGTAATCAATCACCCAAGGAGAGGTAAACAGACCAACTTTATAGCCTGCCTTTATCAAGGCATTGGCTATAGAATTGGCTACTGTTCCCTTTCCGTTCGTTCCCGCAATATGAATTATGCGCAAATCGTTTTGCGGATCACCCATATCTGCCAAAAGCTTTTCAATGCGCGAAAGACCCGGCACACTGCCGAGTCTTTGCTTTTCATATATGAAGTTCAACGCTTCATTATAGTTCATAAATTATCCTAAATTCTCTATGGATTTTTTAAGGTTTCCGATTTTTTCCTCAAGAGTAGCCGCGTCCTCCCTATTTTGGGCAACGACCTTTTCAGGCGCTTTGCTTACAAAGCCGGGATTGTTCAGCTTCTTATTGATGAAATCAAGCTTATCCTGAGCGGCGGCAAGCTCTTTTTCAAGGCGCTTACGCTCCTCCTCGAAATTGATAAGCTCGCCGAGCGGGATATAAATTTTTGCGTCATCCGTGATGATCGCAACGGTGTTTTCGAGGCTGCTGAAATCATTGCCGATCTCAACGGCGTTTGAGTAGGCAAGTCGTTTGATGAACTCAGCCCCCATATTGAAGGTATCGGCAAATGCCGTTTCAATGTGAACGGAAGCCTTTTTGCTGGGGGGAATATTCATTTCACTTCTGCGGTTACGGATCGCTCTGATGGCCTTCATAACGCGCTCCATCTCAGCCTCCTCTGCCGCAAAATTCAGCGCATCGTCATACTTGACCCATTCAGAGATCATAATTGATTCCGTATCGTGGGGCAGAGCCTGATAGATTTCCTCTGTGATGAAGGGCATAAAGGGATGAAGCAGCTTCAGTATATCGGTGAGAACGTAAACGAGCACAGCCTTAGCCGTTTCAGCGCCCTCGCCGCTTTGAAGTCTGATCTTGGAAAGCTCGATATACCAGTCGCAGAAAACGTCCCAAATAAAATCGTAAAGCTTCTGGATCGCAATACCCAGCTCAAACTTATCAAGATTGTCCGTAACCTCTTTGGCAAGAGAATTTACCTTGCTGATGATCCACTTATCCTCAATAGCAAGTTCAGCAGGAAGCCCATTATACTTATAATCATCTCCGAGATACATAAGTACGAAGCGGGCGGCGTTCCAAAGCTTATTGGCAAAGTTTCGGGAGGCCTTGACCTTTTCATCGGAGAAACGCATATCGTTTCCGGGTGAATTGCCCGTAGCAAGCGTAAATCTCAGCGCGTCCGCGCCGTATTCGTCGATTACCTCAAGCGGATCGATCCCGTTGCCGAGGGATTTGCTCATCTTTCTGCCCAACGCGTCACGAACGAGACCGTGAATAAGAACCGTATCAAAGGGAACCTGACCCGTCTGCTCCAAGCCTGAGAACATCATTCTCATAACCCAGAACGGAATAATATCGTAGCCGGTAACAAGGGTATTCGTTGGATAATACTTAGCGTAATCCGCGGTCTTATCAGGCCAGCCCATAGTTGAAAAGGGCCAAAGCGCCGAGGAGAACCAGGTATCAAGCGTATCGGGGTCTTGGTGAATATTTTTACTGCCGCACTTTTCGCAGGCGCAGGGCGTTTCTCTGCTTACGGTTATTTCGCCGCAATCATCGCAGTACCAAGCGGGAATCCTGTGTCCCCACCAAAGCTGACGGGAAATGCACCAATCGCGGATATTTTCAAGCCAATGGAAATAGGTCTTTTCATATCGTTTCGGAACGAATTTCGTATCGTCATTCTTAACCGCGTCAATAGCCGGTCCTGCAAGGGGCTTCATCTTAACGAACCACTGCTTGGAAACCTTTGGCTCGATAGTGGTTGAGCATCTGTAGCAAGTGCCAACGTTATGGGAATAATCCTCGATCTTCAAAAGAGCGCCCTCGGCTTCAAGGTCCTTAACGATCTCCTTGCGGCATTCGTAGCGATCCATACCGCTGTATTTGCCCCAGCCCTCTTTGATATGGGCGTCGTCCGTCATAACGTCAATGATCTCAAGATTATGGCGGAGTCCAACCTCAAAGTCGTTAGGATCGTGAGCGGGAGTAATTTTAACTACGCCTGTACCGA
>JAFLRY010000056.1 GCA_022511205.1 Eubacterium sp. | reverse complement strand
TGAAGGCTTCTCAGGGTATTCTCACCGTTCGCGGCGGTATGACCTCTCACGCTGCGGTTGTTGCCCGTGGTATGGGTACCTGCTGTGTATCCGGTTGCGGCGACATCGCAATGGATGAGGAAAACAAGAAATTCACGCTCGCCGGAAAAGAGTTCCACGAGGGAGACTATATTTCAATCGACGGTTCAACCGGTAACATCTACGACGGCATCATCGCTACTGTTGACGCTTCTATCGCCGGCACCTTCGGCAGAATCATGGGCTGGGCTGACGAGTTCAGAACCCTTAAGGTTCGCACCAACGCTGATACTCCTGCTGACGCGAAGAAGGCAAGAGAGCTTGGCGCTGAGGGTATCGGTCTTTGCCGTACCGAGCACATGTTCTTCGAGGAAGACAGAATCGCTGCTTTCCGCGAGATGATCTGCTCCGATACTGTTGAGGAGAGAGAAGCTGCTCTCGACAAGATCCTTCCCTATCAGCAGGGAGACTTTGAGGCTCTTTATGAGGCTCTTGAGGGCTGCCCCGTTACCATTCGTTTCCTTGATCCTCCGCTTCATGAGTTCGTTCCCACCGAGGAAGAGGACATCAAGAAGCTTGCTGATGCTCAGGGCAAGTCAGTTGATGAGATCAAGAACATCATCACTTCTCTTCACGAGTTCAACCCGATGATGGGTCACCGCGGACTTCGTCTTGCAGTTACCTATCCCGAAATCGCAAAGATGCAGACCAAGGCTGTTATCCGCGCCGCTATCAACGTTCAGAAAGCTCACCCCGAATGGACTGTTGCTCCCGAAATCATGATCCCGCTTGCTTGCGATACCAAAGAGCTTAAGTACGTTAAGGACATCGTTGTTGCTACTGCTAACGCTGAGATCGCTGCTGCAGGCGTTGAGATGAAGTACGAAGTTGGTACTATGATCGAGATCCCCCGTGCGGCACTCACCGCTGACGAGATCGCGAAGGAAGCTGAGTTCTTCTGCTTCGGTACCAACGACCTTACCCAGATGACCTACGGCTTCAGCCGTGACGACGCCGGTAAGTTCCTTGATGCTTACTATGACGCGAAGATCTTCGAGAATGATCCCTTCGCTAAGCTTGACACCGTTGGCGTTGGCTCTCTTATGAAGATGGCTGTTAAGAACGGTAAGGCTACCCGTCCCGAGCTTCACTGCGGTATCTGCGGTGAGCACGGCGGCGACCCGAGCTCCGTTGAGTTCTGCCATGAGATCGGTCTTGATTATGTATCATGCTCTCCGTTCCGTGTTCCGATCGCCCGCCTTGCTGCTGCACAGGCTGCTATAAAAGCTTCTAAGTAATTAGAGGTTTATAATAAAATCAAATTGATCCCTCTGCCGTTAAGCAGAGGGATTTTATCTGTTGCGCGCATTTCTTTTTTGTGCTATAATAAGTAAATACATTTATGGGAGAGGGAGCTTTACAATGTCAGATTGGCGACTGAACGGTCAAGAAGAATATCTATCCGACAAAACACTTTATAAAGTTACCTTTCCGGAATTTTGGGAAATTGCATATAAAGATAAAAATTCTTTTTTTCGGGCAATAGAAAAAGAAGCAAAACAATTTGTTAAAATTACAAAACGCGGATACGATTTTCTGGAAGGTGAAAAAATACAACACTTTTGGCATGAACATTGCTCGTTTTGTCGGGAGAAGGCTTTAACAGACAAAGCTTGTACTTTTTACTGCACCGAAGATATGTGTTGCTGGATATGCGAAGAATGTTTTCGTGATTTCAAAGAAAAGTTTAATTGGGAAGAAAAATCAATGGCTGATTTGATCTTATGATTCCCCTTTTTGTGTGTTGCAACATATGCCGCGATCAAGAGCTCAAAATAATATAGCTTAAATAACAAAAGGCTCCCCTTGAGGGAGCCTTAGTTTTTTTCGTATTTTTAAATATACGATTTAATGTCTGTTCTCGTACTGCTTCTGAACGTGAACAGGCGGACCTGCGGGTAATCAAATACCACCTCGTCTATCAACACCCATTCTTCGTTATCGTCTTTATTATCATCTAAATAATAGCGCGATACTTTTACGTACTTGTGCCTTTTCTTTTCAGTTACAGTCTTAACTTTCCTGCCGATCATCGGCGCGATATGATTTGCGATAGCGTTTTCGAATTCGTCAATGCTTGCGTAATCCCATTCCTGCCAGAAAATTCTGCCGTCCAAATCAGCCAGCAGATAATGACCGCCCCTTGTAATAATTACCGTAACCGTCAATATAAGCTTGGGATTCTCCGGCTTGCCGCCGAATGCCACCCATTCGTTTTCCTCGTAAAAATCTTCTATGCCGCGAAGCTCCATAATCTTTTCTTTAATGCTACGATAACAAGCATTAATGCGCGCATCGTCATTACCGTTAGCCAGAGTGCCGTTTAATACTTCCATGCCGTAATATCCTTTCTGTGGTTTACTATTAATATAGCATATTTGTACCGAATAGTAAACTCTTAACTTTTGCGCTATTTTATTCCGCGCATTATCATCGTTACGGACACATTGGTATCCCATTGCTTTATTCCCGCGTCATATAATTCCAATCTTTTATCGTACTTTTGATTGGTTATGCGTATAAGCTCTGCAATCTCGTCTGCGCTCACAAGGTCGGAAGCTATTGCTTTCAGCGTATGAATACCATCAAGCTGGCTCTGCCTGTTGGCGTTAATCATTGCGTGGGCGGTCTCTTTTGAATAAGCGGGATTATCGGGCGTTAAATTGATTGTGATATACTCAGTTGAAACGTTTTTGAAACCGTATTTTTCCATACAAAGCGGATATTCCTGCTCGCTCATCGGATATGGGCAGACATTATATTCCTTATTACTCTCCTCAATGCGGTTTGAAGCTCTGCTCCAAATTTCATTTTCAAAATCGGATTGTTCCAAAATGCAGGGCGCGTAAAAATTCATTCCGCGCCGCGCAGACAACACAAGGCAAATTCCGTTTTTGCGAAGCACACGGTACTGCTCACCGAAGAATTTTGACGGTTCAATATGCTCGGCTACCGTGTTAGAAATCGTTATGTCAAAGCTTTCGTCTGCAAACCCAAGCGCAGTTGCGTCACCTTCGTCAAACGTGATCTCGGGGGCTTTTTCTTTGGCGAACTCAATGAAGTTGCTGTCTCTGTCAATTCCCGTCACCGAGCATTCGGGATACCAGCGATAAAGAGCCTGAGCCAGCGCACCGGGACCGCATCCGATTTCAAGAATATCTTTTCTATCGCCGATATCAAAAGCCGAGATGAATTTATTTTTAAACAAATCAGAAAAGCGCAAACTGCGGCTTTGATACAGCGTTCCTATTCCCTGCACGCAGGTTGACCAAATCGTGTTCATCTATTTCCTCCCCATAAGCATTTTCGAAATTCTGCCCCCAAAAGGCAAGCTTTAAAAGAGTAGCACTTGGCAGAATACCTGTCAAGTGCTTATTTTTTACTTGATATATCTAATATCATTACCCTCTAAGATCAGGGTAGAATATTCGCCGGCGATGCGGCTGAGTATGCGCTGATTATATTCGCGCTCGAAATCCTCGTGCTCATAATTGGTGCTGATAACCGTGGGGCGCCTCTGCAAGATCCTCGTGTTGATGATATTGTAAATGCACGCCTCTGAAAACCTGCTGCTGAATTCCGTTCCCAGATCGTCTATTATCAGCAGATCGGTATGTAAAACGTCAAACTCCTCATAGGTGAGATTTTCCGTTCTGCCGAAATTCTCGTTTTGCAGATCGGAAAGGATATTCTGGCTTGTGCCGTAAACCACGGAGTAGCCCTTGTTTATCGCCACGTTGGCGATCGCAAGGCTCAAATGCGTTTTGCCTACGCCTGTGCCGCCCATAAACATTAAATTCGGCGAATGGGAATTAAATTTCTGCGCGTAATTGCGGCAGGATTCCAGTATCCTCTCCGCTTTCTCTTTCGGAGAAATGCCATTTTCCATTGCCTTTTCAGGATAATAGCGGGTGTCGAAGCTTTCAAAGGTACATTCGTCAAGGGGGGCAAGCTTTCTTATCTGATCGCGCTGTATTTCTTTCAAAAGCTCCCTGTGGCAGGAGCACATATGCTCGTTATAATAGCCCGTATCGTTGCAAACGGGGCAAAAATATTTGATCGTCAGCGCGTCCTCGTCGTAGCCGTTCTTGGCGAGAAGCTCTCTTTTTTCCTTTTGCAGGGCAAGGCTCGCCTTCCTCAGCTTATTGACTTCCTCTTCCTTGTCTCCCTCGCGGAAAAACAGCTTTGAGATTGAGAAGCCGATTGCCGAAAGCTTTCTCTGAATCTCCTCTATTTCGGGAATTTCCCGCGATATTTCAAGGGTGCGGGCGTTTGCCTCAAGAGTAGCCCTTTCGCGCCTGCGCTCCAGCACGTTGATCGCTTTCTGATAAACTTCACTTTTGTACGCCATTTTTGCTCCTTAATACTTTATATCCGTGTTGTTTCTTGCGTCTCTCTTGATCTTTTCAATATCGTAGGTGGGCTTCCTGCTGATCTCGCCCGTTTTCTTGCCGCCGCTTGCGCTCTTTTCCCTGCTCTTGGCAAACTGCTCGCTCTCCGCGGCAACGTCAGCGGGGGTGGCAATGCCCTTTTCTTTCCAGCTTTTAAGGATCTTATCCACGTAGCTGAGCTTCGGAGAATCGGTGTTTTCCTTCATTCTGTCTATGGCGATGGCAATCATATCCATACTGAAATTATCGCTCCAGCCCAGCACCATTTCACGCTGTTTAACGGTGGGCTTTTTGTGCATGATTCCCGCCATGGCTGATATCTCGTGCCAAGCCCTATCGCTCTTTTCAAGGGCTTTCAGCTTTTCCTCCGCGTCGGCTATGGTATCGATGCCCTCTTCCATCCAGTTTTGGGCGATTTTCAATATATACGCCGTGCCGATTGCGCGGCTTTTATCCTTTTCCTTAAGACTGCGGCAATATTCAAGGATCATCAAAACGATCTCCGATCTCATGCCGTAGAAATTGACCATATTCACGATCATTTCGCTTTCGCTGTGGCTGATCGTTCTGCCCAGCACGATCTGCGCCTCGTTGAGAAGCTCGCCGATCTCGGGATTCTCCCTCGCTGCCGCAACAATGTCCTTGGGCTGAAGCGTTGGCGCGGTGAGTGAAACTTTTTTTACTTCTTTTTTCTCGATCAACGGTGCTTCCGGTTCGGGCTTCGGCGCGTATTCAGGCTGTTCAGCTACCTTTCCATCCGCCGAAACTACGCCTTCCGCAATCCAGAATTCCATTAGCTCCTGAACGTCCGCGGAGGTTAGCCCCAGCTTTTTCGCGATCTGCTCCGAGGAGTTTTTCCCGTTGCTGCTCAGAATAAGCAAAAGCGCCTTGAGCTGATATTCACTTGCAAGCTTTATGTATTTATCCGCAAGCGCCGCGGGAACGTTGAAAACCCCGCCGCTCCAGACCTCTCCGAAGGGAGCAATAGCGTAATCCATTTATAATTCCTCTTTTAGCAAAACACGTTAAAACGCAAAATTCGTGGTAAGTATCATTTTAGCAAAAAGAACGTATAATGTAAATAGATAAATTTTAGTTTTGCTATTGACAAAGCCGCTTAATTTTATTATAATTTCTTTACAACTTGCGGATTTAGCTCATCCGGTAGAGCGCCACCTTGCCAAGGTGGAGGTGGCGAGT
>JAFLRY010000055.1 GCA_022511205.1 Eubacterium sp. | reverse complement strand
GAGTCTCACGGATTTCCATTTCTACAAGCTCAAGGAGCTCTTCGTCGTCAACCTGGTCAACCTTGTTCATGAAAACAACGATGTAGGGTACGCCTACCTGACGAGCAAGAAGAAGGTGCTCTTTGGTCTGAGCCATAGGACCGTCGGTTGAAGCGATAACAAGGATAGCGCCGTCCATCTGAGCAGCACCGGTGATCATGTTCTTGATGTAGTCAGCATGGCCGGGGCAGTCAACGTGTGCATAGTGACGGGAATCCGTCTCATACTCAACGTGAGCGGTGTTGATTGTGATACCACGCTCTCTCTCTTCGGGAGCCTTATCGATATCTGCATAGTCCTCGAACTTTGCAAGACCTCTGTTTGCAAGGTACTTGGTGATAGCAGCCGTAAGAGTGGTCTTACCGTGGTCAACGTGACCGATCGTTCCGATATTTACGTGCGGTTTGGATCGGTTAAATTTTTCTTTTGCCATTTGGAATTTCCTCCTTAAATTTACATTAGTAAAATTTTCAATGATATTTTATCAAAGGAATTAAAAAATATCAAGTGTTTTACACAAATTTTTCATTAATTAGTCTTTTTTAGCTCTCTGAGATACGATACCCTCGGAAATTGACTTCGGAACCTGCTCATAGCCATCCGGTTCCATGGTGTAAAGGCCGCGTCCCTGAGTCTTGGAACGAAGGTCGTTTACGTAGCCGAACATCTCGGAAAGCGGTACGCGGGCATTGATCTGCTTTGCGCCGTTTCTGTCTTCCATACCGCGGATAAGACCACGGCGTGAGTTAAGATCGCCGATAACGTCGCCCATGTAATTCTCGGGAACGATAACAACAACCTTCATCATCGGCTCAAGAATAACGGGGCTTGCCTTCTTAGCGGCATCCTTGAATGCCATAGAGCCTGCGATCTTGAACGCCATTTCGGAAGAGTCGACCTCGTGATAAGATCCATCGTAAAGCTCAACCTTGATATCAACCATCTGATATCCGGCGAGAACACCGCTCTTCATAGCGCCCTGAATACCTGCGTCAACAGCGGGGATGTATTCCTTCGGAATAGCACCGCCGACAACGGAGTTGACAAATTCATAGCCCTTGCCGATGCCGTTTTCGTCAACGTTGGGCGACATACGGATCTTACAGTGACCGTACTGACCCGAACCGCCTGACTGACGCTTATACTTGGTATCGGACATTGATTCTGCAGTGATGGTTTCCTTATAAGCAACCTGAGGAGCGCCTACGTTTGCTTCAACCTTAAATTCACGAAGCATACGGTCTACGATGATCTCAAGGTGAAGCTCACCCATACCTGCGATGATCGTCTGGCCGGTTTCCTCATCGGTGTAAGCCTTAAAGGTTGGGTCTTCCTCAGCAAGCTTTGCAAGAGCAATACCCATCTTTTCCTGACCCGCCTTCGTTTTCGGCTCGATAGCAACACGGATAACGGGATCCGGGAAATTCATTGATTCAAGGATGATCGGATACTTCTCGTCACAAAGCGTATCACCGGTGGTGGTGTTTTTAAGACCTACGGCAGCGGCAATATCGCCGGCGTAAACAGTCTCGATATCCTCTCTGTGGTTTGAATGCATCTGAAGTATACGACCCATTCTCTCTCTGTGGCCCTTAACTGAGTTGAAGACCTGAGCGCCTGAATTGATCGTGCCTGAATATACGCGGAAGTAGCAAATCTTTCCTACGTACGGGTCGGTAGCGATCTTGAAAGCAAGCGCTGAGAAGGGTTCATCGTCTGATGAATGACGAGCTTCCTCTTCGTCGGTATCGGGGTTAACGCCCTTGATGGACTCAACGTCTGTGGGAGCGGGCATATAATCAACGATCGCGTCAAGAAGCGGCTGAACACCCTTGTTTCTGTAAGAAGTTCCGCAAGTGATCGGAACCATATTACCCTCGCAGGTGGCCTTTCTGATCGTCTTCTTGATCTCGTCGATAGTGAGCTCTTCGCCCTCGAAGTATTTCTCCATAAGCTCCTCATCCTGCTCGGCTACTGCCTCGATGAGAGCCTCGTGGTACTCGGTGGCAAGATCCATCATTTCCTCGGGGATGGGCTCATGGCGAACGTCGTTACCCATATCATCGTAGTAGATTTCAGCGTCCATAGCGATGAGGTCAACGATACCTCTGAAGGTATCCTCAGCGCCGATGGGGAGCTGGATCGGAACGGCGTTGCACTTAAATCTGTCCTTGATCATACCGAGAACGTTGTAGAAATCCGCGCCCATGATATCCATCTTGTTAACGTAGATCATACGCGGAACATGGTAATCATCTGCCTGGCGCCATACGGTTTCGGACTGAGGCTCTACGCCGCCCTTCGCGCAAAGAACGGTAACAGAACCGTCAAGAACACGAAGTGAACGCTGAACCTCAACGGTGAAGTCAACGTGACCGGGTGTGTCTATGATGTTGATTCTGTGCTTCTTCCAGAAGCAAGTGGTAGCGGCAGAAGTGATTGTAATACCTCTCTCCTGCTCCTGCTCCATCCAGTCCATGGTAGCGGCACCGTCGTGAGTTTCACCGATCTTGTGGTTGATACCCGTATAGTAAAGAATACGCTCGGTAGTAGTAGTTTTACCGGCATCGATGTGCGCCATGATACCAATATTTCTTGTCATTTCAAGAGATACTTTTCTTGGCATAATATCCTCCTAAAATTCAATCGTATGATTCGATTAATATCTGAAATGAGCAAATGCTTTGTTAGCTTCTGCCATTTTGTGTGTATCATCACACTTCTTAACTGCTCCGCCGGTCTTATTAACGGCGTCCATAATCTCAGCAGCAAGACGTTCCTTCATGGTTCTTTCCGAACGCTGACGCGCATAGAGCGTGATCCAGCGCAGACCCAGAGTCTGGCGTCTTTCAGGACGAACCTCAAGCGGAACCTGGTAAGTCGCGCCACCTACACGGCGTGCCTTTACCTCAAGAACGGGCATAACGTTTTCCATAGCGGACTGGAAAGCCTCTAAAGGATCGTTACCCGTTTTTTCTTTAATGATGTCGAATGCCCCGTAAACAATTTTCTGCGCAACACCCTTCTTACCGTCATACATAACGTTGTTGATCAGACGTGTTACAAGCTTTGAATTGTAAAGCGGATCGGGCAATACATCACGCTTAGCGATTTGGCCTCTTCTTGGCATCTTTCGCTTCCCTCCTTCATATTTATGAGTTCATAGGTACTCGGTTTTTTCCCGTGGAGTCAACAAGTAGGTCATACCGCATACGCATAATATAATATAGGTATAAACTATTGTTTTTCCATAAGAAGTTTGTTTAAAATTTTGGCTTACTTCTTGGCAGCCTTCGGTCTTTTAGCGCCGTACTTGGAACGGGCCTGCATTCTTCCGTTAACGCCCTGAGTATCAAGGGTACCGCGGATGATGTGGTAACGCACACCGGGAAGGTCCTTAACACGTCCGCCGCGAACCATAACTACGGAGTGCTCCTGAAGGTTATGACCTACGCCGGGGATGTAAGCGGTTACTTCCATGCCGTTCGTCAAGCGTACACGGGCGATCTTACGAAGCGCTGAGTTCGGCTTTTTCGGCGTTGCAGTCTTAACTGCAGTGCAAACGCCGCGCTTCTGAGGAGAATTGTAATCGTTCATTACATTCTTCTTCGTGTTGAGGCTCTTTAAAAGAGCAGGCGCTTTAGCCTTTTTCTCCAGCGACTTGCGTCCCGTTCTGACTAACTGATTAAAGGTAGGCAATAGTTTATCTCCTTTCTGTAAAATTTTCTGTACACATACCAAATGCACATAAATAACGGTTTAAGGGATTTAAGCCGTTATTTAAACACATTTTAGGGGACGGACAGGCGGTTTTCCTATCCGCCCCTTTATTATGTGCAATTTAACAATAATAATAACTAAAAATTAGTTAAAATGACAATCTTTTTCAATCGCCGAGTATATAGTATATCACTCTGCCGTACTGCTTGTCAATAATTTTTGTAATTGTTCCAAACTCAAAATTTCTTCTGCGCCCTCAGCCGAGAAATAGCTGGGAACAACGTCAACGTCGTTGAACACGTCCATACCTGTTCCGGCGGGAACGAGCTTACCGATAATAACGTTTTCCTTAAGACCGATAAGCGGATCGCTCTTGCCGCGGATAGCCGCGTCCGTAAGAACTCTCGTGGTCTCCTGGAAGGATGCCGCAGACAGGAACGAATCGGTAGCAAGCGAAGCCTTGGTGATACCCATAAGAAGCGGGATATAGGTTGCGTGCTTCAGGTTTGTCTCACCGTTAGCGATTCTTCTGTCGATCGCCTCGTTAGCCTCGTCAACCGCGGAAACGTCAACCATCGTGCCTGCTACGAGATCGGTGTCCCCCGCCTCGTCAACGGTGCACTTCTTAAGCATCTGACGAACGATAACCTCAATGTGCTTATCGTTGATATCAACACCCTGGGTACGGTAAGCGAACTGTACCTCGCGGATCAGGTAGTTATAAACTGCCTCTTCGCCGAGAATAGCAAGAACGTCGTGCGGATTCTTTGAGCCGTAAGTGAGCTCCTGACCCTTTTCAACGTGACCGCCCTCAACGATTTCTTCCCTGAGCCTGAAGCCGTAGGGAATGAGATACTTTCTCTCTTCAAGGGTCTCGGTATCGGTAACTACAACGTTCATTGACTTTTTGATCTCTTCGAATCTTACAGTACCCGCGATTTCGGAAAGAATCGCATACTGCTTCGGCTTTCTTGCCTCGAAAAGCTCTTCAACACGGGGAAGACCCTGAGTGATATCTTCTCCGCCGGCGATACCGCCGGTGTGGAACGTTCTCATCGTAAGCTGTGTACCGGGCTCACCGATGGACTGAGCGGCGATGATACCTACAGCCTCACCCACCTGAACGGGCTCGTTGAACGCAAGGTTTGAGCCGTAGCACTTGCGGCAAACGCCGTGGCGTGATTTACAGGTGATAAGAGAGCGGATCTTTACTTCTTCAATGCCTGCGGCGATGATCTTGTCGGCAACCTCACCGGTCATCATCTCGTTAGCGGGAGCGATCACCTCGCCGGTTTCGGGATGAACTACAGGATCAAGCGGGAAACGGCCGATAAGACGTTCCTTAAGGGATTCAAGCTCACGGTTGCCGTCCATAATGGCTTTAACCACGATACCGTCATGGCATCCGCAATCGTTATCACGAATGATAACGTCCTGCGCAACGTCTACGAGACGGCGGGTAAGGTAACCTGAGTCAGCGGTACGAAGCGCCGTATCGGCAAGACCTTTACGGGCGCCACGGGAAGAAATGAAGTATTCAAGAATATTAAGACCTTCACGGTAGTTAGCTCGTATCGGGATCTCAATGGTTTTACCTGCGGTATTTGCGATAAGTCCGCGCATACCTGCAAGCTGACGAAGCTGAGCCGTACTACCACGAGCGCCGGAGTCTACCATCATATGAATGGGGTTATGGGTACCGTCAAAGTTAGAAGTAAGCTCGTTCGTAACCTTGTTGGTGCAGTCCTCCCAAGCCTTGATAACTGCTGAGGAACGCTCATCGTTTGTGATAAGACCGTAGTTGTAGTTGAGCGTGATCTCGTCAACCTTCTTTTCGGCCTCCTCAAGATACTGCTTTTTAGCATCGGGGATAAGGGCGTCGCAAACGGCAACGGTGGTGCCGGATACGGTTGAATACTTATAGCCCTGAGCCTTGATCGCGTCAAGCGCAACTGAAGCAACGGAAACGCCGTGAACGGTGATGAGCCTGTCTACTATCTTACCAAGCTGACCCTTCTTAACAACGAAGCCGATCTCAGGCTCAAACTCATTTTCCGGCTTTGAGCGGTCAACGAAGCCCAGATCCTGAGGAATGGGGTTGTTGAAGATAATTCTACCGATAGTGGTTACGATTATAGCTGATCTAACTTCGCCGTTCTCCTCCTTGGAAACACGGATCTTGGCGGGAGAGTGCATACCGAGAGAACCCTCCTGATATGCCATCATGGCCTCGTCCTTATCTCTGTAGAGGTTGAAGGAACGGTAAATTCCGAATTTTTCAGCAAGATCGTCGTTTGAGCAATCACAGAGAAGCTCTGCGTTGGAAAGAAG
Source organism: Eubacterium sp. (assembly GCA_022511205.1). Taxonomy (GTDB): domain Bacteria; phylum Bacillota; class Clostridia; order Oscillospirales; family Acutalibacteraceae; genus Eubacterium_R. The sequence continues at coordinate 653 of JAFLRY010000055.1, read as the reverse complement.
TCCGCCGCTGATCTCTTTAGCCTGCTCGAAGGAGATCTCCTCGGTTCTTGCCTCGTCCTTAAAGAATCTCGGCTGACCCGGCTCGCCCTCTTTAAGCATCGTCAGATAGTAAGAGCCGATAACCATATCCTGCGTGGGAACGGCAACAGGCTTACCGTCTGAGGGCTTAAGCAGGTTGTTCGCCGCAAGCATAAGCATACGAGCCTCTGCCTGAGCCTCCGCCGAAAGCGGAACGTGAACGGCCATCTGGTCGCCGTCGAAGTCGGCGTTGAATGCGGTACATACAAGCGGATGAAGCTTGATCGCGCGTCCCTCAACGAGAACGGGCTCAAACGCCTGGATACCGAGACGGTGAAGTGTGGGCGCACGGTTGAGCATTACGGGGTGATCGGTGATAACGACCTCAAGGGCATCCCAAACCGCGGGATTCGCCGCGCGCTCAACCATTTTTCTTGCTGATTTGATATTTGAAGCCGCGCCTGTGGCAACGAGGCGCTTCATAACGAAGGGCTTGAAAAGCTCGATAGCCATTTCCTTGGGCAGACCGCATTGATGCATCTTAAGCTCGGGACCTACAACGATAACGGAACGGCCCGAGTAGTCAACACGCTTACCGAGAAGGTTCTGACGGAAGCGTCCCTGCTTACCCTTAA